>NZ_CP023067.1:2552500-2852500 GCF_002288525.1 Sinorhizobium sojae CCBAU 05684
CCTCGGCAAGGACGATCTTAACGAGGTGGCGAGCAAGTAACCTGGCCACATTCGCCCATGCAGAGAGGCCGCCCCGCTGCCGCGGTGGGGGCGGCCTCATACGGTAAGCGCATGCGCTTTACGCGGCTTCCTGTGCTGCGGATGAGCCGCGCTTGAAGCTCAGCCGATCGGAGCCGGCGAAGATCTTGACCGCCGAGCCGTCCGGAAACTCGCCCTGCAGCATCTTCTCCGCCAGCGGATCCTGAACATATTTCTGGATCGCCCGTTTCAAGGGCCGCGCCCCGTAGGCCGGGTCATAGCCCCGCTCGGCGAGGAAGTCCCTCGCCGCGTCTTCGAGTTCGATCGTAATCTTGCGTTCGGCGAGCAGCTTGCGCAGTCTTGCGAGCTGGATGTCGACGATGGCTCCCATTTGCGCACGCCGCAGCCGGTGGAACAGAATGATCTCGTCGACGCGGTTCAGAAATTCCGGCCGGAAGGCGGCTCTCACCACCTCCATCACCTGCTCGCGCACGACATCGCTGTCCTGGTCTTCGCCAAGACCTGTCAGATACTCCGACCCAAGATTCGACGTCATGATGATCATCGTGTTCTTGAAATCGACGGTGCGACCCTGACCGTCGGTCAGCCGCCCATCGTCGAGCACCTGCAGCAGCACGTTGAAGACGTCCGGATGCGCCTTCTCGATCTCGTCGAACAGCACCACCTGATAAGGCCTGCGGCGAACAGATTCGGTAAGCGCTCCCCCCTCCTCGTAACCGACATAGCCGGGCGGCGCGCCGATCAGCCGGGCGACCGAGTGCTTCTCCATATATTCCGACATGTCGATCCGCATCAGCGCGGTCTCGTCGTCGAAGAGGAACCGGGCAAGCGCCTTGGTGAGCTCCGTCTTACCGACGCCGGTTGGGCCGAGGAAGATGAAGGAACCGATCGGCCGGTTGGGGTCCTGAAGCCCGGCGCGAGAGCGGCGAACCGCTCGCGACACGGCCTGAACCGCATCGCCCTGGCCGACGACCCACTTCGCCAGCTCGTCCTCCATCCGGAGCAGCTTTTCCCGCTCGCCTTCGAGCATCTTGTCGACGGGAATGCCGGTCCAGCGCGAAACGATGTGGGCGATATGGTCCGGCGTCACCACCTCCTGCACCATGGCGTTGGCGCTCGAAGCGTCCTGGCTCTCCGCCTCGGCGAGTTCCTTCTCCAAATTCGGGATGACGCCATAGGCGAGTTCTCCGGCCCGCTGGAATTCGCCCTTGCGTTGGACGATCTGTAGCTCGTTGCGCGCTTCGTCGAGCTCCTTCTTGAGATCGGCGGCGCGGCCGAGCTTTTGCTTCTCCGCCTGCCACCGCGCCGTCAGTGTCGCCGCCTGCTCCTCGAGCGCTGCCAGATCAAGCTCCAACTTTTCCAGGCGATCCATGGAGGAGGCATCGGTCTCCTTTTTCAAGGCTTCGCGCTCGATCTTCAGTTGAATGACACGCCGGTCGAGCTCGTCAAGCTCCTCGGGCTTTGAATCAACCTGCATTCGGAGCCTCGATGCGGCCTCGTCCATGAGGTCGATCGCTTTGTCCGGCAGGAACCGGTCGGTGATGTAGCGGTTGGAAAGGGTCGCGGCCGAGACCAGTGCCGAATCGGATATCCGCACCTTGTGGTGCTGCTCGTACTTCTCCTTGAGCCCGCGCAGGATCGAGATCGTATCCTCGACCGTTGGCTCGTCGACGAAGACCGGCTGGAAACGCCGGGCAAGGGCCGCATCCTTCTCGACATGCTTGCGATATTCGTCAAGCGTCGTCGCACCGACGCAGTGCAGTTCGCCGCGTGCCAGCGCCGGTTTCAGGAGGTTCGACGCGTCCATCGCACCGTCCGCCTTGCCGGCGCCGACGAGCGTATGCATCTCGTCGATGAAGAGGATGATCTCGCCCTCCTCGGAACGTACCTCGTTCAGCACCGCCTTCAGCCGCTCTTCGAATTCGCCGCGGAACTTCGCGCCGGCGATCAACGCCCCCATGTCGAGCGCCATGAGCCGCTTATCCTTGAGGCTTTCGGGCACGTCGCCATTGACGATGCGGAGTGACAGCCCCTCGGCAATTGCCGTTTTGCCGACGCCGGGCTCACCGATCAGCACCGGATTGTTCTTCGTACGGCGCGAGAGCACCTGGATCGTGCGGCGGATTTCGTCGTCACGGCCGATCACCGGATCGAGCTTGCCGTCGCGCGCTTCCGCGGTCAGATCGCGAGCGTATTTCTTCAGGGAGTCGAAGCCCTGTTCGGCATTCACGCTGTCGGCCGTCCGGCCTTTGCGAATGTCGTTGATCACCTGGTTGAGTTTCGTCGGCGTCACGCCAGCCTTCGAGAGGATCGAAGCAGTGGAGGCCGAACTCTCGACCGCGAGGGCCAGGAGCAGCCGCTCGACGGTGACGAAGCTGTCGCCGGCTTTTTTCGCCGCCTCCTCGGCAGTGGTGAACACCTTGGCAAGCGGCTGTGAAAGATAGACGGAACCGCTACCGCCGGTCACCTTCGGGAGCTTTGCCAGCGCCTGAGCGGTACCCGTCCGCGCTTCGCGAGCGTCGCCGCCGGCGCGCTCGATGAGCGACGCCGCCATGCCCTGGTCGTCATCGAGCAAGACCTTGAGAACGTGCTCCGGCGTGAATTGTTGATGTCCCTCCGCAAGGGCAAAGGTCTGCGCCGATTGCAGGAAACCGCGCACGCGCTCGGAATATTTTTCGATGTTCATAACTTACCTCCATAGCCCGGCAAGCCCTCATCGTGGCACTGGCCGGTGTTTCAGGATCAGGCTCCCGCATCGGCAAGCCTGTCATCGTCACCTCGTCCTCGCCTTGCGCGGGATCAAGTCTTCGAAGGGGAATATGGGGCAGCGTTTTCGGAAATTAAAGGTGGTATACGACCGCTCTTCCGAAATCGGATTTGCGGGAAAGGGAGGGATTCCGGCGCTGCTGAAGGCACAGTGAAGCGCAACGGCGCCCAGCGTCTTTTCAGACGCACAAAGGTCGCTGTAGCGCTTCGAATTGCTGCATATCTTTGTCCTTGAATCAGTCGATTCAAGGAGACATGCAGTAGGCGCTCTACAGCTAGCGCCCGAAACAGAAAGCCCGGCCATGAGACCGGGCTTTGCTTGAGATGTGTAGCTGTCTTTATTCCGACGCCGCCATCGCCGCCGACTCGCCCGCCGGCGTTTCACCGGTTGCGCCCTCTTCCGAGGCGTTGCGACGTGGCCGGCGCGGCCGCGACGCGCTACGGCGGCGCGATGAAGCCCGTCCGGATTGCGTTTCCTCTTCCAAAGCGACTTCGGCAGGCACACCTTCGATCACCGGCTGCGGTCCGGAACCGTCAACCACCGACTGCGGCTCGCTTGCGGGCGTTTCGGCCACCGGCGCCGGTTCCGCAAAGGCCTGATCCTGGTCCAGATCGTCCTGCTCTCGGTCGGTCGGATCGCGATCCTGGTGATCCTGGCGGTCGTCCCGCTGGAAGCGATCCTGCATCTGTGCCTGCGCTGCCGCGATGATGCGATTGTAGTGCTCGGCGTGCTGGAGGTAGTTTTCGGCCATGACGCGATCGCCGGCACTCTGGGCATCACGCGCGAGCGCTGCATATTTTTCCGCTATATGCTGGGCTGTACCGCGAATTTTCACGTCCGGGCCGGAGCTGTCATAGGTGCGCGTCAAGGGATTGGAGCCCTTGCGGTTGCCACTCCCGTTGTTGTTGTTGTTGTTATTATTGTTGTTCCGCCCACGGCCGCGCTTGTTTTGCTGTCCTGGCCTCATAGTCCATTCACCCGAATTTTCTCTATAATGATCATATGGTTCCGCATCCCGGCCGGCTCTGCCCGCGCCAGAGAAAACACGCGCCGCAACAGACCGTCTGTTCGCGATCTCGGCGCCGGCTGACGTCAAATTAACAGGTACCCGCACAAGGCACTGTCGAACCCTAGCAACTCTTTCTTGAGAGCAATCCCCGTGGCCAGGTCATACTGGACCGAATCTCCGGTCCATGACCCTCTGCCCAGTGCGCGGGCGCAAACTAGCCCGCTTCCTTTGGGATTCCAAGCCCTTTCTTTGCTCTTCAAGAAAAGAGAGACGCCGGTGCAGCATTTTTTCAACGCTTGGTGCCGCGTTCAGCGTCCTGCTCGAACACCAGGACCCGGTCGTTGCCGCCGAGATCCTTCGCGCTCTCAAGCAGACAGAACCCACGCGCCACGAAGAGCGCCGTGACTGCCTGCTTCTGGTCGAAACCGATTTCCAAGCCTATTACACCGCCCGCCTCAAGATGGCGGCCCGCGTGAAGAGCGATGGCATGATAGGCATCAAGCCCGTCATCTCCGCCGTCAAGTGCGGCGGCCGGATCGTGGAATCTCACTTCCGGCTCAAGCTTATCGACGACATTGGACCTGATATACGGCGGATTTGAGACGATGACGTCGAACCGTCCCTCCACGGCTCCGAACCAGCTGCTTCGAAGGGTATCGAAGCGTTCGGCGAGGCCGTTCCGCTCGGCATTTTCCTGTGCCGTCGCCAAGGCGTCCTCTGAGATATCAGTACCAAGTCCGCGCGCGTCAAGTACCGACGCGAGAAGTGCAAGACAGATCGCTCCGGTTCCGGTGCCGAGATCGATTATCCGGCAGCGTCCCTTTTGCGCGGAGATCCGCCGCACGTGGGGGATGATGCAATCCACGAGGGTTTCCGTATCTGGCCGCGGCTCAAGCGTTTCCTTAGACAGCTTGAGCGTTAAGCCTGAGAATTCGCGTTCGCCCAGGATACGATAGACCGGCTCGCGGGCGACGCGGCGCCGAACTGCGTCCCGGATGCGCGCGATGTCGGCGCCGCTTACCGGATGGCGGCCGCGCGTCATCAGTTCGGCAGGAGACAGGCCGAGCAGTCCCGAAACGAGACGACGGGCATCAAGCGCCGCGCCTTCGATGCCGGCGGTCTTCAACCGGTCGCGGCTTTCGGCAAGCAGGCTGTCCAACGTCTCGCCCATCGCCGCTCAGTTCTGCTTCTCGCCGAGGAGCGCGAGCTGGCTTGCGTGGTAGTCCGCCAGAAGCGCGTCCACCACCTCGTCGATCTCGCCTTCCATCATCCGGTCGAGCTTGTAGAGCGTCAGGTTGATGCGGTGATCGGTCACCCGGCCCTGCGGAAAGTTGTAGGTGCGAATGCGCTCCGAGCGGTCGCCGGAGCCGACCTGGTTCTTGCGATCGGTGGAGCGCTCGTTTTCGGCGCGCTGGCGTTCCATGTCGTAAAGCCGCGAACGCAGCACCTGCATCGCCTTGGCTCGGTTCTGGTGCTGCGACTTCTCCGAACTCGTAACCACGATGCCGGTCGGCAGATGCGTGACGCGGACGGCCGAGTCCGTCGTATTGACGTGCTGGCCGCCGGCGCCTGATGAGCGCATCGTGTCGATGCGGATATGCTCCGGCCGGATCTCTATGTCGATCTCCTCGGCCTCTGGAAGCACCGCCACGGTTGCCGCCGACGTGTGAATGCGGCCGCTCGCCTCCGTCTCCGGCACGCGCTGCACCCGATGGACGCCTGATTCGAATTTCAGCCGCGAGAAAACACCGCGCCCCGAGACGGTCGCGATGATTTCCTTGTAGCCGCCGGCTTCGCCATCACTTGCCGAAAGCACCTCCACGCGCCAGCCTTTGCTCGCGGCGTACCGCTCGTACATGCGGAAGAGATCGCCAGCAAAGAGTGCCGCTTCCGAGCCGCCGGTGCCGGCGCGGATCTCGAGAATCGCGCTTTTCTCATCTGCCGCATCCTTCGGAAGCAACAGTATATGGATTTCCTGCTCGAGCGCTTCGATCGTTTCCTCGAGCTCCGGGCGCTCCATCTCCGCAAGATCGCGCATGTCCTTGTCCGTTGACCGGTCGTCAAGCAAAGCATCGATGTCGGCAAGCTCGTCCTCGGCCTTGTGATAGGCGCGGATCTTCGTCACCACGGGCTCTAGTTCGGAATATTCCGACGCGAGCTTCACATAGACGTCGGCCGAGGGCCCGGCGGACATGCGAGCCTCGATTTCGCCGAATCGTCGTTCGAGTTCGCGCATCTTTTCAAGGGGAAGCTTTGCCACTGTCACTCCAAATGCGCTCGCCCGCCCGGGACCCCGTCCGGACGAGCACAAGACGCTGTCATTCAATCTATACCGGTATGCCGTTTTCGGCAGCGAAATCGACGAGGATCTGGCGGATCGACGTCTCGGATTTCACGTCGTCCAGCTGCGCATCGAGCACTTCGGCCAGCTTTGCCGCATCGAGCGCGAGCAACATTGCCTTCACCGGACCCACGGCCGTCGGCGACATAGACACCGAGCGGAAGCCGAGGCCGAGCAGGGCCATGGCCGAGAGCGGTTTGCTTGCCATCTCGCCGCAGAGCGTCACCGGCGTCTCGTTGCGCTCGCCCGCGCGCACGATGTCGCGAAGGATCCTCAGGAACGGCCGGCCGAGCGCGTCGAAGCGGTCGGAGACCCGGGCATTGCCGCGATCCACCGCCATGGCGAACTGGAAGAGATCGTTGGATCCGACCGAGACGAAATCCACTTCGGCCATCAGCTCGTCGAGCTGCCACAGCAGCGCCGGCACTTCGAGCATCGCCCCGAACTGCAGCTTGCGCGGCAATTGTTCTCCGAGCTTCGACTCCCTTTCGATTTCCTTCTGCAGAAGCTGGCGCGCCGCCTTGAGCTCCGCAACCTCCGTCACCATCGGCAACATCAGCTTGAGTTCGCCGCCGGCGGAGGCCCGCAGCATCGCCCGGAACTGGGTACGCAGCAGCCCCGGCCGATCGAGCGAAAGCCGGATGGCACGCCAACCGAGCGCAGGGTTTTCCTCTTCCGCCGCGCGGAAATAGGGAACCACCTTGTCGCCGCCGATATCGAGCGTACGGAAGGTCACCGGTTTGCCGCCTGTCTGCTTCAGAACATCGCAGTAGAAAGCCTCCTGCTCCTCTGCCTTCGGCATGGTGGAGGCGATCATGAACTGGAGTTCAGTCCGGAAAAGGCCGATCCCTTCTGCGCCGGCCTCGTTCAGATGCGGCAAATCCACCAGCAGACCGGCATTCATCATCAGTGTAATGCGCTTGCCGTCCTTCGTCAGCGGCTCGACGTCCTTGAGTGCCCGGAACTGCGCCTGCCGGCGAGCACGGAAGCGCACCTTTTCCTCGTAGGAACGCTGCAAGTCCGCGACCGGGCGCAAATGGACCTTGGCATCATCGCCATCAACGATGATCGCGTCGCGATTTTCGGCAAGCGCCACGGCGCCTGCCGCCTGTCCGACGACCGGAATGCCCATCGCGCGCGCGACGATCACCACATGGCTCGTGACCGCTCCCTCCTCCAGCACCAGCCCGCGCACGTTCTCACGCGGGTAGTCGAGCAGTTCGGCGGCGCCCATGGCGCGCGCCACGATAATCGCATCATTCGGAAAATCCGCCGCCGATAACTTGGCGCCATAGCCCGAAAGCTGGCGCAGAAGCCGATTGGCAAGATCGTCGAAATCGTGCATGCGCTCGCGCAGGTAAGGATCTGTCAGGCGGATCATCCGCGCCTTGGTCTCGCTCTGCACCCGCTCGACCGCGGCCTCCGCCGTCAGGCCGTTACGGATCGCTTCCTCGAGCTTCCTCACCCAGCCGCGGTCATGGGCGAACATCCGGTAGGTCTCGAGCACGGCCCGGTGCTCGCCCTCCATCGACACCTCGCGCCTCGAAAGCATGTCGTCGATCGAGATCCGCAGCGAGCCGAGCGCTTCCGCCAGGCGCTGCAGCTCGTGTTCCGTATCCTCGTTGAGCAGGTTGGTGACGACGATCCTCGGCTCGTGCAGAACCACGTAGCCTAAACCGATCCCCTCCCCATAGCTGTTGCCTTCGATCGCAACGGGGCGGGAAAGGTCGAGCTCCAGTCCAGGCTTTGTAATCTTTTTGAGCTCGCCGGTCGCAACCATCTCGGCCAGCACCATAGCTGTCGTCTCGAGCGCCTCGACCTCGTCCTCGCGGTAGTTGCGCTGCGCCTTGTTCTGCACGACGAGGACGCCGAGCGCGCGCCCGGTGCGCAGGATCGGCACGCCGAGGAAGGAGTGGTAGATCTCCTCTCCGGTCTCCGGCAGATAGGTGAAGGCGGGATGCGATTGCGCATCGGAGAGATTGAGCGGGCGCGCCGAGGCGGCAATCGTTCCGACGAGGCCTTGGCCCATCTTCAACTGCGCCAGGTGTACGGCGGTCTTGTTCAGTCCCTCGGTCGCGTAGAGCTCCAGCACTCCGTCTGAGCGCAGCACGTAGACGGAGCACACTTCCGCGACCATGTTCTGCGCTATCTGGCGCACGATCCGGTCAAGGCGCTCCTGCGGCTCGAGCGGTTCCGCCATGAGCTCGCGCAACCGCTTGAGGAGAACGCGCGGACCCGCGGAAAGGTCTCTCATCGCGTGGGGTCTCCCGACAAAGAATAAATGTCGGCATAAGACGGGCTGTCGCGACCGCCAACAGCCGCGAATCCCAAATCGAATGCCTGCTGTTTAACTCTTATCCAGACCGTAGACGGAATGCAAAGTGCGAACGGCCAATTCGGCATAAGGTCCGTCGATCAGGATGGAAATCTTGATTTCAGAGGTGGTGATCGCCTTGATGTTGATGCCCTTCTCGGCGAGCGCCCGGAAGGCCGAGGCGGCGACACCCGCATGGCTGCGCATGCCGATGCCGATGACGGAGACCTTGACGAGACCGGATTCCGACTGAACCACGTCGTAGCCGATCGTCTCCTTGCTTTCGGAAAGCACCTTCAGCGCCTTGTTGACGTCGCCGGACGGCACCGTGAAGGTCATGTCCGTCTTGGAGCCGTCTTCCGAAATGTTCTGAACGATCATGTCGACATTGATATGCGCTTCCGCGAGCGGCCCGAAGATCGCGGCGGAGACACCCGGCCGGTCGGCCAGGCGGCGCAGCGAGATCTGGGCTTCATCCTTGGCATAGGCAATGCCGGTTACGACTTCCTGTTCCACGATCTCATCCTCATCACAAATCAGCGTTCCGGGCGGGTTCAGAAGGTCACCCATGCCCGGCGCATCGGGATCCTCGAAAGACGAGCGCACGAAAGTGCGCACCTTGTGCACCATCGCGAGCTCGACGGAGCGCACCTGCAGCACCTTGGCGCCGAGGGACGCCATTTCCAGCATTTCTTCGAAGGCGATCTTCTTCAGTCGCCGCGCCTTCGGCTCGACGCGGGGATCGGTCGTATAGACGCCGTCGACATCGGTGTAGATGTCGCATCGGTCGGCCTTGACGGCAGCCGCGATCGCGACGGCGGACGTGTCGGAACCACCGCGGCCGAGCGTAGCCAAGCGATTGTCGGGGCCGAGCCCTTGGAAACCGGCAACGACCGCCACCTGCCCCTCACCCATGCGGCGGATGATGTCGGAGCCGTCGATATCGAGAATGCGGGCGGCACCATGGGCGTTGTCCGTGCGGATCGGGATCTGCCAACCCTGCCAGGACCGGGCATTCACGCCCTTGGACTGCAGCGCAATGGCGAGCAGGCCCGAGGTCACCTGTTCACCGGAGGCGACGACCGCATCATATTCGCGCGCATCGTAGAACGGGGCGTTGGAGCCGGCGACCTTCGGCATGTTGTCGACCCAGCCAACGAGTTCGTTGGTCTTGCCGGACATGGCCGAAACGACGACTGCAACCTCGTGGCCGGCATCGACTTCGCGTTTTACATGGCGGGCGACATTGTGGATGCGGTCCAAATCTGCGACGGAAGTCCCGCCGAATTTCATCACGATGCGTGCCATTTCGCCTCTACCGTACCAACAGGTTTTCCGCGCGAGCGCGCGACAGGAAATCGCCCCCGCCGGCACCTGGCAATCGAAGAGCTTTAAAGAGACGTCTCAGACATCGGCCAGTCACCGCCTCGGGGAGCGGAAGTCGCGGCGTCTCTTAGCGGATCAGGGGGCGGCGCGCAATGGCCGTCAGGCCAGAGGCCGCGCGATGAAGCCGGCGACGTGCCGGATGAGCATCGCCTCGACCGTTCCACTCGTTATCGCTCACGCCCTTCTCTAGCCGTCGCGCGATCTCCTCCGCCCGGAGCGGCGGTTCGTCGTGAGAGAGGAAGAGCCGGCCCAATGGCGACGGGGTCGAGCAACAACGTCTACGGCCCAGCCGATCCTCGTTTTGTATTCGCAAACCGATCTCCTTATAAAACCGATTGTAAAAGTGCACTAGATTTGGCATGTTGAGAAATATCGAAGAACGCCGAAAACGACGAGAGGAAAGTGGGATGCGCAAGGTCATCATGTGGGACATGGTCAGCGTCGACGGCTTCTTCGAGGCTCCCGGCCACGACATCGGCTGGTTCGTCTTCGAGGACGAGCTTGCCGCCTATATCGGAGAGACGCAGCTTGAAGCCGGCACGCTTCTCTTCGGCCGCGTCACCTATGAACTGATGGCCGCCTACTGGCCCTCGGCCGAGGGAGAGATCGCCACTTTCATGAACAACGTCGAGAAGTTCGTCTTTTCCAGAACTCTCCAAAGCGCCGATTGGAACAACACGACGCTCGTTTCCGGCGATGCCGTCGCCGAGGTCGAGCAACTGAAACAGCGCGACGGCGGCACGATCTTTATCTACGGCAGCGCCGATTTCGCGGCGACGCTGACAGCCAAGGGCTTGGTCGACGAATACCGCCTCGGCATCAATCCGGTGCTGCTCGGCGAAGGAACGCCCCTCTTCCAGAATATTCCCGAACGCACGAAACTGGTGCTCACTCATGTCCGGCCGCTGAAGTCCGGCGTCGTTATCCTGCACTACCTGCCCGCGCGGGACTGAGGAACGCCGCTTCAGGACCTTGACATCGTCCGCCGATCGTCCGACTTCACAAATTGCAGCGCAGTGCGGCCTTCAGGACGCACAGAGGACGCTGTAAGTCTTTGAAACTGCGCATCGTGCTTTCCGAAAATAGGTTCCGATTTTCGGAAAGCACGATGCGCAACTGGACCAGGCGAGGAAGCTGCGATGAGCGAGACGGCACGCACGACGATCGATCAGAGCGAGGTAGACCGCTTTTCGGCGATGGCAGCCGAATGGTGGGATCCGACCGGCAAGTTCCGTCCACTGCACAAGTTCAACCCTGTGCGCCTGGCCTATATCCGGGACAAGGCCTGCGAGCATTTCGGCCGTGATGCAAAGAGCCCGCAGCCGCTGAAGGGCTTGCGCCTGCTCGATATCGGCTGCGGCGGCGGACTTCTCTCCGAGCCGATGGCGCGCATGGGGGCCAACGTGCTTGGAGCTGATGCTTCGGAAAAGAATATCGGCATCGCGAGGACGCATGCGGCGGGGAGCGGTGTCGACGTCGATTACCGCGCTGTAACGGCCGAAGCGCTCGCCGAGGCTGGCGAGAGCTTCGATATCGTCCTCAACATGGAAGTGGTCGAGCATGTCGCGGATGTCGATTTCTTCGTGACGACATGCGCCCATATGATCCGGCCGGGCGGGCTTATGTTCATTGCCACCATCAACCGGACACTGAAGGCCGCCGCCCTCGCCATCTTCGCCGCTGAAAACGTGTTGCGCTGGCTGCCGCGCGGCACGCATCAGTACGAGAAGCTCGTGCGGCCGGAGGAACTGGAAAAGCCGATTGAGGCGAGCGGAATGCAGGTCACCGACCGCACCGGCGTGTTCTTCAGCCCGTTTTCCAACCAGTGGAGCCTGTCGCGGGACATGGACATCAACTACATGATCGTCGCCAAACGGCCGATTTGAATAGTTGGGTCGCCTCAGTTCGAATCGTCGGGGAGCATCGGCAGTGGCGCGATCTCGATGCCCTCTTCCAGGAGTGCGATCGCCTCTTCCGTGGACGCCTTGCCGACCAGGCCGCGCTGCTCGGCTTCGCCATAATAGATCTTGCGCGCCTCTTCAGGGAAGCGCTCGCCGACATCTTCCGCGTTCTCGCGGATCAATTTCACCATCTCTCTAACTTTGGTGATCGTCTCCTTCTGCGCCTTGTCCATGACCAGCGCCTGCCGCGCCTCTTTCTTGCGAGCAGTCGAAACGGAGGGCGCCATCAGCTGCTTGGTGACGGAGGCGGAGCTGCAGGTGGGACAGGTGATCAGATGGGCTTCGGCCTGCCGTGCAAAGTCGTCGCTCGAGGAGAACCAGCCTTCGAAGGCATGGCCGTTATCACAGGTGAGATTGTAGCGGATCAAGCTGCAACGCCTCCTTTCCCGGCAGGGACCACTTCTTCCAGCACGAAATCGCGGGCGTTCTTGAGATTGGGGATACGCGCCCGCGCCTTGTGCGCCGCGGCGATGTCGATCTCGGCAATGATGACCGCCTCGCCGCTCGGACCGGCCTCGGCCAGCACCCGGCCCCAGGGGTCGACGATCATCGAATGACCGAAGGTCTGTCGTCCATCCTCATGGTCTCCGCCCTGCGCGGCGGCGATGACGAACAACCCGTTCTCGATGGCCCGGGCGCGCAACAGGATTTCCCAATGCGCTTCCCCCGTCTGGCGTGTGAAAGCTGCGGGCACCGACATGATCTCGGCTCCGGCAACGGCCTGGCAGCGGAAGAGTTCCGGAAAGCGGACATCGTAGCAGATGGCAAACCCGAGCTTACAGAAAGGAAGATCGGCGATGCGGGCCGTGGAACCGGGCCGATAGACGGCGCTTTCGCGCCAGCTCTCGCCATGCTCCAGATCCACGTCGAACATGTGGATCTTGTCGTAGTCACAGATCATTTTTCCATCGGGTCCGAAGAGAAAACCGCGATTGGCGACCTTGCCGTCCTCAAGGCCGATCGGCGTCGAGCCGACGTGGAGATAAATACCGAGTTCGCCGGCAAGCCGCGCCGCCTCTTGGACGATCAGGTCGCCGGTCTCGTCCCTCAACACGGAACGAAGCCCTGCCCGGTCGCGCTGAATGGCACCGGTCATCTCGGGGGTTTGTATGTAAGTCGCACCTTGCAACGCCGCCTCGCGCACGAGGCGCGCCATCGTCTGCGCATTGCTTGCGGGATCGATGCCGGAACACATCTGGATGGCAGCAGCCTTGAACATTTTACTCTTTCTCCGGAAGAGCCGGATCGCGTCGAGTCGACCCGAGCAATCTCTCCAACTCTCTCCCTCCCGCGCGAGCCGGCGCGCAAAGCTCGCCGCAACAGCCGCGCGGAATGCCGGTAAAAACGCCGGGAGCCTCTGCGCCCTCTATCAAGCGGCAAGCATCGCGTCGAGCTTGCCCGCACGCTCGAGCGCATGCAGATCGTCGCAACCGCCGACATGAATGTCATTGATGAAGATTTGCGGGAAGGTCCTGCCCCCGTTGGACTTCTCGACCATTGTCTGACGCAGTGTCGGATCATAGGTAGCGTCGTGCTCCACGAAAGAGACGCCCTTCGTCTCCAGGAGCTTCTTCGCCCTCGAGCAATAACCGCAGAACTGACGCGTATAGATGACGACCGACGCCATAGTCTCAAACCGCTCCTTCACCAGCCCGATACCGGACATCTGCCATTGCCTGTTTCCCTGGGCCGATCCGGCGCGGCATGGAAACATGCACGAATTCAAAGCGTTCGCTCTGGATGCGCTGCACTTCAGTCATATAGGTCCAGATAAGGCTCTTGCAAAGGTCAAAACCGTGACGTCGCGGGCCCCTGCCCGCTTCAGGGCGCGCGTGGCAGCCGAAACCGTCGCACCCGTCGTATAGACGTCGTCGACAAGCACGATGCTCTTTCCGGCGAGCGTCGGTCTCACGCATTCCGGAACGGCGAAGGCGCCACGGACATTATCTTCACGCGCTCTCAACCCGAGGCCGACCTGACGGCTCGTGCGTTTGATGCGGCGAAGCGCGTCGGGCCGGTAGGGCCTTCCCGCGCGCTCTGCTATGATCCGCGCCAGTTCCGCCGCCTGGTTGAATTTCCGCCTCCACAGGCGGAAGGGATGCAGCGGCACCGGCACGATCATGTCGGCGGCTGCAACGGCACCGTCGCTGGCGCGGATCATCCATTCCGCCATCATCGGGGCCAGGTCGGTGCGGTCGCGATATTTCAAGCCATGCACCAGGTCACGGGCGATACCCTGATGAAGCGCCACGGAACGCAGCCTGTCGAAGACAGGAGGGTCGGCAATCGCTTCCGGCGACACGGCGCCCTCACCGGGATCGAACGCAAAGGGCAAGCCGAGCACGTCGCAATAGGGCCGTTCGATCAACGGCAACCCCGCCCAGCAGGACGGGCAGACAGCGTGAGCGTCACCCGTCAGCCGTCCACAGCCGCGGCAGACAGGCGGAAACAACAAGTTGACTGCACCGGTCCTGAGCCGGGCGAACAGCGACGCACCATGCGCGGTCCAATTTCTCCATACATGCCGATCCATCCGGTTGACTTTGTCTCCGCCAGGGTTTCTCTCACGTCCGTGATCCCGGGAGAGTATCGTGGAAATCATCTTTGACCAGAGCCTCATCGAGGCGCACCGCCGACGCGCGCTTCATCGCGGCGATCCCAAAGCAAGCTTCCTTCTCGACATCGTGGCGCAGGAGCTCGCCGATCGCGTCGGCGTCGTGGAGCGGCACTTCGACAAGGCAATGGAATTGCACGGCTATACCGGCACTACCGCGCGTTTTCTTGCAGAAACCGGCAAGGTCGGCGAGATCGAGCGCGTGGAAACCGACCAGGGCTTTCGTTCGAATGACGGGCCCGTGACGATCGCGCCGCTCGAACGCGTTCCTGCCGCACCGGAATCCCTCAACCTCCTGGTCTCGCCGCTGTCCCTGCATCTGACCAATGACACGCCCGGGGTGTTCATACAGGCGCGCCGGGCGCTGAAGCCCGACGGCCTCTTCCTGGCGGCGATTCCGGGCAGCGGCACGCTGCAGGAACTGCGCGAGGCGCTGATTGTCGCCGAAGCCGAATTGACCGGCGGAGCAAGCCCGAGGGTCATTCCCTTTGCCGACGTCCGCGAGGTGGGCGCGCTGCTGCAGCGGGCGGGCTTTGCGCTGCCCGTGGCCGATGCCGAAACCTACACGGTTCGCTACGATTCGCTCTTCGGTCTCCTCAAGGATCTAAGAGCCATGGGTATGACCAATCCGCTCGCCGCCCGCAGCCGAACGCCCGTGCCGAGGCGCTTCTTCCTGAGAGCGGCGGAAATCTATTCCGAACGCTTTTCCGACCCGGACGGGCGGGTTCGTGCGACCTTTTCGATTATTTACGTCTCGGGCTGGGCGCCGCATGCAAGCCAGCAGAAGCCGCTGAAGCCGGGCTCGGCAAAGCACAGGCTGTCGGAAGCGCTGGGCGTGCAGGAGCATTCGCTGAAGAATTCGGGCAAGTCCTGACCGCATCTCAGGCGTTGTCGATCGTTCCAGCTATATATTCCAGCACATTCTGCAGACTGCCTGAAAAGCTCTGAAGGCCGAGGAGGAGACCAACCGAGATCAATGCCACGATGAGGCCGTATTCTACCGCCGTAGCACCATCCCGGTCGTGGACGAGATGTTTGAGCTTACCCATGCGCCCTCCAACGGGCCTTGCGGCCTCGCCATGGCACTGCATGTTGGATCGACGTCGACTTAAGGACGAAGACATGCAGCAATTCAAAGTGCTACAACGATCTTTGCGCGTCCGATCAAGACGCGCGCGGCGCTGTAGTGATTTTCCGCGGAAGACGCAGAGCCGCAAGGCTCAGATCAACATCCGCTCCTGGTACCATCGGCATCGATGATGCACACGGCGCCCGGCATCTCCTGAAGCACGCTGCGGCGCACGGTATAGCGTTTGCCCGTACCGGAGGGAATCGAACCGGTGGTGATGTTGTCGTAATCGATCGGCCTGTTCGCAAGCATCCGCTTGTCGCTCTTCGACGACAGCATTGGCGTCAGGATCAGCGTGAGCGCGATCACTGCCGTGCCGAACAGCAGCGAAAGATTGAGCACGCCCGTCCGGCGGGACTGGCTCGCCACCAGATCCTTGTCCTGAACCGTTCTCCAGAAATCCTCGTCCACCATTCCAGCCTCGCGAAATACTCTCAGGGGGCAACGTTGAAAGCACCCTTCCCTTCAACAAGCTGACGCTGCCCCAAGCCATTGCCCTTCAATCCGATCCGATTGAAGCAAAAACCGATGAGGACGAGTTTGCCTTACGGGTGATAAACTTTCGATTAATGAAATTTTGAAATTTTGGGGAATGAAACCGTCAGGGCGCCGGACCCGCATCAGCGGATGGGGCCGCCGCGTCGCCGTGGGCCGACCCGGCCATCGATTTCGGCTAGAGCAAATCCATCAGGAAGGGGATCAGAGGTTCGTCGGCAGGAGGCATCGGGTATTCGCGCAACGCTTTGGGACGCACCCATTTGATCGCCTGGCCCTCTCGGCCCTCGGCAATGCCCTCGTAGCGGCGGCAGATATAGAGCGGCATCAGCAGGTGGAAACTGTCATAGCTGTGGCTTGCGAATGTCAGCGGCGCGAGGCAGCCGATCTTGGTACGGATGCCCAGTTCCTCCTCCAGCTCGCGAATGAGCGTCTCCTCGGGCGTTTCGCCGGCCTCGACCTTTCCGCCTGGAAATTCCCAGAGCCCCGCAAGCGATTTTCCCTCCGGCCGCTGCGCGAGCAGGATGCGCCCGTCTGAGTCGACCAGCGCGCAAGCCGCAACGAGCACGATCTTCTTGTCCTTGGCTTCCATGCCTCACACCTTCGGCGCGCGATAGACGTAACGATAGACCTCACTGAAGCCGGCCTTCCGGTAAAGCGAAATCGCCGCCTCGTTATCCGCCTCCACCTGCATCCAGGCCTTCTTGGCGCCGCGAAGGCGCCCCCAACGCAACGATGCATCGAGAAGTGCATTGCCGACGCCTTGGCGGCGCACCGCTTCGGCCACGGCGAACTGCATGATGCCGGCCAGATCATTGTCATGCACGACCAGCGACACGGCCGTCGGCCCGATCTCGCGGTCCTCGAACAGGAAGAGGCCGGTCTCGGGCTTGATCGCATCAATAATGCCGATCAAAGCCTCCTTGCTCTCGGGCTCCTCTTTGCCGATCAGCAGCCGTGCATCGGCAAAGCGCCCGACGTCCTTGATCGGCAGATGATCCATGCCGTCGCCGAAATCTCGCTCCGCCAGGTCGAGCGCCAGCACCAGGCTGCGCCCGAAAGCCGGCCAGCCTGCCTCGTCCATATGGGCGATCATCTGCGGCGGCGTCAGCGGTGTCTGGCGAACGGTCAACACGCGGCCATGCTCGGCAAAGCGCCGCGCCGCCTTTTCGAGCCGGATACCTATGTCGCGATAGTCCGACGGGTCGAGCGGATTGACCGAGTTCAGGCGCTTGGACGGATGGCCGGTGGTCAACCGGATCAGCCAGCTTCCGTCATAGTGCACACTGGTTGCCGGCCACGCGCGGAAGCCGACGGCTTCCAGGCGCCGCACGCTCGGCAGGTCGACCGTCGCGGCCCCGATCGCCGCGTGGCTGTCCGGCTGTCTGTCGTTCGATGTCATGTCCCTGAGCCCCGATGCAGCGCCGGGTCAGCTTCTGTAATCGCCATTGATCTCGACATATTCCTTCGTCAGGTCGCAGGTGTAGACGGTGGCGCGGCCGGAGCCAAGGCCGATCTCGACCCGGATCGGAATGGTCTCGCCCTTCATCACCGCACTTGCGGCCGCTTCGGAATAGGCCGGGTCGCGTTCCCCCGCGACGGCGACGCGCACATCTCCGAACCAGATCGCCAGCCGGTCGCGCTCGGCCAACTCGCCCGACTTGCCGACTGCCATCACCACCCGGCCCCAATTCGCGTCCTCGCCGGCGACCGCCGTCTTGACGAGCGGTGAATTGGCGATCGACAGCGCGATGCGTTTGGCCGCGGCATCGTTCTCGGCACCCTCGACCGTTACCTCCACCATTTTGCGCGCGCCCTCGCCGTCGCGCACCACCTGCAGTGCCAGATCACGCAGAAGGTCGTTGAGCGCCGCGCGGAAGGAGTCGAGCCGAGGGTCGGCGGCATCCCCGATCCGAGCTTGACCGTCCTTTGCCGCCGCGCCGGTTGCAAAAAGCATCAGCGTGTCGGAGGTGGAGGTGTCGCTGTCGACCGTCACGGAATTGAAGCTCGGGCCGACACCAGCCGAGAGCAGCGCCTGCAACGCTGCCGGCGCGATATCCGCATCGGTCACCACGAAGGAGAGCATGGTCGCCATGTCCGGCGCGATCATGCCGGCTCCCTTGGCGATGCCGTTGATCGTGACCTTCACGCCGCCGATCTCCGCATCGCGGGTTGCGACCTTCGGGTAGGTATCCGTGGTCATGATTGCCTTGGCCGCCTCGAACCAGAAGTCTTCCTTGGCCTCTCCTGCAAGCCCGTCAAGCACGCCGGCGAATTTCGTCGCGTCGAGCGGCTCTCCGATCACGCCCGTCGAGGCGAGGAAGATCTCACCCACGCTGCAGCCGACTGCCTGAGCCGCCGATTTCGCTGTAAGCTCGGTCGATTCCCTGCCTTTCTTGCCGGTGAAGGCATTGGCATTGCCGGAATTGACGACGACGGCACGGGCGACCCCGGCGGGAAGGTTCTTCCGGCAGAAGTCGACCGGAGCGGACGGGCACTTCGAACGCGTAAAGACGCCGGCAGCGGCGGCCGGCGCGTCGAAGATCATCATCAGCACATCGGTTCGGTCCTTGTATTTGATCCCCGCGGCGGCGGTCGCCATGCGCACGCCGCGCAGCGCCGGCATGTCGGCAAAGGTTTTCGGAGCAAGCGGAGAAACGGAACCGGACATGGGAGAAACCTGCTTTGGAAGCCTTGGATGGTGCGACAAATGCCCGAACGGCATTCAGCCGCCGGACATCCTGATCTTGTCGAAGGTCGAGCGGCCGCGGAAGCGAAGCTTGCTCCGCTTTGCTCTCAGCCCGCTCCGGTCAACGGCGGCGCGCGAGGCGCGAGAGCCGCCGTTGGCCCTTGTATCGGGGCGCCCCACCTGCAGCGCCGCGCGTGCATCAGGCTGCACAAAGGCCGCTGTAGCGCTTTGAACTGCTGCATGCCTTTGTCCTTAAATCGAGCTCGATTCGAGGAGACATGCAGTAGGGCACCCAAGGGGTAGTTATCGCGCTTCCCGCGCCGCGTTGGCCGCGTCGTAGGCCTTCTTCAGCTCGGGATCGGAGATCTCGACCTCGGTCGATTCTTTCGCGGAGGCCAGCAGCTCAAGGTACTTGTCACGCATCACAAGCTGGCGAACCTGCGGCTCGACCTGTTCGAGCGCCGGCGGCGCCTGCGGCCGCTTGTCCTCCACGAGTATCACATGATAGCCGAATTGCGTCTTCACCGGCTCCTTGGTGTATGCGCCCTTTTCCAGCGCGAAGGCCGCCGCCTCGAATTCCGGCACCATGCGTCCTTTGGTGAAGTAGCCGAGGTCGCCGCCATCGTCCTTGTTAGGATCGGTGGACTTGGCCTTGGCGAGCTCGACGAAGCTCTTGCCCGCCTCGAGTTCCTTGATGATCCCCTTGGCTTCTTCCTCTGTCTTGACGAGGATATGCCGCGCCTTCACCTCTTCCTGTGCCGGGATGGCTGCGATTTCCTTCTCGTAGCGCGCCTTCACATCTTCTTCGGTGATGGCGTCAACGACGTGCTTCTTGAAAAAGGCGTTGTGAAGTTCGCGCTCGGTCAGGAAGGCGATGCGCTGCTTGTATGTCTCGTCGTTCTGGAGCCCTTCCTTCTCGGCGTCTTTCGCCAGAAGCTTCACGTCGATGACGGATGAAAGCGCCGCAGCCCGCTTCTGCTCCTCCGGCATGCTCTGGAGTTGCGGATCAAGGCTGCTGATCGCAAGCTCAAGCTCCGACTTGCGGATTTCCTGATCGCCGACCGTCGCGACGACCGGGTCGGTCTCTTCGGCGCGGGCGACACCGCCTGCCGCGATCATCGCGACCAGCGCCGCGATCGCCAGGGTCTTGTATCTGGACATCTGTCTAAACCTTTCACATTGACCGTCAGCGCGATTGCGTCGGGCCCTCGAGCGGGCTGCACAACACCAGAATGTGGCAGTTCTGTAACCAGCTGGCCGTGCAAGTGCGTTGACATAATCCGACCCCCCTCTTATCTGTCACGCAACCTCGCGTCCAGAACAGTTTTCCGGGCGTTTCACGGCATTTCGCGGTTTTTCGGGCCCCAACCTGAACCCCCGAACCTGAAACCCCAGGCGACAAATAAGGAAAGGACCATTGGAATGGTCAGTCTCGGCGGCCTTGCCCGCAAGTTGTTTGGCTCTGCCAACGATCGCCGCGTACGCAGCTATCAGGGCCGGGTGGATGCCATCAGCGCCCTCGAAGCCGAAATGCAGGCCTTGAGCGACGAAGCGCTGACGGCAAAGACGGCAGAGTTTCGCCAGCAGCTTGCGGATGGCAAGACCCTCGACGACATCCTCGTTCCGGCCTTTGCCGTGGTGCGCGAAGCGGCACGCCGCGTGCTCGGCCTGCGTCCCTTCGACGTTCAGCTCATCGGCGGCATGATCCTGCACGAGCGCGCTATCGCCGAAATGAAGACCGGTGAAGGCAAGACGCTCGTCGCGACGCTGCCCGTCTATCTGAACGCACTCGCCGGCAAGGGCGTTCACGTCGTCACCGTCAACGATTACCTCGCCCAGCGCGACGCGGGTATGATGGGCCGTATCTACGGCTTTCTCGGCCTGTCGACGGGCGTCATCGTCCATGGCTTAACCGACGAGCAGCGCCGCGACGCCTATGCCTGCGACGTCACCTACGCCACCAACAACGAACTCGGCTTCGATTATCTCCGCGACAATATGAAGTACGAGCGGTCGCAGATGGTGCAGCGCGGTCACTTTTTCGCGATCGTCGACGAGGTCGACTCCATCCTCGTCGACGAGGCGCGCACGCCGCTCATCATCTCCGGTCCGCTCGACGACCGCTCGGACCTCTACAACACCATCAACGATTTCATCCCGCTGCTCGCACCGGAAGACTATGAGATCGACGAAAAGCAGCGCTCTGCCAATTTCTCGGAGGAAGGCACCGAAAAGCTCGAGAACCTGCTGCGCGAGGCGGGCCTGCTGAAGGGCGAGTCGCTCTACGACATCGAGAACGTCGCGATCGTCCACCACGTCAACAATGCGCTGAAGGCTCACAAGCTGTTCACGCGTGACAAGGACTACATCGTGCGCAATGACGAGATCGTCATCATCGATGAGTTCACCGGCCGCATGATGCCGGGGCGCCGCTATTCGGAAGGCCAGCACCAGGCTCTCGAAGCCAAAGAAAAGGTGCAGATCCAACCCGAGAACCAGACGCTCGCCTCGGTCACCTTCCAGAACTACTTCCGCATGTACGAAAAACTTGCGGGCATGACCGGCACCGCGGCGACGGAAGCCGAGGAATTCGGCAATATCTACGGCCTCGAAGTGGTCGAAGTTCCGACCAACCTGCCGATCCAGCGCCTCGACGAGGACGACGAGGTCTATCGTACTGCCGGCGAGAAGTACAAGGCGATCATCGAGGAGATCAAGACAGCGCACGAACGCGGCCAGCCGATGCTCGTCGGCACCACGTCGATCGAGAAATCGGAGCTGCTCGCCGAGATGCTGAAGAAGAGCGGCTTCTCCAAATTCCAGGTCCTGAACGCCCGTTACCACGAACAGGAAGCCTATATCGTCGCCCAGGCCGGCGTGCCGGGCGCCGTGACGATCGCCACTAACATGGCGGGCCGCGGCACCGACATCCAGCTCGGCGGCAACCCGGACATGCGCATCCAGCAGGAATTGGCCGAGGTCGAGCCGGGTCCGGAGCGCGAGGCACGCGAAAAGGCCATCCGCGAGGAAGTGCAGAAGCTCAAGGAGCAGGCGCTCGCCGCGGGCGGGCTCTACGTGCTCGCAACTGAGCGGCATGAAAGCCGCCGCATCGACAATCAGTTGCGCGGTCGCTCAGGGCGCCAGGGCGACCCGGGCCGCTCAAAGTTCTACCTGTCGCTGCAGGACGACCTGATGCGGATCTTCGGCTCCGACCGCATGGACGGCATGCTGCAGAAGCTGGGTCTGAAAGAAGGCGAAGCGATCGTCCACCCCTGGATCAACAAGGCGCTCGAGCGTGCGCAGAAAAAGGTCGAGGCCCGCAACTTCGACATCCGCAAGAATCTTCTTAAGTACGATGACGTACTCAACGACCAACGAAAGGTCATCTTCGAGCAGCGCCTCGAACTGATGGACGCGACGGATGTCGGCGAGACCGTTGCCGACATGCGCAACGAAGTGATCGAGGACATCGTCCGCAAGCGTATCCCTGAACGAGCCTATGCCGAGCAATGGGACGTGGAAGGACTCAAGGCCGACGTTCAGCAATACCTCAACCTTGATCTTCCCGTCGTCGAATGGGCCGCGGAAGAAGGTATTGCCGAGGACGATATCCTCGAGCGCATCACCGCCGCCTCCGACAAGGCCGCCGCCGATCGGGCGGAACGCTTCGGGCCCGACATCATGCAATATGTCGAGCGCTCAGTCGTGCTGCAGACGCTCGACCATCTCTGGCGCGAGCACATCGTCAACCTCGACCATCTGCGTTCGGTCGTCGGCTTCCGCGGCTACGCGCAGCGCGACCCGCTGCAGGAGTACAAGTCCGAGGCCTTCGAGCTGTTCCAGGCCCTGCTCGTCAATCTCCGCCAGGCTGTGACGGCGCAATTGATGCGCGTCGAGTTGGTGCGCGAGGCGCAGCAGGAGCCGCAGCCCTTGCCGCCGATGGAAGCGCACCACATCTCACCGCTCACCGGCCAGGACGATTTCGAGCAGGCGGGAGAGACGCTGCTTGCAACCGCCCGGGAGAACCGCAACCCGGCCGACCCATCGACCTGGGGCAAGGTGGCGCGCAACGAGGCCTGCCCCTGCGGTTCCGGCAAGAAATACAAGCATTGCCACGGAATCTATGAAGCTTGATCGCGATGCCGCCTCTACGCATTACAGCTCCGCGCGTCTTTTCAGACGCGCAAAGGTCGCTGTAACTCTTTCAATCAGCGCGTCGAGCTTTCCGAAAATTGGTTTCGATTTTCGGGCCGATGCGCTAGGCGGCATTTTCGTCTGAACCGCCTGGATGGCGCTGAACCCTTTGTTAACGCTGATCTGGCAGAAGTGGTGCCCTGTATTGCGTAATCTCAGGGTGTCCTCGTGTTCATGGCGGTATGTCAAACAGCCGGACGAATATTGCCGTCGGCGCTGAGGCACCGTCTGGCCCCAATCCCTGAGCGGCTCGCCGCCACCTTATCCGGCGCCGATTCCCGCAGCCGGGCGCAGCGCATGGCGCTCATCGCCTTTATCATCCGCATCCTGAGCGCGGCGATCGCTTTCGTTTCGCAGATCGTGATCGCGCGCCTCATGGGCGAGTTCGAGTACGGCGTCTTCATCTTCGTCTGGGTGATGGTCGTCCTGTTCGGTAATCTCTCCTGCCTCGGACTGCACGCGGCCGTTATCCGCTTCCTGCCGGAATATCATGCGACATCGGCGCTCGCCGAGATCCGCGGACTGACGACGACGGCACGCATCTTCGCGCTCGTCTCCGCGAGCACGCTTGCCGCAATCGCGGCCATCGGGCTCTGGTTTTTCGGGCGCACCATCGAAAGCTACTACATCCTTCCGCTCTATCTCGGCCTCTGCACCCTGCCGATGATCGCGCTCGGCGACGTGATGGACGGCACCGCCCGCGCCCATGCCTGGCCGATCGCGGCGCTGAGCCCGACCTATATCGTGCGGCCGCTGCTCATCCTCACCTTCATGGTCCTCGCGGTCGTCGTTGGGCTCCCCCACGACGCGACCACGGCCATGGCCGCCGCTCTGGCGGCGACCTACGTCACTGCAATCGGTCAATTCCTCGCCATGGCGTGGCGGCTCGGCCGCCACTACAGGCGCGGCCCGATGAAAATCGAACTCGGCCGCTGGCTGCGCGTCTCGGTTCCGATCTTCCTCGTCGATGGTTTTGGCTTCCTGCTCACGAATTCCGACGTCGTGATCGTCGGGCTCTATCTGAAGCCGGACGACGTCGCGATCTACTTTGCCGCCGCCAAGACCATGGCGCTCGTGCATTTCGTCATGTTCGCGGTCAAAGCCGCCGCGGGTCCGCGCTTTTCGGCGGCGATGGCCTTGCGCGACCGTCGACAATTGACCGAAATCGCCATCGAGAGCGCACGCTGGTCCTTCTGGCCTTCGCTCGCGATCGGCTGCACCGTGGTTGCGGCCGGGCCCTTCCTGCTTTCGCTGTTCGGTCCGGCCTTTACCGCCGGCGCTCCGCTGATGGCGATCCTGCTGGCCGGCATCCTCGCTAAGGCCTTTGTCGGCCCCGCCGAAACCCTGCTCACCATGGCCGGACGGCAGAAGCTCTGCGTCGCCCTCTATGCCGGGGCACTCGGGGCCAATATCGCGCTGAACGTGACGCTTGTGCCGCTTTTTGGGTTGACCGGGGCGGCTTGCGCAACAGCCGGCGCGATGTTCGTGGAAGCGGCAATCCTGCACGTGGCGGTAAGGCACACATTCGGCTTCACCCTGCTCGCGCTGGCGGGCGGCGGGCATAACGACGAAAAGAAGGAGGCGATCAGGCCATGAGCGGCAATATCCAGCTTCCCGGCAATGCCAACGGCACCGCGTCCCGCATGCTCAACGGCTTGGCGGCTCGGCCGGTCTCCGATCCGTCCCAGGCCGAGCGCCTACTCACGGTAGGGCGACCCGGGCGGCATCTTGCGATCTACCCGGCCCGCGCCGGCTATGAGTTGCAACGGGAACTCGATTTTCTCTCCAATCGCGCCATCGAGCCGAACGTCTTCTTCACCGGGCGCTTCCTAGCCCCGGCCATGCCTCGGCTCGAGGATCGAGTCGTCCGCCTCGCCGTCATTCGCGACGACAACGAACGCAGCAGCCGCATGCGCTTCGTCATGCCGTTCTCGCTCGAGAAGCCGGGGTTTTCGATCGGCGCACCGATCATCCGAGCCTGGTCCAATCCGTTCGGCCCCTTGGGCGTCCCCCTCCTCGATGCGGAGGACGCGGCGGAGACGATCAGCAACTTCTACGAGGCGCTTGCCGCTCGCGACTCAGACCTGCCGCAGGTGCTCGTGCTGCCCGACATCCGACTCAAGGGAAAGTTTGCGCAGCTCGCCCGCGCCGTCGCTATCGGCGAGAACCTGCCATTGACCGTGACCGACACCTTCGAGCGGCCGATGCTCGAAAGCCTGCTTGACGGCACCGCCTATCTGCGCGAGGCGATCAGCCGCGGCCATTTCAAGGAACTGCGGCGCCAATGGAACAATCTTAAGAAATGCGGCAATCTCGCCTATTGCGTCGCACGCCAGCCGGAGGAGATCCGCTGGCGGATGGAGGAGTTCCTCGCGCTCGAGGCCTCTGGCTGGAAGGGACGCGAGCGCAGCGCCATGATCATGGACCGCTTCCGTGCCGCCTTCGCGAGGGAGGCGATCACAAATCTCGCGGAAGGCGACAGCGTCCGCATCCATACGCTCGATCTGGACGGCAAGGCGATCGCGGCGATGGTGGTTCTGCTGATGGCGGGCGAGGCCTATACCTGGAAGACCGCCTATGACGAGCGCTATGCCAGATATTCGCCCGGCAAGCTGCTGCTCGCGCAATTGACCGAGTGGCACCTCGACGACGCCAACATCGTCCGCTCCGACTCCTGCGCAGTGCCGGATCATCCGATGATTGCCCGTTTCTGGCAGGAGCGCGAGGAGATGGGCACGCTCGTCATCGGTCTTAAGCAGAACCGCGACCGCGACGTGCGCCAGGTCGCGGCCCAGCTTCACCTCTACCGCAACACCCGCAACATGGCCCGCCTGCTGCGCGACAAGATACGGGCGCTGGCGGGGCGTTAGGACGTAACGCCCTGCGGGTGTACAGGGGTTAGGGCCGCTCCAGCTTAACTGCCCATCGCCACGCTCGCCATACCCTCCGCCACCGTTCTTTCGCGCAAGAGCTGTCGGATCACCTTGCCCGAGGTCGTCAACGGCAGGCTGTCGACGAACTCGATCTCGCGCGGATATTCGTGCATGGAGAGCCGGTTCTTCACCCACTCGCGGATATCGGCCGCGGTTCCTTCGCCGGCGGCAACGCCGGGCCTCAGCACCACGTAGGCTTTGACTATTTCGGTGCGGATCGGGTCCGGCCTGCCGACAGCTGCCGCCATCTGGACGTCGGGGTGCCCCACCAGGCAATCCTCGATCTCGCCCGGGCCGATGCGGTAGCCCGACGAGGTGATGACGTCGTCGTCGCGGCCGAAAAAGGTGAAATACCCTTCATCGTCCATGACGATGTTGCACTCCGTCTGGCCGTAGAATTCGCTGACCTCGATGCCGAGCGCCGCCTTCGCCCATTCATAGGTCTCGCGCCCGAGCGCTTCGCCCGCCGAGCCAATCGTTCGGAGATTGAGGCGATAGCGCTCGCGCGGCCGCTCGACGGATCTCAAGAGCCTCAAGGCCGTCGGCGGAATGAAAGCGTTGCGCACATCCATATCCTG
The DNA here is from genome assembly GCF_002288525.1 of Sinorhizobium sojae CCBAU 05684. Classification (NCBI taxonomy): domain Bacteria; kingdom Pseudomonadati; phylum Pseudomonadota; class Alphaproteobacteria; order Hyphomicrobiales; family Rhizobiaceae; genus Sinorhizobium; species Sinorhizobium sojae. The sequence goes on from NZ_CP023067.1 coordinate 2,578,950, forward strand.
CATGATGCGGAAGGCCATGTGCGGATCGAACTTCTGCGCCGGCGAGGAGACGACCGGCACGCCGAAGAACAGCGACGGCAGCAGCGCGTTCAAGAGCCCGCCGGCCCAGGCCCAGTCGGCCGGCGTCCACATGCGGTCGCCGGGCTGTGGCAGGAAGTGATGGTGGAACTGGAATCCCGGCAAATGGCCAGGAAGCACGCGATGGCCGTGAAGCGCCCCCTTCGGCGGCCCCGTCGTCCCGGACGTATAGATCATCAGCGCCGGGTCATCCGGTGTTGTGTCTGCAGCAGTAAAGCGCTCCTCGCCCGAAATCAGACGATCGAAACGGACGGTGCCCGGCAGTTCCTCCGCTTCCGCGAGCACGACCAGCCGAAGGTCCGACAAATCGTCGCGGATCGCCGCCACGCGTTCATAGCCGAACCGGTTCGTGACGATCGCCGCCGCCTCTGCGTCGCGCAGGCGATAGGCAAGCGCCTCGACGCCGAAGAGCAACGCCAGCGGCAGGGCGATCGCGCCGAGCTTGTAGATCGCCGTATGGGCGATCGCCGCTTCGAAGCCCTGCGGCAGGAGGATGGCGACGCGATCGCCCGGCCTGATGCCGCGCGCCGCTAAGCCCGCGGCGAAGGCCGAGGAACGGGCTGCAAATTCCGCATAGGTCAGCGATAGATGCGCGCCATCCGGACTGAAATGCTCAAGGCAGACGCGCCCCGGATCCCGCGCCGCCCAGGCATCGCTGACCGCGACGCCGATATTGAATCTCTGCGGAATTCGCCAGCGGAACTCGCAATAGAGATCCTCGTAGTTTTCGATCCTCGGTAACATGGGCCCTGCCGCGCTGACAGTTTGTGCAAGGCAGCAGCTAGCACGTCCGACCCATATAATTCAACGGGTGCGCCCGCTTGGCCAGACAATCGGGCACCGCACCTTCTCCGATGGAGCCACGGGAATCATGCTTCCAGCCTGGCCGCGCTCAAGCGGTGGCTGCTTCAAGGAACAGGCGCGCACATGTCTGTTTGGTGGTGCCCCATGCCGGGGTCGAACCAGCACTCCTTTCGGAACTCGATTTTGAGTCGAGCGCGTCTACCAATTCCGCCAATGGGGCATAAGGCTGGGCGATATCAGCGGCTTGCGGTTTACACGAAGCTTTTCGCGCCGGTCAACCGCGAACTTGCGAATTTCGCTCAAGAGATCACAAAACCGTGCGATTGGTCGCATGTTGAAGCGATTTACATCCACACTGTTCCTACATTAGAAGACGGCATCGAATGAAAGGCGGCCCGGCGCGTATTCTGCCGGCCGCCATGAGGTGTGCATGATCGAAGCGTCCGTAGCCCAGCGCCAGCAGTTCATCCTCGCCGTGCTCGTCACCTTGGGCATGGCGGCGACCGTCGGCGGCGCCCTCGGCTTCGAGCATATCGGCGGCTACATTCCTTGCGCGCTCTGCCTGCTGCAGCGCGACCCCTATTACTATGGCATCCCGCTCGGCATCCTCGCCATCCTGACGAGCGTGTTGAAGCTGCCGGCCTGGACGACGCGCACCTTGCTCGTGCTTGTCGGCATATCGATGCTCGTCGGTGCTGGCATCGGCGTCTACCACGCCGGAGCGGAATGGCATTTCTGGGAGGGCCCTTCGACCTGCGCCACCACGGCACAAGGCATCTCCTCCGATGTCGGCGATCTGCTCGGCGACCTCGACGCCAAACATGCCCCCTCCTGCACGGAAGCGGCGCTACGCGTCTTCGGTCTTTCCTTTGCCGGATGGAACGTGATCGCCAGCCTGGTCCTCGCGGCAATCGCGCTTCGCGGAGCCGCCAGGGCCTGACCGTTGCGAGACAGACCTACGGTTGCAGCTCGACATCCCAGTAGAGATAATCCATCCAGCTATCGTGGAGATGGTTCGGCGGGAAGAGCCGGCCGTTGTTATGCAGATCCTGCACCGTCGGCTGAAAGGGCCTCTGGTGCGGAAACATGTTGGCCTGCTTCGGCAGTTTGCTGCCCTTGCGCAGATTGCAGGGCGAACAGGCCGCCACGACGTTCTCCCAGGTGGTCTGGCCGCCATGCGCCCGCGGTATCACATGGTCGAAGGTCAGATCGTCCGGCGATCCGCAATACTGGCATTCGAACTTGTCACGCAGGAAGACATTGAACCGGGTGAAGGCCGGGAAGCGCGAAGGCTGGACATAGCTCTTCAGGCAGACGACGCTCGGCAGCCGCATGGAGAAGCTTGGCGACGAAACGGAATGTTCGTATTCGGCGAGGATAATGACCCGGTCGAGAAAGACCGCCTTGATCGCGTCCTGCCAGGACCAGAGCGACAAGGGGTAATAGCTCAAAGGCCTATAATCGGCGTTCAAGACAAGCGCCGGAAGTGCCTGAGGTGAGACTGCAATCGTCAAGCGTATTCTCCTGATCGATTCGGCATCTGCATCTTCTATATTAGGCGCGTTGCGACAGGATTGTGAAGCCACAAAGAAAAAGTCGACAGGCGATTCGCTTTTTTCTTCAAGGCGTCACGGGCAACGCGTCGCGCCGCATCTCCTGGGCATAATAGGCCCAAAAGAGCCGCGCCGCGACACTGCGCCAGGGCGACCAGACGACCGCCAGCGAATCGACTTCGCTTGCCGTCGGGCGGAGTTCGAAGCCAAGCGCATGCCCGATCGCATTCTGCAGCGCCACATCGCCGCAGGGAAAGACGTCCGGATGGCCGGCGCAGAAGAGCAGATAGACCTCCGCCGTCCAGCGCCCGATGCCTTTTATCGCCGTCAATTCGTGGATCGCCGCCGCCGCTTCGATGTCGCAGACGGCCTGAAGGTCGATTTCGCCGGCAACGGTCGCGGCCGCAACACGCCGCAACGCATCCGCCTTGGCGCGCGAAAGTCCGAAAAGCCGGCAGTCCTCGTCGCTCAGAGAGAGCACACCCTCGGCGCTGATCTCGCCGAGCGCCGCTTCCATCCGCTTCCATATCGCCTGCGCGCTCGCCTTCGAGACCATTTGCGAGACGATGATATTGGCGAGGCCGCGATAGCCGGGCTCCGTGCGCCTCAGCGGCACGGGCCCTGCCTTCGAGAGCACCTGCTCAAGTCGGGCATCAAGCATGATCAGGCCGGCAAGTCCCGCTTCGATATCCTCATGTGTACGGATGATCCGCATGCGCCCTCCACTGCATTTGACGACAAAAACCTGCAGCAAGTCGTAGTGTTATAGCGTCCATTGTGCGCCTGAAAACGCGCGGGGCTGCAGAAAGCGGATGACCTTTATACCGCTTCCATGCCAAAGGAATACAATGCCGACAGTACGACCGGAACAACCCGTTTTCCGCTTTGCACCAAGCCCGAACGGCCTGTTGCACCTTGGCCACGCACTGTCGGCGATCGTCAATCACGACATGGCGGCCGCAATCGGCGGCCGATTCCTGCTGCGGATCGAGGACATCGACCGGACCCGCTGCCGCCCGGAATTCGAGACGGCGATCTTCGAGGACCTGACCTGGCTGGGGCTCTCCTGGGACGAACCGGTGCGTCGCCAGTCCGACCATCTCGCCCGCTACGCCGCAACGCTCGATCGGCTGAAGGCGATGGGTCTCGTCTATCCCTCCGTCATGTCGCGCGGCGAGATAAAGGCGGCCGTGGCTGCTGCGGAGGCGAGCGGAGGAGCCTGGCCGCGCGACCCGGATGGGACGCCGCTTTACCCCGGACGCGAGCGCGACCTGTCGCCCGGCGAGCAGGCGAAGCTCGTTGCAGGTGGCCGTGCCTATGCCTGGCGCCTCGACGTCGCCAAGGCTGTGCAGCGCGCCGGCGAACCGCTGACATGGCATGAAACCGGAGCGGGTCCATCAGGAGAAACGTGGCGGATCGCCGCCGATCCCTCTGCCTGGGGCGATGTCATCCTCTCGCGCTCCGATGCGCCCTCGAGCTATCACCTGTCGGTCGTGGCCGACGACGCCCTGCAGGGCGTAACCCATGTGGTACGTGGCCGCGACCTCTACCACGCGACCTCCATCCACCGTCTGCTGCAGCGGCTCTTGGGCCTGCCCGAGCCCGTCTACCACCATCACCGCCTCATCCTCGGCCCGGACGGCCGGAAGCTGTCGAAGAGCAATGGAGACAGCGGCATCGCCGCGCTTCGCGCGGCAGGCCATTCGCCGGAGGATATCCGCAGGATGCTTGCCGACGATACGAGCGAGCACATGCGCGACCTTCAGTCGCCACGCACTTGAAATCTGCGCCTGACCATGCGCTTGACCCGGAATTTTATGATCGCGGCATTGATCTCGGCGCCGATGATGAAAATCGCGCCGATCATGTAGAGGAAGACCAGTACGATCACGACCGAGGCAAGGCCGGCATAGGTGGCGACATAGGTGGAGAAAGCGGCGAGATAGGACGCAAAAGCATAGGCGCCGATCGACCAGAACAACAGCGTCAGGACGATACCGGGCAGTACGTCCATCACATTGCGATGACCGTCGGGCAACCAGAGATGCGACACAAGAAGCCCCACCGTCAGCATCACCAGTGCCAGTGCCAGTCCCCAATTGTCGACGGCCGCCAGCACCGTGCTGAGCCAGGGCAGCCATTCGTCGGCATTGCGCACGGCAAGGGGCACCGCAACGAGCAGGATGCTGAGGGCGGCAAGGATGAGAACGGCGGCAAGCACAAAGCCGAGGCTCGCAAGCCGCGTCACATACCAGGGACGGCTTTCGGCAACCCTATAGGCTCGGTTGAGCGCTATTCTGAGAGCCTCCACGCCGTTCGAGGCGAAATAGGCTGCCGCCAGCACGGATATGGTGAGGATGCCGCCGCGAGGAATGGTCAGCACACGGACGATCTCGTCTGCGACGGGCTTTGCGATCGATTCCGGCCAGGCATCGAAGATCAGGTGGACGGCCGTGTCCGCAAACTCGTCGGCGCCGAGATAGCTGCCGAGCGCCGTGCCGAAGATCAGGAAAGGAAAAATGGCCATCAGCGACGACAAGGCGACGTGACTCGCCATGGCCCACCCATCGTCCTCGCTGAAATGCCAGTACGCGTCGAATAGGACTTTCCAGATGATGCGAACGACTGCCGGCATCCCGTCTCCAAATCCATCGGTCGCCGCCCGTCCGCCCGCTGCGGTCGGCCAGCGGCGCCCTCCTGCCCTCGCGGGCCACGAGGCTTGAGTATACGCAATCCGATTGTATCCCAAGGGTGAATATGGGAAACGACGTTCGGATTTCTACAGGAACCGCTGTCATGCCCAATCGCCCAACCATCATCGTCACCGGCTGTTCCTCCGGCATCGGCGCCTATTGCGCCCGTGCGCTGAAGGCGGACGGCTGGCGCGTCTTCGCGACGGTCCGCCGCTCCGAGGATCAAGTGGAACTCGAAGGGGAAGGCATCGAGACGTTCATCATGGACTATACCCAGCCGGATACGATCGCCGCGCTGGTGGAGGCCGTGATGGCGCGGACAGGCGGGCGGATCGACGCCCTGTTCAACAACGGCGCCTATGGCCAGGCCGGCGCCGTCGAGGACCTGCCAACCGAGGCTCTGCGGCTGCAGTTCGAAACAAACGTCATCGGCTGGCATGACCTGACGCGCCGCGTCATCCCGGCAATGCGTGCGCGGGGACACGGCCGCATCGTGCAGTGCTCCTCCATTCTCGGCATCGTGCCCTATCGCTGGCGCGGCGCCTACAACGCATCGAAATTCGCGCTCGAGGCCCTGTCCCTTACACTCCGGATGGAACTCGCGGGTAGCGGCGTCGAGGTCAGTCTCATCGAGCCCGGGCCTATCGCTTCGAAGTTCACCGCCAATGCCGTCGCCTATATCGAGCGCTTCATCGATCTGAAGAATTCCGTCCACCGGGCGGAATACGAGCGCCAGATTCGGCGCCTTCGCGGCGAAAGCAAGCCGGCGCGCGGCAAGCTCGGACCGGACGCTGTCTATCATGTCCTGAAACACGCTTTGACGGCACGCCGTCCAAAGCCTCATTATATTGTGACGACCCCCGCCAAACAGGGCGCGCTTCTAAAGAAGGTCCTGCCGGCGGCATTGTTCTATCGCATCCTCGGCCGGCTCGGCTGATAGAAGAGAAGGAAGGACGCCATGCCCAGTTTTCTCACCGCCGTGACCTTGTTCGTCATGGGGCTAGTTGCGATCGTGCTCATCCGCGGCCTGTTGAACATGGCCCGGCGCGGCAGCGGCAACACCTCCAACAAGCTGATGCAGATGCGCATCCTGCTGCAGGCCGTCGCGCTGGTGCTGATCATGCTGACGCTGTGGATCACCGGCGGCGGCCGCCCGGCCTGAGCGGCGGGCGAAGACTGGGAGGAAAAATGGTCAGACTGAACAAGATTTATACGAGAACCGGCGACAACGGTACGACCGGTCTCGTCGCTGGTCCGCGCCGCTCGAAGAGCGACTCCAGGGTCGAAGCCTATGGCACCGTCGATGAAGCGAACGCCTTTGTCGGCCTTGCCCGGCAGCATACCAGGGAACTGAGCGAGCTTGATTCGATGCTGATGCGCATCCAGAACGACCTCTTCGATCTCGGTGCGGATCTGGCGACGCCGGATACCGGCGAACAGCCGGCCTATGAGCCCTTGCGGATCGTTGCCGCGCAGGTCGCGCGGCTCGAGGGCGAGATTGACCGCCTGAATGCGGAGCTCGAACCGCTGCGTTCCTTCGTGCTGCCCGCCGGCAGCGCCGCATCCGCCGCCCTGCATGCCGCCCGCACCATTGCCCGGCGCGCCGAACGGCACATGGTCGCGCTTGCCGAAACCGAAGGCGAGATCGTCAGCCACGAGGCTATCGCCTATATCAATCGGCTCTCCGACTTCCTCTTCGTCGCCGCCCGCTGGGCGAACGACAGGGGCCGGGCCGACGTGCTTTGGATTCCTGGCAAGAACAGATAAGGTCGCTCGAAACGCACGCCGGGGGACCGCATGTTCATACCGCTTCACGACCGGAACGAACTGAAGCACATCGACATGCAATATGTGACGGTCACGTTGATCGTCATCAACTTCGCGGTCTGGTTCATTACCGGACCGATCGCGACCGAGGATTTCGCCAATGCCGCACTGCTCGCCTTCGGCTACATCCCGGCAATCGTCTTCGACTACGCAATGCTCGATCCGTCGTTCGTCTACGTCCCGGATGAATTCACCTTCGTCACCTATTCTTTTCTGCACGGCGATCTCTCGCATTTCGCAATGAACATGCTGTTTCTCTGGGTCTTCGGCGACAATGTCGAAGACGCGCTCGGGCACTTCCGCTTTCTCGTCTTCTATCTCCTCTGCACCGCCGCGGGCGCGCTGGCGCACGGGCTCATCGATCCCGCCTCGGAGGCGCCCCTGATCGGCGCTTCCGGTGCTGTTTCCGGCGTCGTCGCCGCCTATTTCCTTTTGCATCCGAAAGTCAGGGTTTGGATCCTGGTGCTCTTCCGCGTTCCCCTACCGCTTCCCGCTGCAATTCCGCTTGCCTTTTGGATCGGCCAGCAGTTCTTCATGCTCGCGGTGGATCCGAATGGCGGCGTCTCGTGGAGCGCCCATGTCGGCGGCATTGTTTCCGGGCTCGTGCTGGTGGTCCTTTTGCGACGTCGCGGGGTTCCGCTATTCGACCGCACGATCGTCACCCCGCGCGCCGTCGAACATCAGTCCGAACCGATAGAGGGAACGACGAGCCCGCTCCCCGGCCGCAGGAAGCCCCCGACTCCGTGGGGTCGACCAACCTGAGCATGGTTGCAGTATCTACCAATACGGCGCGATATAGTTGAGAATTCAATGAATTGCTGGGGATTTCCGGCACGGCAGGGGCGCTGCGCCGGAGCAATTGCGGCCGTTCGCTTCCCGCCTTGCCAACGCGCCTTGTTACGTGTACGTAAACGTCATTCGAGCATTAGCGCTTTTTATCGATTTTGCGTCGCGGTCAACAATTGTAATTGGAGAAAAAACGCGTATCGATGTCGCCAACCGACAATCAGACCGCTCTGTTAAAGCGCATTTTCCTGCGAAAGTTCCTGGAGGGAAAGTATCCATGAAAATCCTAGTTACGGTGAAACGGGTCGTCGACTACAACGTCAAGATCCGGGTGAAGGGGGACGGCACGGGCGTTGAGTTGGCCAACGTCAAAATGTCGATGAACCCCTTCGACGAGATCTCGGTCGAAGAGGCGCTGCGGCTCAAGGAAGCCGGCAAGGCTTCGGAAGTCGTCGTCGTCTCGATCGGTCCGGCCAAGGCCGAAGAGACGCTGCGGACCGCGCTTGCCATGGGCGCCGACCGGGCGATCCTCGTCGAGACCGAGGACCAGGTCGAGCCGCTCGCCGTCGCCAAGATCGTCAAGGGCGTGGCCGAAGCCGAACAGCCGGGTCTCGTCATCGTCGGCAAGCAGGCGATCGACGACGATTCGAACCAGACCGGCCAGATGCTGTCGGCGCTGCTCGGCTGGCCGCAGGGTACGTTTGCCTCCAAGGTCGAGATCGGCGACGGCAAGGTCAACGTCACCCGCGAGGTCGACGGCGGCCTGCAGACGGTGGAACTGAAGCTGCCGGCGGTGGTCACCACCGATTTGAGATTGAACGAGCCGCGCTATGCCTCGCTGCCCAACATCATGAAGGCGAAGAAGAAGCCGCTCGACAAGAAGTCCCCGGCCGATTTCGGCGTCGACACGACGGCACGGCTGAAGGTTCTGAAGACGGAAGAGCCGTCGGGCCGCAAGGCCGGCATCAAGGTGAAGTCGGTCGCCGAGCTCGTCGACAAGCTCAAGAGCGAAGCCGGCGTCCTTTAAGTTCAGAATCTTCAAGCTCCGATCCGGACCGGATCGTCGAGCGCAAGAAAGGGAGAATTCATCATGGCCATTCTGCTTCTGGCTGACCACGACACCACCCAGCTTTCCGACCAGACGGCGAAGGCGCTGACGGCGGCCTCCAAGATCGGCGGCGACGTGCACGTGCTCGTCGCCGGCTCCAACGTCAAGGCGATCGCCGAACAGGCCGCCAAGCTCTCCGGCGTCGCCAAGGTGCTCGTCGCCGAGGACGCGAGCCTCGCCCATAATCTCGCCGAGCCGCTGGCCGCAACAATCGTCTCGCTCGCCGGCTCTTACGACACGCTCGTCGCCGCCGCCACCTCGGTCGGCAAGAACGTCATGCCGCGGGTTGCCGCGCTCATCGACGTCGCGCAGATCTCCGAGATCGTCGAGGTCGTCTCCGCCGACACTTATCGGCGGCCGATCTATGCCGGCAACGCCATCCAGACGGTGCAGACAACGGAAGCGAAGAAGGTGATCACCGTGCGCACCGCCTCGTTTGCCGCTGCCCAAGAAGACGGTTCGGCGCCGATCGAGACGGTTGCGGCCGCCGCCGATCCGGGGCTTTCCAGCCATGTGTCCGATGCGCTGTCCTCCTCCGATCGCCCGGAGCTGACCTCGGCGAAGATCATCATATCCGGCGGCCGAGCGCTCGGCTCGTCGGAAAAGTTCCAGGAGGTGATCCTGCCGGTCGCCGACAAGCTCGGCGCCGCCGTCGGTGCAAGCCGCGCCGCCGTCGATGCCGGCTATGCCCCGAACGACTGGCAGGTCGGCCAGACCGGTAAGGTGGTGGCGCCCGACCTCTACATCGCCTGCGGCATTTCCGGGGCGATCCAGCATCTCGCCGGCATGAAGGACTCGAAGGTGATCGTGGCGATCAACAAGGACGAGGAGGCGCCGATCTTCCAGGTTGCCGACTACGGCCTCGTCGCCGATCTCTTCGACGTGCTGCCGGAGCTCGAAAAGGCGCTCTGAGGGGCGCCACGCTTCCCCATGAAAAAGGCTGGAAAATCTGCCAGCTTGGCATTAACAATCGTACCGGGTCGGTCCAACCGGCCCGGTATTTTCCTGTCTGCGGCAGCCCGGCTGCCGAGACCTCTTGAAGATGGATGTTTGCTTCGATGATCAAGACGGTCGGAATTGTTGGCGCTGGTCAAATGGGCTGCGGCATTGCCCATGTCTCCGCAACCGCCGGATACAAGGTACAGCTTTACGATATTTCAGCGGACCGCATCGAAGCAGGACTTGCGACCATAAACGGCAACCTCGCCCGCCAGGTCTCGTCCGGCAAAATGAGCGACGAGGACCGCAAGAAGGCGCTTTCCCTGATCAAAGGCTCGACGGATATCAACGATCTCTCGCAGGCGGACCTCGTCGTCGAGGCGGTCACGGAAGACGAAACCATCAAGCGCAAGATCTACGGCCAGGTTTGTCCGATCATGAGGCCGGACGCCATTCTTGCAACCAACACCTCGTCGCTCTCGATCACCCGGCTTGCCTCGGCAACTGACCGTCCCGAGCGGTTCATGGGCATACATTTCATGAACCCGGTCCCGGTGATGAAGCTGGTGGAACTGGTCCGCGGCATTGCCACGGAGGAGGAGACCTTCCGGGCGGCCAAGGAATTCGTCGCGCGCCTCGACAAGACGGTGACCGTCGCCGAGGACTTTCCTGCCTTCATCGTCAACCGCATCCTGCTGCCGATGATCAATGAGGCGATCTACACGCTCTATGAAGGCGTCGGCACCGTCGACGCCATCGACACGGCGATGCGGCTCGGCGCCAACCATCCAATGGGACCACTGCAGCTTGCCGATTTCATCGGACTCGATACCTGCCTGTCGATCATGCAAGTGCTGCACGACGGCCTCGCCGATTCCAAGTACCGTCCCTGCCCGCTTCTCGTGAAATATGTCGAAGCCGGCTGGCTTGGCCGCAAGTCCGGCCGCGGCTTCTACGACTATCGGGGAGACGCACCGGTCCCGACGCGCTGATCCGCGCCGCAGCGGTAACCCACTGCCCGCATCAACCGGCTGCGGGGACGCCAAGCGTCGCCTGGATGAGACGCTTCGCGTCCTCGCTGTCCCAGACGGCGGGGCCGTTCATCGAGCCGATCAGGCAGCCCTTCTCGTCGATCAGCAGGGTGGCCGGCAGACCGAAGGCAAGGCCTTCCTTCTTCAACGTGTTGAACACCCCCATCGAACTGTCGCGGTAATAGCCAAGGTCATGAACGGCGATCTCGTCGAGGAAGGTCCTCGGCTTCTCGTCGTCGCCCATATCGATATTGATGGCAACGACCTCGAAACGGTCGCCGCCGAGAGCTTTTTGCAGGGCGTTGAGCGCCGGCATTTCTTCCCTGCAAGGCAGGCACCAGGTCGCCCACAGATTGACGAGCAGGGTCTTGCCGGCGAAGGAGGCGAGCGTCAGCGGCTTTCCGCCCGCTCCGACGAAGCCGAGTTCGCTGATCGGGCGCGGATTTGCGGCCGGCGTCATCGCCGCGACCTGACCGCGCATCAGCGGCGTCGCCGCGGCGACCTTCTCGGCGGAAAGCGCGCAACTGGCGTCGGCCGCCGTTAGCGCCGCGCCGGCATTGCCAGACCCGGTCTCCTTAACGTATACCGCAGCCGCACCGGCGATCACGCCGAAAAGGGCGGCGAGCGCGAACAACTTCACGGCCGGAGGACGTTTCTTCTGGTCTGGCATTTCATTCTCCAAGGCGGGCATCCTCATGGCTGACGGCAGTTCCGAGTCGAAATCCTCCAACCAGATGTGGGGCGGGCGCTTCGCCTCGGGCCCGGACGCGATCATGGAGGAGATAAATGCCTCGATCGGCTTCGACAAGAAGCTCTATGCCCAGGACATCCGCGGCTCAATAGCGCATGCGACCATGTTGGCGCATCAGGGCATCATTTCCGCCGAGGATAAAGACAAGATCGTTCACGGCCTCAACACAATCCTGTCAGAGATCGAAAGCGGCAGCTTCGAGTTTTCGCGCCGCCTCGAGGACATCCACATGAACATCGAGGCGCGGCTCGCGGCGCTGATCGGCCCTGCCGCCGGACGCCTGCACACGGCGCGCTCGCGCAACGACCAGGTCGCGCTCGATTTCCGCCTCTGGGCGAAGGAAGAGCTGCAAAAGACGGAGAAGGCCCTGACGGCGCTGATCGCCGCCTTTCTCGATAGGGCCGAGGAGCATGCCGAGACGGTGATGCCGGGCTTCACCCACCTGCAGACCGCGCAGCCGGTGACCTTCGGCCATCATTGCATGGCCTATGTCGAAATGTTCGGCCGCGATCGCGCACGTGTACGCCACGCGATCGAGCACATGGATGAAAGCCCGATCGGCGCGGCGGCCCTCGCCGGCACCGGCTTCCCGATCGACCGCCACATGACGGCACGAGCGCTTGGCTTCCGCGAGCCGACCCGCAACTCGATTGATACGGTATCCGACCGCGATTTCGCGCTGGAGTTCCTGTCGATCGCGGCGATCGCCGCAACGCATTTGTCGCGCCTGGCGGAAGAGATCGTCATCTGGTCGACGCCGCAATTCGGCTTCATCCGCCTGTCCGATGCCTTCTCGACCGGCTCCTCAATCATGCCGCAGAAGAAGAATCCCGACGCCGCCGAGCTCGTGCGCGCCAAGACCGGCCGCATCAACGGGTCGCTGATAGCCCTCCTGACGGTGATGAAGGGCCTGCCGCTCGCCTATTCGAAGGACATGCAGGAGGACAAGGAGCAGGTCTTCGACGCGGCCGAGAACCTCGAGCTCGCCGTCGCGGCGATGACAGGCATGGTCCGGGACATGACGGTACGGGCCGACCGGATGAAGGCCGCCGCCGGATCCGGCTATTCGACCGCCACCGATCTCGCCGACTGGCTGGTGCGCGAGGCGGGCCTGCCCTTCCGCGAAGCCCATCACGTGACCGGCCGCGCCGTGGCGCTCGCCGAAGAGAAGGGCTGCGAACTCGCCGATCTCGCGCTTGCCGAGCTCCAGGCGATCAATCCGGCGATCACCGACAAGGTGTTCGACGTGCTGACGGTCGAAGCCTCGGTGGCAAGCCGCACCAGCTTCGGCGGCACGGCACCGGCCGAAGTCCGCAAGCAGATCGCCTGGTGGCGGACGCGCAATTAGGCACGGCAGCAGCAGGGCAGAATCAGGGTGCACAAGCCGCTGAAAAACCGATAAGAGATCGCACCAGAGCGGCAATGGCAACCCGCGGCGCCCGCGCCCGCTGACGCTCTGGGATCAATCGGCTTCAGCGTCGGCGAAGGAAAATGACGATGACATTCATGAAGGCCGCCCGGCTTGTGCTTCTCCTGGCAGTCCCGGGTCTGGTTCTCTCCGGTTGCGGCCGCAAGGGCGATCTCGAGCGCCCGGGAGCCGCGTCGATCACAGCGCCCGCCGGCACGGCAGAGCCGCAGCAGACGGTCGTAGATCGTCCGTTCCTGCTTGATCCCCTCCTCTAAGACGAGCAACTGCCGTGAACCACTTCGAATATCGCGACGGAATCCTTTACGCCGAGGACGTACCGGTGACGGACATCGCCCGCGCCGTCGGAACGCCGTTCTACTGCTACTCCACTGCGACGCTGGAGCGCCACTACCGCGTCTTTTCCGAGGCTTTTGCAGACGTTGACGCCATGGTCTGCTACGCCATGAAAGCCAATTCCAATCAGGCCGTGCTGAAGACGCTTGGCCAGCTCGGCGCCGGCATCGACGTCGTCTCCGAGGGCGAGTTGCGTCGGGCGCTCGCCGCCGGCATCCCCGCAAGCCGTATCATGTTCTCCGGCGTCGGCAAGACGCCGCGCGAGATGGATCTCGCGCTTGAGGCGGGAATCTACTGCTTCAACGTCGAGTCGGAGCCTGAACTCGAGATCCTCAACCAGCGGGCCATGCGCGCCGGCAAGCAGGCCCACGTCTCCTTCCGCATCAATCCCGATGTCGACGCCCGCACCCATGCCAAGATCTCGACCGGCAAGAAGGAAAACAAGTTCGGCATCTCCTGGGAACGGGCGCGCAGCGTCTACGCCCATGCCGCGACGCTTCCGGGCATCAAGGTGACCGGCATCGACATGCATATCGGCAGCCAGATCACCGAACTGCAGCCCTTCGACGATGCCTTCAAGCTCTTGCGCGAGCTGGTCGACACGCTGCGGTCCGACGGCCATCTGATCGACCACGTCGACATCGGCGGCGGCCTCGGCATTCCCTATCGGCAAGATAACAGTCCGCCGCCCCTGCCCGACGCCTATGCCGAGATCGTCAAGAACCAGTTGAAGGACCTCGACTGCAAGATCGTAACCGAACCGGGGCGCCTGATCGTCGGCAATGCCGGCATTCTGGTTACCGAAGTGATCTATGTGAAGGATGGTGGCGAGAAGACCTTCGTCATCGTCGACGGGGCCATGAACGACCTGATCCGCCCGACGCTGTATGAAGCCTATCATGAGATTCGTCCGGTCAAGATCTCGGCGGCCAATGCCCCGCGCATCAAGGCCGATGTGGTCGGTCCGGTCTGCGAGACGGGCGACTATCTGGCGCTCGATCGGGAAATGGCGATGCCGAAACCGGGCGATCTCTTCGCGATCGGCTCGGCAGGCGCCTATGGCGCGGTCCAGGCAAGCACCTACAACAGCCGCCCTCTCGTGCCGGAGGTGCTCGTCAAGGGCGATCGCTTCCACGTCATCCGTCAACGCAAGAGCTATGAGGACCTGATCGGTCTCGATTCGCTGCCGGCCTGGTTGGAATGAACCGCCACAGCGCCGCGCGTCTTCTATCAGACGCGCAAAGCTCGTCAGACACAAAGGTCGCTGTAGCACACTGAAGTGCTGCATGTTTATTGCCCTGAATCGAGGTCATTCAAGAAGACTGCCGTAGGGGGTGACGAATCCGGCGATCACGTTTTCTTTTTCGGCGCCGCCCTCGTCTTCGCCACAAACAGTGTTATTCTGCCGTTAACCGTCGCCAGCGGTCGATGGGACCCCTAGCGCATCGGCCCGCAAATCGGAGCCGATTTCGGAAAGCACGATGCGTAGATTCTTGAGTTATAGCGACCCTTATGCGTCCTAATGCATGTCGCCCGAATGTGTGCAGCGGTTTTGGGGCAACGACATGCACAAGAACAAGGATCTAAGCGCGTCGCACGAGTACGTTTGATCGCGACGCGCTTTTGGGGGCGCACAAAGGACGCTGTAGGGAAGCAGAACGGATGACGCAGTTCCGGCAGGATGATCCGCCACGACCGAGGTCGTTCGTCAAAATGCTGGCGGCAAAGCGATTGCTGGCGCAGCTGGTGCTGACGGCCGAGCAGGTACTGCCGCGCGCTCTCGCCCCGCTCTCGCTCGTCCTCGTGTTCCTCTCGGCTGCCTGGCTGGGTTTCTTCCGTGTCGCGCCGTTCTGGCTGCATACGCTGGTGCTGCTTGGCTCCGCCGCGGGTCTGTTCCTGACCCTTTTGCCGCTCGCCCGCATTCGCTGGCCGGAGGTTCCCGATGCCGACCGGCTGCTGGAAAAGCGCAACCGACTGCCGCACCAGGCGATACGCGTGCAGGACGACGTTCCGGCGACGCAGGGCTCCGTTGGCGCGGCGCTCTGGCGCGAGCACCAGTCGCGCATGGCGCGCCTCGTCCGCGGTCTCGAGACCGGCATGCCGCGCCCCGACGTCGCGCGACACGACCCATTTGCGCTCAGGGCCGTGCCGATCCTGATCGCCTGCATCGCCTTCGCCTACTCCTATTCCAATCGCGCGGGATTGCTCTCGGATGCCTTCCGCTTGCCCGAACAGCAGTCAATGGCTCCCGACATCCGGATCGATGCCTGGGTGACGCCGCCTGCCTATACCGGGCGCGCACCGCTCTTCCTGACCGGTCGGCAGGGTATGTCGGCCACGGAGGAGGAGAATGGCCCGATCACCATCCCGCAGTTCAGCGACCTGACGGTTCGGATAACCGGCACCGCCGAGGAGACCGAGGTCAGCTACAGCGAAGCCGACAAGGCGCAGCCGACAATCATTCCCGCTTCCGACGGCAAACCCGATTCGCAACCGAAGGCGCAGTCCGCCGACGGGTCGCCGAAGGGCGCCCGCAACTATCTCTACAAGATCACGCGGGATGGTGCCCTTACCGTCGCCGGCAAGAGTTGGAACTTCAAGATCACGCCCGACAGTGTCCCGGACATCGCTTTCGCCGATCCGCCCCGCGCGATGGCGAACGGTTCTCTGGAAGTCAGCTTCCTCGCCCATGACGACTACGGCATCTCGCAGGCCTGGGCCGAGATTAAGCCGCTGGAGGAACCGGCGAAGAACGCCCGACCCCTCTATGCATTGCCCGAATACCGCCTCGACTTGCCGCGCCGCAACGCCCGCGAGGCCAAGGGCACCACGAACCGTAATCTCAGCGAACATCCGCTCTCGGGCAAACGCGTCGAGATCACGCTCGTCGCGCGCGACGCCGCCGGCCAGGAAGGCCGGAGCCTGCCTGAGGAAATGGTGCTGCCGGCACGCCGCTTCTTCGAGCCACTCGCCGCCTCCGTCGCCGAGCAGCGGCAGATTTTCGCACTGGACGCCAACCAGTTGCCGCGTTCGGTCGAGCTGAACGAAGCGCTGATGCTTTATCCGGAAGTGACGATTCCGAACCTTACGCATTTCCTCTTGCTGCAATCGGCACGGACGCGGATGCAGCTCGCGCGCAATGACGACATGCTGCGCGATGCCGCCGACCATCTTTGGGAGATCGCGCTCGGCATCGAGGACGGCGA
Organism: Sinorhizobium sojae CCBAU 05684; assembly: GCF_002288525.1. NCBI lineage: Bacteria > Pseudomonadati > Pseudomonadota > Alphaproteobacteria > Hyphomicrobiales > Rhizobiaceae > Sinorhizobium > Sinorhizobium sojae. The sequence goes on from NZ_CP023067.1 coordinate 2,595,488, forward strand.
CCTGTCGCTCGCCGAAAGGCGGCTGCAAGACGCGCAGCAGGCGCTTTCGGACGCACTCGAACGCAACGCGCCGGACGAGGAAATCGCCAAGCTGATGCAGGAACTGCGCCAGGCGATGCAGGAATACATGCAGGCCCTCGCCGAGCAGCTGGCCAAGAACCCTCCGATGGCCGGCAATTTCGACATGAACAATGTGATGCGCCAGCAGGATCTTGAGCGGCTGATGGACCAGATCGAAAATCTCGCGCGCTCCGGCGCACGGGACGAGGCCCGCCAGCTCCTGTCCGAACTGCAGCGGATGATGAGCAATCTGCCATCCGGCCGCATGATGCAGCAGATGGGCGAAAACAATGCCATGCGCCAGCAGATGGACCAGCTCGGTCAACTGATGCAGCAGCAGCAGCAGTTGATGGACGAGACCTTCAAGCTGGATCAGGCCCTGCGTGACCGAATGCAGCGTGGCGATCCGCTCCAGGGTGAGGACAATGAGCTCTTCAGCCAGGACATGCCCCAGGATCCGGGACAGGGCGATCCGAACGGCCAGCCGAACCCGCTCGACGAAATGACTGCCGATGAGTTGAGGGAGGCGCTAAAGCAGTTGAAGCAGCAACAGGAGGCACTCGGCAAACAGCTGGGCGAGCTTCAGAAGGGCCTCGAGGACCTCGGCATCGAACCCGGCAAGGGCTTCGGCGAGGCGCAGAAGGAAATGGGAGAGGCGGCCGGTGCCTTGGGCGAAGGCGAGGGAGAGCGCGCCGTCGGCAGCCAGGGACGGGCTTTGCAGGCGCTGCGCGAAGGCGCACAGGATATGATGAACCAGATGCAGGCCCAGGGTCAGCAGCAGGGCCCAGGAATGGGCATGCCGCAATATGGTCAGAGCGGGCGCGACCCGCTCGGCCGACGCCACCAAAATGCAGGCCCTTATTTCGACGACCGAGTGCAGGTGCCTGACGAGATCGACACCCAGCGAGCCCGGCAGATCCTCGACGCAATCAGGCGCAAGCTCGGCGACAATCTGTCGCCGGAGCTGGAGAGACAATATCTCGAGCGCCTACTCGACATGCGCTGAGGTGCGCGCCCTTGTCAGCGGCACGCATCGCGTCACATGATCCACCCTACAGCGCCGTGCGGCCCTACGGACACACAAGGACGCTGTTACTCCTTCGATCTACGCATCGTACTCTATGCGACGCGGTCTGTTGTGAAGCCGTAAAGCGCGTCAGGCCGCCAACGCCCGGGCAACCGCCTTGCGGATGTCGGGTAGCGTGAACGGCTTGGAAATGACGTCCACCACCTTGCCGGAAAGGTCATCGGCGCGCTCGCGCTGCTCGGCATAGCCCGTCATCAACAGTATCTTTAACTGGGGAAAAGCGGACGAGGCTTGATGGGTCAGCTCAATTCCGTCCATGCCCGGCATGCGAATATCGGAAAGCAGGAGATCGAACGACTGGTCGTTGAGGCGGGCGAGCCCGTCGGCTCCGTCACCGGCTTCAACTGTCTCGTGTCCGTCGAGTCGCAGTGCCCGCGCAACGAATGAGCGCAAGGCATCCTCATCCTCGGTAATCAGGATTCTCGCCATCATGGCCTCCCGTGTTCGCTCTCATAGAGCGCTGAGGAACGCCCTATGCCATTGAAGCTATGTGTGACGGCCGGCCGGAGACAGCCGCCACACGGCTTCAAACAAACAGCTTTTCCTTTGCTTTCGGTAAACGCGTTCGGCTCGGTTGTCGCCATGGGGGCAATAATGCGTCGCTGTCGCCCAAAACTGTTCAGCGGTTTTAGGCAAAGCCATGCAGATCGGCAACGCGACCAGAGGACACCGCAGGTCCGTAAATCTCTACGCGTCGTCGGTGACCACGCCGACGAATGGCAATTCGCGGAAGGCATAGGCGACGTCCATGCCGTAGCCGACCACGAAATGGTCCGGGCATTCGAATCCGACATAGTCCGCCTCGAGATCCACCCTGCGCTTCGAGCGCTTATCGAGCAGCACCGCCACGGTGACATTGCGCGCACCACGTTCGTAGAGCAGATCCTTGGCGAAGCGCAGCGTACGGCCGGACTCGAGTATGTCGTCAATCACCAGCACATCGCGGTCATGCACATCGCTGTCGATGTCCTTGGTGATTTTTACGCCTTTGGACTCGGTCCCCGTTCCGTAGCTCGACAACGTGATAAATTCGACTTCGGGCGCAAGACCCGCATCATGCATCGCACGGATCAGATCGGCGGCGAAGATGAATGAGCCCTTGAGAATCGAGATGACGAGCAGGTCCTTGTGCGGCCCGCGCATGATCTCTTCGGCCATTTCGCGATTGCGTTTGGCAATTACCTCCGCACTGTAAAGAACCTCGATGGTCTTACCGCGAACGACGGGCATGCAGGTTTCTCCGTTTTTTCCAGGAAGAACACCAGCCTTCCCATTTTGGCGGAACCGGAACACGTGCGAAAGACCGCCGGGCCCTTTCCTGTTCCGCTCTCAAGCGCCGATTACCACAATCAGCGGGAAGAGGCACTGCTTTCGGCAAAGGAAACCGTCACCTCGGGCTTTTTTCCACCCGCATAGGGCAGCCGGGCGACGAGGTGGCGACTTTCGCCGGGCGCCAAAGCCGCACCTTCGGGCATGACCCGCGTCGCCGTCATCCGGCGCCCATTGCTCATCACATCCACGACGAGAGACGGCACGTACTGTTCTCTGCCCGATCGGTTGTCGATCGTAGCGTAGACGGAGAGAACGCGCATGCCGCCGGCATCGCCGAGCGATGCGGTGACGCCTTCGATTGCCAGCGGATGCGCATCGACTTCACCCTTGCCGCCGAAACCGGCGATCGTCAGGAATGCGGCCACACCGAGAGCGAGGACGAGGCCGGCGAAACGCCGGGCGGGCATCGCATCCAGTCTCTGCTCGACCATGGCCATGATCCGGCGCGGCAAGCTTTCGACCGCTACCGTCGTCGGACGCGACACGGGACGGTCTGCCGCCCTCCGGCCGTCGTTGCAAACCCGGTAGGCGCTCCGCCGCGGCCCTGGCGCCAACGTCTCGAACTCGACGTCGATGTAGTCCAGGCGCCTGACGGCAGCGGCAGCCGAGCGCGGCCTTCGTTCCGGCAAAAGCAGATCGATACCGGCGGCTGTCTTCGTGCGAAATGCCTGCATGGGGCTCTCCCGTCGCAGCGTCGCGCCTCTGATGAAGCGCAACGAGGTTCGCTCGCACAATGCCCCTACAGCGCCGCGTCCTATCCGCAAATGTCGCTATAACACTTCGGGTTGCTGCACGTCTTTGTCCTTCAATCGGGATTTGATTCAAGGAGACATACAGTAGGACCTTCAATGCAAGAAACAGGGCATTGCATGAAATCCTGACGACACGTAAACGGAAATGGTTAATGTTTCGGAAAAGAGCCGCGAAAGCGGCGCCTTTTCATGGAAAATTAACGGTCGTTTAACCATGATGCGACCCTCGGTTTCGCCTTGGCAGGCGCGCTGTCCTACTGCACGGTCCCGATCGGCTCCATTTTGGGATGGAAACATGCAGCAGGGTGTAACACCGCCGCTGTGACCGAGTTGCCGCGGATATCGAGGTCGTGACGAGAGACTGGGCTGTCCCGTTGATTCATTTCGAAAATGTCGGACTGCGCTATGGCATGGGACCGGAAATTCTCCGGGACTTGACCTTCGACATTCCGCGCCGGTCCTTTCAGTTCCTGACCGGTCCCTCCGGGGCCGGCAAGACGACGTTGTTGCGCCTGCTCTTCCTCTCGCTGAAGCCGACGCGCGGCCTGATCCGCATGTTCGATCGCAACATCTCCTCCATCCCGCGCGAGGAATTCCCGATGTTGCGTCGCCGGGTCGGCATCGTTTTCCAGGACTTCCGTTTGCTCGACCATCTGACGACCTATGAGAACGTCGCCCTGCCGTTGAGGGTGCGGGGGAAGGACGAGGCCACCTACCGCTCCGACGTGCTGGAGCTTTTGAAATGGGTCGGCCTCGGCGAACGCATCAATGTACTGCCACCGGTGCTTTCCGGCGGAGAGAAGCAGCGCGCGGCGATCGCGCGGGCCTTGATCGATCGGCCGGAAATCCTGCTCGCCGACGAGCCGACCGGCAATGTCGACCCGCCAATGGCACGCCGGCTCCTGAACCTGTTCCTCGAACTGAATCGGCTCGGAACCGCGGTGGTGATTGCCACCCACGACCTGTCGCTGATGGATCAGGTCGAGGCCAGGAGAATGATCCTGTCACAGGGGCGGCTCGACATCTATGAATGAACAGCGCCCCCGCCGCGAAGCAGATCCGCCGCAGCAGCAGCGCCGTGCCGAAATGCGCGTGCGCCCCACCGGACCGATCGTCCCCTCGGCCAATGTGTCCGGCCATGCGCTGATGTGCGTCATCGCCATCATGTCCTTCCTTGCCTGCCTGACGCTCGGAGGCGTCAGCATGGTGCGGGCTACGGCACATAGCTGGCAATCGCAAATTTCCCGGGAAATCACCATCCAGATCAAGCCGGACGATGATCTCGACATGGAGAGGGCGCTTGCCGACGCGCGCGATCTCGCTTTGACCTTTAGCGGCACGACGGGCGGAACGATCGTCGACCGTGCGGCGACCGCTCGGCTCCTGGAACCGTGGCTCGGCGGCGGCCTCGACCTCGACGAACTGCCGGTGCCACGGCTGGTGGTGGTCACCATCGACGAGAACAATCCGCCGGACTTCGCCGCCATGCGCAAGGCGCTGACCGAGATGATCCCTCAGGCCTTTCTCGACGATCACCGCACCTGGGTCGACCGGCTCGTGGCGATGGCCAACACCACGGCGATGATCGGCAGCGGCGTGTTGATGCTCGTCTCCTCGGCGATGGTGCTAACGGTCGTCTTCGCGACGCGCGGCGCGCTTTCGGGAAATCGCCACATCGTCGAAGTCCTGCATTTCGTCGGTGCGGAAGCCGGCTTCGTCGCCTCCGAATTCCAAAAGCACTTTTTGAGGATCAGCCTGAAGGGCGCCGGCGCCGGCGGTCTTCTCGCAGCCCTTTCCTTCGTGATCGCCAGCTTCTGGCAATCGCAGACCCTCGCAACGCCGGAAACCGACCAGGCGACCGCCCTCTTCGGCACATTCTCGATCGGCTATACCGGCTATCTCGGCATCTTCGCGATCATCCTCGTCATCGCCCTGTTGACGACGCTGACGGCGCGGCTCACCGTCATGCGAACCATCTATGAGATCGATCTGATCCGCTCGGATCCCGGACGGACCGATACCTTTCAGGGCTAGCGGATCGGCCCGAAAATCGGACCCGGTTTTCGGAAAGCTCGACGCGCTGTCAAAGAGTTACAGCGACCTTTGGGCGTCTGAAAAGACGCGCGGCGCTGTAATGCATGCCGCCCGAAATGTGTTCAGCGGTGTTGGGCAACCACATGCACAAGAACATGGAAGCAAATGCGCGCGTCGCATGAGTCCGTTTGATCGCGACACGCTTTAGACTCTGACAGAATGGATGGCGTTGGAGCGGTGATTCGCCCGCGTTTGATCTATTCCCTGCCGCAAAGGGCGGCTATGTGAGAGAATCACGATGGTTGAGGAGCTTCGCGGGAGCGGAATGGCCGAGAGAGGCAAATGGCGAGACAGGGTAGCGCACCGCCGCCGGTCCCGCAGCCGGCTGCGGAGAATTCTGCGCCGGAGCTTTTTTGTCCTGGTCTCCTTCCTCGGTCTTTTCGTGGCCGGCTTCCTGCATTTCGCAGATACCGTCGCCTCGCTGCAGCCGCCGCTCGCGCCTAAGGCCGACGCGATCGTCGTCCTGACCGGCGGCTTTCAGCGGATAGACCAAGGCGTCGAACTCCTGAAGACCGGTGCTGGCAGACGGCTCCTCATCTCCGGCGTCCACCCGGCGACGACCGGGAGCCAGATACGCCGCAATACGCAGAGCTCGGCCGCTCTCTTCAAATGCTGCGTGGATATCGGACACCAGGCGATCGACACGACGGGCAATGCGACCGAGGCCTCCCAATGGATTCTCGATCGCGGCTACCGGAGCGTCCTCGTCGTCACCAACAACTATCACATGCCCCGCAGTCTGCTGGAATTGCGCCGTGCCCGGCCGGAAACGGAGTTCATTGCCTATCCGGTCGTCAATTCCGATCTCAAGTCGGGCAATTGGCTGCGCAATCCGCTGTTCCTGAAGGCCATATTGCTCGAATACGCCAAATATTCCATCGCGTCGCTGCGTGACCTGGCAGGCTCTCCTTCCGAAAACGGGCTCAGGACCGCCTCTTCCCACGGAGCGCCGGCTGAATAGCCAAAGAACAGTTTTCCTCCGGGCGGGTTTCGTGTAGGCAGCGGCCGAAAGCCTTTGCATGCGCACCGAGAGCCCGCCTGATGATCATCCTGCGTTCGATCCTCTTCAATCTGGTCTTCTATACCAATCTGATCGTGCAGATGATCGTGATGACGCCGGTCTATTTCCTGTTGCCGCGCAAGGCGTCCTGGATCGTGCCGAAGAACTGGGTACGCAGCAATCATTGGCTGATGGAGAAGATCGTCGGCACGACTTTTGAGATCGAGGGCCTGGGGAACATTCCGAAGGGCTCCTATATCTTCGCGCCGAAGCACCAGTCCTTTTGGGACACCTACGCGCTTCTGCCCTGGCTCGACGATCCGTTCTTCATCCTGAAGCGCGAGCTCACCTGGATACCGCTCTTCGGCTGGTACGTCATCAAGCAGCGCATGGTGCCGGTAAACCGTGCCGCGCGGGGCAAGGCCATGTCCGAGGTAATGGAGCGCACCAAACGGGAAATGGCAACCGGGCGTCAGTTGATCATCTACCCGGAAGGCACGCGGCGCGCGCCAGGGGCGCCTCCGGAATACAAATACGGAATCGCCCGGCTTTACCGGGACCTGCAGGTGCCGGTCGTTCCCATTGCCATGCATCCGGGCCTGTTCTGGCCGCGGCGCAAATTCCTGCGCTTTCCCGGCCATTTCAAAGTACGAGTCCTACCGCCGATCGAACCCGGCATGGACCCTGACGCCTTCCTCAGGAAACTCGTGGAAGTGACCGAGGCCGCCAGCGACGAGCTTCTCGTCGATACGGTCCGGGACAATCCGCATGTGCCGCTGCCGGCCACGGCGAAACAACGGCTGCGCGAACTCAACTCCTGAGAGGCATTACAGCATCCTAATGCGTGCTTCATGACGCATTAGGATGCTCTGACCCTTTGAATTTACGCATCGCGCTGTCCGAAGATCGTCCGATACTCGGGCCGATGCGCTAGACCCGGTCCGGCCGACGCACTGATCGAGAGCTCGGCGGCGACCTCTTCGAGCCACTGATCGCGGATGCCCATCTCCCGCAGATGGGCGAGCGTATTGAGCACGTATTCGCTGTTCGGACCCGACCTGCCGACGGCGTCGGCGACCGTTGCCGCCGCTTCCGCCGGCGTCCGACCGCCGGCATATTGCGCGTGATCGCGGTCGACCACATAGGCAAGCGCCGGCACGCGACGCCCGTCCAGGAGTTGCACCGGCATGACCCTCTCCTTGTAGACGCGGGTCACCAGCTCGCGTTCGCGCAGATAGTCGATCACCTCCGCCTTATCGGGGAGCGCGACGCGAAAGGCCGTGCCGATGCAGGAGCCGCCATAGTCGAGGCCGAGCACCAGGCCCGGCCGCTGCTCGGTGCCGCGGTGCACCCAGGAATGCACACAGAGGGAGCGGCGATAGCCGAAGGCGCGGGCGGTCCACTTCTCTTCGAAGCGAAAGCCCGGATTCCACATCAACGATCCGTAGCCAAAGACCCAAAATTCGTCCATATCCGCTGCCATTCAACCATGCGGCCGCCGGATGGTGGTGAGCGACGGCCTGCTGCATATCTCCTTAATCGACCTCGATTTATGGACAAAGACATGCAGCGATTCAAAGTGCTACAGCGATCCTTGCCTGATAAGACGCGCGGCGCTGTAGTGGACACTATTAGAGCGGGATGATTGAAGGTGTGAAGCGATTTCCACCCTCTTTCGTCCCATTTCTCGAAGATGCATGCGGGATGAAGAGAAGTCACCTGCTGCGTCGGAAAATCTTGCGGGACCGGAAGCGGCCACAGGAAACGCGGGTTCCGCCGAAGCAATCGGAGTATGCGAGTACCATGACGATGACCGAGGTTGCCAAGGAATCACGTGCCGGCAGGAAATTTCTCTGGCTCGCCGCGGGTGTCGTGCTGGTCACCGGTCTCTATACCGGCGTCTGGTTTCTGGCGGCGGACCAGATCGAGAAGCGCTTGCCGGCCTATCTTGCAGAGAATCGGGAAGCCGGCCTAGGCGGCGAATGTGCGGAGATGGAGGTGCGCGGCTTTCCCTTCCGCATCGGCCTCTTCTGCGAAAAGGTGCGCCTCGACGATGCCCGCTATGGCGTCTCCGCCTCCTTCGGGGCGCTGAGGTCCGCAGCCCAGGTCTACCAGCCCGGCCGAGCGGTGATCGAACTCGACGGGCCGGCGGAAATCCGCGTCTCGCCGGGCATTTCGATCTCCGCCGATTGGACGCTGCTGCATGCGAGCCTCGCGGCAACCCTCACAGGCGTCGATCGCACATCGCTTGCCTATGACAACCTGACGGGCACGGTTCGTTCGTCGCTGTCCGCAAAAGGCTTCAGCTTCGGCGCCAATCATGGGGAAGTGCATCTGCGCCAGAACGGCGAGGATCTCGATGCGGCCCTGAGCGTCGAAAAGCTCGACCTGCGCCTGGAGGATGGTCTGAGCCTCGCCCAGCCGGCCGATATCGCTGCGGACTTCACGTTCACGGGCAAGGCCGGTTGGCTTCACGGCGCCTCGCTTTCGCCGCATGCGCTACGCGGCACGACGGGGGAACTGCGCCAGTTGACGCTGGACCTGGGTGATGGAATGAGCGCCAAGCTCTCCGGCCCCTTTTCGGTCGGCGAGCGCGGGCTCATTTCCGGCGAGTTCTCCCTCACCCTGAGGGGCATCGGCGCCTGGCGCGACAGCCTGGCGAAAGCCGTTCCCGAAGAGACGGATCTCATCAACAATGTCGCCAATATGCTGACGGCGCTCGCCGGCGGCAAAGACGAGGCGACCGTCAAGCTCAATGTGCGCGACGGTACCGCCTTCCTCGCCTTCGTTCCGATCGGCGTGCTGCCGGCGTTGTAGGGCGGGTGATTGCCTGCGGCATCTGCCCTCCCGCTGCGGACAAGCGAATCGGAACCGCAGTCTATTTCTGATCCATGACGTGCCGGCCGAAGTCCGGCATGGCCGTGTCCTGGCCGGCCTGGATGATCGATCGACGGATCGCCCGCGTGCGGGTGAAGAGATCGAACAGCTTGTCGCCGTCGCCCCAGCGGATCGCGCGCTGCAGCGAAGCCAGGTCCTCGGAAAAACGCGCGAGCATTTCCAGGATCGCATCCTTGTTGTGCAGGCAGACGTCCCGCCACATGGTCGGGTCCGAAGCCGCGAGGCGGGTGAAATCGCGGAAGCCGGAGGCGGAGTATTTGATCACTTCGGACTCGGTGACGGCTTCCAGATCGTCGGCCGTTCCGACGATGTTGTAGGCTATGATGTGCGGCAGATGCGAGACGATGGCCAGCACCTTGTCGTGATGCTCCGCGTCCATTTCCTCAACCATGGAGCCCAATGTTTCCCAGAAGAGCCGAAGCCGGGCGACCGCTTCCTCGTCCGCACCCGGCGGCGGCGTCAGAATGCACCAGCGGCCGCGGAAAAGTCCGGCGAAGCCAGCATCCGGACCGGAATGCTCCGTACCGGCGATCGGGTGGCCGGGGATGAAATGCACGCTCTTGGGCAGATGCGGCGCCATCTGCCCGATCACCGACCCCTTGGTCGAGCCGACATCGGTGACGATCGCGCCCGGTTTCAGATGCGAGGCGATTTCCGCCGCGACGCCGCCGGAGGCACCGACCGGGACGGAGACGATCACCAGATCGGCATCCTTGACCGCCTCGGCGGCCGAAAGCGTGTAGCGGTCGCCGAGACCGAGCTCGCCCGCGCGCTTCAACGTTGCTTCGCTGCGCGTCGAAACGACGATGGTGCCGGCGAGCTGCTTCTCGCGGATATCGCGCGCGATCGATGAGCCGATCAGGCCGATTCCGACAAGTGCGATGGTTTCGAACTGCTGAGCCATCATTTCCGTCCCATGTATTCTGTCAGCGCCGCGATGACGCCTTCGTTCGCCTCCTGCGCGCCGACCGTCATTCGGAGCGCGTTGGGAAAGCCGTAGGCGCCAACGGCGCGCAGGATGAAGCCGCGCTCCGTCAGGAACGCATCGGCGTGCTCGGCGGTCTTTCCGTCCCCATCCGGGAAATGGATCAGCACGAAATTTGTGACCGACGGCGTCACCCGAAGACCGATCGCCGTCAGCGCTTCGCTGACCCTTGCGAGCCAGGCGAGATTGTGCTCGACCGCAGCGGCGACAAAAGCTCGGTCGCGAATAGCCGCTGCGCCCGCGGCAATCGCCGGCGCATTGAGGTTGAACGGCCCACGTACGCGGTCGAGCGCTTCCACCACTGCACGCGGGGCATACATCCAGCCAATGCGCAGGCCCGCCAGGCCGTAAATCTTAGAGAACGTCCGCGTCATAACCACATTGCGGTTGCCCGAGACCAGCTCCAGCCCCGCCTCGTAATCGTTGCGCCGGACATATTCGGCATAGGCGGCATCGAGGACCAGCAGCACGCCGGCGGGAAGGCCCGCATGCAGCCGCCGTACCTCGTCGACCGGTATGTAGGTGCCGGTCGGGTTCGCCGGGTTGGCGATAAGGACGATCCTGGTGCGCTCTGTGACGGCCGCCAGGATTTGATCGACGTCGAGCCGCTCATCCTTCTCCCTGACGGTCACCGCCCTGCCGCCGGCCGCGGTGATCTGAATCTTGTAGACCAGGAATCCGTGCTCGGTGACGATGCCCTCGTCGCCGGGTCCGAGATAGGCGTGGCAGAGTAGACCGAGCAGTTCGTCCGAACCGTTGCCGCAAAAAATGTTGGCCGGATTCAGCCCGTGGACCGCAGCGATCGCTTCCCTGAGTGCCGATGCCTGTCCGTCGGGATAGCGCTCGAGACTGAATGCGGCCTTTTGGAACGCCTCGATCGCACGCGGGCTGGCACCGAGCGGCGTTTCGTTCGATGACAGCTTGTGCACCTTCGCAACACCCGGCGCATGCTCCTTGCCCGGAACATAGGCGACTATGTCCAGGATGCCGTGGCGCGGCTCGGGGCTCTTCAAGGCAAGGTTCATCGGCTCGGCTTTCACGGGAGAACGCGGGTCCAGCCAATAGCGGGACCGCGGAAATTTGTCGAGTGCGGTGTCTTTAACTCGGCAGCCGCGGATTTTTAGCCTCTCGGCCTGCGCCTATGGCCGCCCGATCCCCACGGCCCTGCTCCGAGTGCTCGGAATGCCATGCGGCGCCAGCACGGGAACGAAGACACGGCGCGAGGCGCGGGCGGCCACGGGCAGACCCTGATAGAGGCGCTTCTGGGCCTCAACGATGATCACCCCGGAAAACACCGGCCATAACGACCTGCCGAAGCGCTCGAGACCGTGGCGCAGGCGAAGAACCAGCTTACGTTTGGACGGCGGGAAGAAGAGCGCCTCGGAGCTGGCGCCGGGCGTGAAATTCGTTTCGCGCAACAGTGCCGTCAGTTGCCCGCGCGAATAGGGCCGGCCCGAGCCGAAGGGTGTGTGCTCCATCCGAGCCCAGACGCCGCGGCGATTCGGCACCACGATGACAAGCCGCCCGCCGGGCGCCAGAATGCGCCAGATCTCCTTCATGGTCTCGCGCGGACTTTCGGCGAATTCCAAGGCGTGGACCATCAGCACGCGGTCGATCGAGGCGTCGGGCAACGGCAATTCCTCATCGAACACCAGTGCCGTCGAGGACAATTCGGCCGCCGGCCAGTTCACCGCCCCCTGGCCCGCCGGCATGAAGGCGAAGGTCCGTTCCGTGTCGGGACGGAAACGTTCGAGATAGGGGACCGCGTAACCGAGGCCGACGAGACGCTCTTCCGGTAACCGCGCCCAAATGGATGAGAGCGCCATGGTGACGGCCTGTTCCGCCATCCTGCCGAGTTCGGAATGATAGAATTGGCGGAGATCGACGATATCGGTGTGCATGGACGACATGTTAGCCTCGGGGCGGTAGACTTCAAGGCGAGCCTCGCTACATTCGGGGCACGAACCAAAATGGCGGAAAAAGGCATCTATGCCGTACCCGCTTCCGACCATCAGGATCGATCGCATTCGATCGGAGGAACACGCCATGGCCGCGCTCGAACTCGACCTCTTCCTCTGCCGCACCGACAATTTCGGTGTCCTCGTCCACGATCCGGCAAGCGGCGCGACCGCGTCGATAGACGCCCCCGAAGAGTTGCCGATCCTGGAGACCCTGGAACGGCGTGGCTGGAGGTTGACGCATATCCTCACCACGCACCATCACAGCGACCACGTCGCCGCAAATGTCAGCCTAAAGGAGCGCTTCGGTGCGACGATCATAGGCCCCCAGGGCGAGGCACAGAAGATCCCCGGCCTCGACAAGGCGGTCGGCCACGGCGAGCGCTTCGACTTCGCTGGTCACCCGGTCGAGGTGATCGAAACACCCGGCCATACCGCCGGCCACATCTGCTATCATTTTCCCGAGGACAAGCTGCTCTTTGCCGCCGACACGCTCTTCGCGCTTGGCTGCGGCCGCCTGTTCGAAGGTACGGCGGAAAGCATGTGGCAATCGCTATGCCGGCTGACGGCACTTCCGGACGATACGGCCGTCTATTTCGGTCACGAATACACGCTCGCCAATGCCCATTTTGCCGTCACGATCGATCCGGACAATACCGCGCTCAAGGAACGCGCTGCGGAGATCGAAGAAACCCGCTCGGACGGCGGTTTCACCGCGCCGACGACGATCGGGCTGGAGAAGCGGACGAATCCCTTTCTGCGTGCCGCCGATCCAAAGATCCGCGCCACCCTCCGAATGGAGAAGGCAAGTGATGCCGCCGTCTTCGCCGAGATCCGCAAGCGCAAGGACAATTTCTGATGGCGGATGGAGAGTTGACCGCGGCGGCGATCATCGAGAACCTCGGCCTTGCGCGCCATCCTGAAGGAGGCTGGTACCGTGAGACCTTCCGCGACGCCCGAGGTGGCCCGCGCGGCCATTCGACCGCGATCTACTACCTGCTCGAGAAAGGCGATCGTTCGCACTGGCATCGCGTCCGTGACGCCGCCGAGGTCTGGCACTATTACGCCGGTGCGCCGCTCGAGCTCAGGATCGCCGAGCCCGGCAGGCCGGCGGCGCCCGTTCGCCTGGGTCCCGACCTCGTCGCCGGCGAGAGACCGCAGCATCTCGTTCCAGCCGATTGGTGGCAATCGGCGACCTCGCTCGGCGACTGGACCCTCGTCGGCTGCACCGTCGCGCCCGGCTTTGATTTTTCCGCCTTCGAGATGGCGCCGCCCGGTTGGCAGCCGGATTGACACCTACTCCGCGGGCTGCGCCGCGGCCTTCGTCCTGCGGAAGATCATGTCGCGCGCCGCAATCACGGCGCCGCCTGTGACCAGCAGGCATGCGGCCGCAATCCGCCAGGACGGCTCGGCGAAGCCGAACAGGATCAGGATCAACGTGGAAAGCACTGGCGCCGCATAGCTCGCGACGCCGAGCAACTGGATGTAGCCGTTCTTCACGCCGAAATCCCAGGCATAAAAGGCCGCCCCGACCGGCAAGAACCCGAGCCCAGCGACTGCAAGCCACTCGAAAGCGGTCTCCGGCCAGACTGTCGTTTCGAGTCCGAGATGGCAGAGCAAGGACAGGAGCGAGGTCGCCAGGCAGAAGCCGGTAACGACATCGGTCGACACCCTGTCGAAACGGCGCGTGATAAGCGAATAGCCCGACCAGGCGAAGGCACAGAGAAAGGCTGCCCCGTAGCCAAGCGTGTAGGCGTCGTCGAAGGCGACGCCGTTGCGCCCAACGATGAGGATCGTGCCGGCAAGCCCGGCAAGCGCGCCGACGACATGAAACCAACGAAGTTTTTCCCCGGGCAGCAGCGCCGAGCCGACGACGATCAGCAATGGCCAGAGATAGGCGATCAGCCCCGCCTCGACGGCCGGCGCGTTGCGCAGCGCTGTGAAATAGAGGAAATGGTAGCCGAACAGGCCGGCAACACCGGTCAACCAGACCTTGGCAGGCTGTTTCAGCAGCGCGAGGCGCTGCGGCTTCAGGGTAAGCAGGATGACACCCGGCAAGCTGCCGATGAGGAAGCAGATCGCCGAAAGCTGGAATGGCGGCATCTTGCCGGACGCTGCCGTCAACAATGCCAGCAGCGACCACATAAGGATCGCGGAAAAACCGATCAGGGTCGCCTTGAGCTTCATCGCCGTTCCCTCGCGCAGCGCTGGCCCCAGCCGACCCGCTTGCTGATACCTACTGCATGTCTCTTTGAATCGACATCGAATTGAGAAGGCATGCAATTAATGCCACAGCGACCTTTGCGCGTCTGATTAGATAAACACGCGCAGGGCCGTAAACGTGCAGCTGATATCGCTCTTTCACGATTTACGAAAGCGCGTGACCGCTCCGTTGGATGAGAAAGTCAGCCGCCGAATCGCGTCGCGGAAACGGTCACTGGGCCGAGCTTGGTCGGAATGTGCACATAGACCGGGGCATAGACATCGACGGTCTCTGCCTTCGCGAACCAGATTTCCATCGTGTTCAGGCGGCGCAGATATTCGACGTCTTGCCGCCCCTTCCTGTAGCCCGCCCTGGGCACGAAGCGGACGCCGCAGACGATGGCCTCGCCTTCGAAACCCCGGGTCCTAAATGATCTCGTCCCTTTCGGCGACAATTTAATGTCGAGCCGCGATTCGCCGTCGAAAATCGGCAGGGTATTGGGACAGACACGGGTCCTGGCCGGAATGATCAGCCCCGACAACGGGTCGAGCACGTTGCGCAAGTCGCGGCGCGTCACCGGCACCCAGTTTTTCGGCAGCGGCGTGCGCTTCGGTTCCATGCTGGCGCGCACCACATTGCCGTTACGGAAGGTGACGCTTATCGCGCGCGCCTTGCTGCCGCTGCGGTAGGACATGGAATAGGAGGTGGCGCGAAGTTGATCGCGGCCGACGACCCCGGAAACGCGCGTCTGACCCGAGGTGCGTTTGATGATGTCGACAAGCCCAGCCGAATGCAGCGTGCCTGAAATCGTGTAGCGATTCTTCTCAAGTTCCGTGTGGAAGGAGGCGCGCGCCACGGGCAGGCCCGCAAGGGCTATGCTGTAATCCGTCTGATGCTTGATTTCCGCAGCGAAAGATGCCGTGGAAAACAGAGTAGCGGCCAAAATGGCCGGCGCACGAAAGCCAGTACGCCACGTCATGCCCGAGAGCTCCCTTACTATGCCGTTGCCATCCCTTGAAATGCAGGCGGTTTGCGGCTTTTCTGCGCCAAACGGTCAAAATGATCTGAAAGCGGCCTGGCTTGCACGCTTCCAGAATGCATGCGACAGAAATAGCGCAAGCCCAACAGGCTTGGAATCGGAAAAAGCAGGCGTTCCGAAGCGCCGATCGGCGGCGGCCTGTGGCGAGAAAGGCCGGTTTTGCAGGAATGCACAGGTTTGGCTTGACTGGCCGCCCGTCACTGACTATAGAACCGCGACTTTCCAAGAATGGCCAGTAGGAACGCGGCCTGGGCTCTGGGCCCGCTACCCGCATTGTCCGGCGGCGATAAAGAAATAGGTGTACCATGTCCCGTAGTTGCGAATTGACCGGCAAGGGCGTCCAGTCGGGCCACAATGTGAGCCACGCCAACAACAAGACCAAGCGCAAGTTCCTGCCGAACCTGTGCAATGTCACGCTGATCTCCGACGCTCTCGGCCAGCGTTTCCGTCTGCGGGTTTCCGCTGCCGCCCTGCGTTCGGTCGAGCATCGCGGCGGTCTCGACGCCTTCCTTCTGAAGGCAGACGAGAATGAGCTGAGCATGCGCGCCCGCCTGCTGCGCCGCCAGATCGTCAAGAAGGTTGCCGAAGCCGCCTGATCGGCACCGGCACATTTGCTCTTGCATCCTTAAATCGGATCCGATTGAAGGATAAAAGTATGCGGCGTTTGAAAATGCGCCAGCGGCCTTCGCGTGTCTGATAAGATGCGCGGCGCTGAGGAACTGAAGGCTTGCGGGTTCGTCCCGCAAGCCTTTTTCTCGTGACTTGAATCCTTATGTTCCCTCGCTGGTGGCATCACCCAGGATAAAAAATGCTGATCGGCCGTACGTTCCTTATCTATGTCGCGCTGATGACCCTGGTGGTCGTCGCCTCGAATTTCCTCGTACAGTATCCGCTGCCGGGCTCCGTCGCCGGCATGCAGCTTGGCGACCTCCTGACCTGGGGCGCCTTCAGCTATCCCTTTGCCTTCCTCGTCACCGATCTGACGAACCGCCAGCTAGGACCGCAAGTCGCACGCCGCGTAGTGGTTGCCGGCTTTGCCGTCGCCGTTGCGCTATCCTTTTTTGCCGCAACGCCGCGAATCGCGATCGCCTCCGGCTCGGCCTTCTTGCTCGGCCAGCTTCTCGATATCGCGATATTCAACAAGCTGCGGCGCCAGACCTGGTGGCGCGCTCCGCTCGCCGGCTCGCTGATCGGATCGGGTCTCGACACGGCGATGTTCTTCTCCTTCGCCTTTGCGCCGTTCTTCGTCTTTCTCGGACCGAATGACGGATTCGCGCTTGAGGTGGTCCCACTGCTCGGCTTGGTTGCAGTCGACACGCCGCGCTGGATTTCCTGGGCGCTCGGGGACCTACTGGTGAAGATCCTCTGTGCAATCGTGCTCCTGCTCCCCTACGGCGCGCTGATGAGCGTCGTCAAACCTATGCCGAAGGCATCCAAGGCGGCTGTCTGAGGGTCCCTGCATGCGTCCTTGATGACGCCTG
Source organism: Sinorhizobium sojae CCBAU 05684 (assembly GCF_002288525.1). NCBI lineage: Bacteria > Pseudomonadati > Pseudomonadota > Alphaproteobacteria > Hyphomicrobiales > Rhizobiaceae > Sinorhizobium > Sinorhizobium sojae. The sequence goes on from NZ_CP023067.1 coordinate 2,612,377, forward strand.
AGGCTGATGCATGTCGCCCAAAAAGGTGTGCAGCGGCTTAGGGAAAAAGGGGCCTGAAGCGCGTCGGGCGAGGACGTTCGATCGCGACGCGCTTTAGTTGGAGTAATTGCCGAGGCGGAACTCGAGCATCAGGTTGCGCTCGAGGATCGAGTGATTGTCGTCGGAAACCAGGATCAGCCGAGTCTCGCCATCGGCAGTTGTGATGACGTCGATCCCTTCCATATTGTCGATCTGGTAACCCATGTCCGCCTCGAGCAGCACTTCGCCGTCGACGACCGCATCCGGCCGGATGTCGCCGCCCGCGATCCGGCGAATGCGCATGCCGAGGCCGGAGGCGAAGTTAAAGCGGCGCTCAAGCAGCAGCAGATCCCCATTCGGCAGGAAGGCACCGTCGGTCACGGCATAGGGGTCGTGGCGGACCACCGTGAATGCGCCCCGCATCGGCCCCTCCAAAATAGCCGCGAGCAGATTGTCGGACGTGTCGACGCTGCGCTCGGAAACGACGACCGCGGCGCCGGCAAGCGGCCCTTGCTTTGGGGCGATCGCAAGCGTTTCAAGGCCGCCATTGTTGCGCAATTCGGCGACCGGAAAGGGCAGGCGTAGCTGCCCGACCGGCCGTGACGAGGCAAAGCCGGGATCGGGATAGACGTCGACCCGGTGAGACTGCTCGAAGCTCACGACCACTTCGCCATCCCTCAGCGCCAACCCTTCTGAATCCACCTTCCATTTTTTGAGTTGGGCCGCACCGCTGCCATCGGTCATCGAGGTGATCGTAAGATCGCTCAGCCCCGAAAGCCTGCCGGCACCGTCGCGGAGAACGGCGCCCTCTACCCAGTGACCGGTGTCGAGGACGGCGACGAAGGACCGGCCGTCCGGCCGGAACCGGATCGACGAAAGCGCGCCGAAGAGCGCGTTGGTCGAGGTCATCTCGATGCCGCCGATGAACTCGAGCGCGCCAAATGCGGCCGTGTCCGAACCGACCTGGAACTCAGTGATCTGCCGGCTCCGCACCGGAACGGTTTCGTAAAGCGCTTCGGCCTGCACGTCGGCGGTCGAAGCGAGGAGGAACAGGGCTACAAGAGGTCGGCGGAGCATCTACAGAAGGCCCTTCAGGAGAAGCAGGATCGGCCACAGCGCCGTCGGTGACGCCATGGTCGCTGCTTTGATTGCCGACCGCCCGCACAAAGGGAGGGGAGATGCGCGCGAAATCGGGGCACGCGGCTCACCCGGCCCGACGCATGCGCCCGGTGCGGCCGCTCTCTTCCTCGAACAGAGACGCCAACTGTTCCGTCATCGCGCCCGCCAGTTCATCGGCATCGACGATCGTCACCGCACGGCGATAATAGCGCGTCACGTCGTGGCCGATGCCGATCGCCAGGAGCTCGACCGGTGACCGGTTCTCGATCTGCTCGATGACCGCGCGCAGGTGGCGCTCGAGATAGTTGCCGGGATTCACCGACAGCGTCGAATCGTCGACCGGCGCGCCATCCGATATCATCATCAGGATGCGCCGTTGCTCCGGCCGACCGATCAGCCTCTCATGCGCCCACATCAGCGCCTCACCGTCGATATTCTCCTTGAGCAGGCCTTCGCGCATCATCAGGCCGAGATTGCGCCGGGCCCGGCGCCAGGGCGCGTCGGCAGACTTGTAGATAATGTGTCGCAGGTCGTTGAGGCGGCCGGGCGACTGTGGCTTGCCGCCGGTAAGCCATTTCTCGCGCGATTGCCCGCCCTTCCACGCCTTGGTGGTGAAGCCGAGAATCTCGACCTTGACGCCGCAGCGCTCGAGCGTGCGGGCAAGAATGTCCGCGCAAGTGGCGGCAACGGTGATCGGCCGTCCACGCATGGAGCCGGAATTGTCGATCAGCAGCGTCACGACGGTATCGCGAAAATTCGTATCCTTCTCCCGCTTGAAAGACAGCGGCTGCATCGGATCGATGATCACGCGCTGCAACCGGGCCGTGTCGAGAAAGCCCTCTTCGAGGTCAAATTCCCAGGAGCGGCTCTGCTGCGACATCAGGCGGCGCTGCAGGCGGTTGGCGAGCCGGCCGACGGCCCCTTGCAGATGGGCGAGCTGCTTGTCGAGGAAGGCCCGCAGGCGGTCGAGCTCGGCCTCGTCGCAGAGCTCCTCGGCGGTGATCGTCTCGTCGAATTCCCGCGTGAAGACGGTATAATCGACCTTCTCGTTGAAATCCGCGAAAGGATGGTTCGGACGCTTGACCTCGCCGGGCGTCTCGCTCTCTTCGTCGCCTTCATCCTGAAGGTCGTCGTCGGAAATCTCGGCGCCGTCCATCTCGCCTTCTTCCATCTGCTCCTCGGCAGACTGGTTCTCCTCGGCCGGCGCGGCGTCGGTTCCCTCTTCCTCCTCGCTGGCGTTTTCGTCCTGCTGCTCGCTGCGCGGCTGGTCCTCGTCGGTCTCGCTTTCCTGCTCGTCCGGCTCCAGATCGTCCTCGCCGTATTTTTCGGCGACATCCATCGAGGCCAGCATATCGCGAACCACGCGGGCAAAAGCCTGCTGGTCGTTGACCGCCGCCGGCAGGTTCTGCATGTCGGCGGCCGCCTTCTGTTCGATGAAGTCGCGCCAGAGGTCGAGCACTTTTCCAGCGGCGGCGGGCGGCTTCTCGCCCGTCAGCTTCTCGCGCACCAGCAATGCCATCGCCTCTTCGAGCGGCGCATCCGCCTGGCTCGCGATCGCGCCGAAATTTGCCTTGGCGTATTTCTCCTCAAGCATGGAAGAGAGGTTGGCGGCGACGCCAGGCATCCTGAGTGCGCCGATCGCCTCGACGCGAGCCTGCTCGACCGCATCGAATATCGCGCGGGCGTCGGCGCCCTGCGGCGACATCGTCGCATGGATCCGGTCGTCATGGCAGGCCTTTCGCAGGGCCATCGAGTCGCCGAGGCCGCGCGCGACTGCAAGCTCATGGCGGCTGGGACGTTTGGAAAGCTCCGGCAGGCGAATACGCTCGCCGGACATTCCCGGACGATCGTTGGCGAAGGCGATTTCGAGTTCCGCATCGCCGGCGATCGAGCGGACGCAGCCGGAAAGCGCCCGCTTAAACGGTTCGGCAGCGCTTTCCCTCGTCTGCGGGTTCGCCTTGGAATTCGAGCTCACAACAGTTCCTTCTTCAGCCAGCCCGGGCGATATCCGAGCGCCTCACCTTACCTGCAGCCTTCGGCAATCAGGCGGTGGCTTCCAGCACGATATTCGCGGCGCTTTCCTTCAGCTCGACGCCGAAGGCGCGCTGGTAATGCTCGGCCACCAGCGGCCGCTCCAGCTCGTCGCACTTGTTGAGGAAGGTCACGCGGAAGGCAAAGGCGACGTCGCCGAAGATGTAGGCATTTTCCGCCCAGGTGATCACGGTGCGCGGGCTCATCACCGTCGAGAGATCGCCGTTGATGAAGGCGGCGCGCGTGAGATCCGCGACGCGCACCATCTTCGAGACGGTCTCGCGGCCCTTGTCGGCCGAAAATCCCTTGACCTTGGCCGCGACGATGTCGACTTCCTTGTCGTGCGGCAGGTAATTGAGCGTGGTCACGATCGACCAGCGGTCCATCTGCGCCTGGTTGATCTGCTGTGTGCCGTGGTAGAGACCGGTAGTATCGCCGAGGCCTATGGTGTTGGCAGTCGCGAACAGCCGGAAGGCCGGATGTGGGCGGATTACCCGGCTCTGGTCGAGAAGCGTCAGCCGGCCGGAGGATTCCAGCACGCGCTGGATGACGAACATGACATCCGGGCGACCGGCATCATACTCATCGAAGACGAGCGCGACATTGTGCTGGTAGGCCCAGGGAAGAATACCGTCCTTGAACTCTGTCACCTGCAGGCCGTCCTTGACGACGATCGCATCCTTGCCGACGAGATCGATACGGCTGACATGGCTGTCGAGATTGATGCGCACGCAGGGCCAGTTGAGCCTTGCGGCGACCTGCTCGATATGGGTCGACTTGCCGGTGCCATGATAGCCTGCAACCATGACGCGGCGATTGTGGGCGAAGCCTGCAAGAATGGCGAGCGTCGTTTCCCGGTCGAAAAGATAGTCCGGATCGAGATCGGGCACATAGGCATCGCCCTTCGAATAGGCGGGAACGCGCAAATCCGTGTCGATGCCGAAAACCTCCCGGACAGAGATCGTCGTGTCGGGGAGGTTGGAAATGTCGAGGTCAATCTTGCTCATCATGTCTCCAGAGCGGCCGCCGGACGGCACCCGCGCATTCGCCTGCATAGTACTTCTGTCTTAATCCGCGTTGTTAGCAGAAACCAGCCTGTTTTAACAATTGATAGGCCTGTATAACGGCCCGAAAACGGTCTTCCGAACCTCTGTCTCCGCCGTTCGCGTCGGGATGATGCTTCTTGACGAGTTCCTTGTAGGCCGCCTTGATATCGGCGGTCGTTGCCGAGGCTGCAAGTCCGAGCGTTTCGAAGGCCTTGGCCTCGAGTGTCTTCAGCTTGCGCAGCCGCGGCTCGTGCCGGCTCGAGCGGGCGCGTGCTTCGTTGAAGAAGCCGAACGGGTCGCGCATGCGCGCCTGCGCACCCGCACTGCCGGAGCGCATCTGCGATTGGGTGGGACCGTCCCCGGCATTCTTGTTGACGCCGACCGTCCAAGTGGGCCGATGCCCGGTCACGGCCTCCTTCTGGTAGCGCGCGATCTCGGAATCGGAGAGCCCCGAGAAATAATTGTAGCCCTTGTTGTATTCCTTCACATGCTCGAAACAGAAGAGGAAATACTCGCCTTCGGCGTTGCGACCGACGGGCGCCCGATGCACCCCTTTCTTGTCGCAGCCGTCCCATTGGCACATGGGCACGGACGGCTCGACGCGCGCCTCGCCCTTCGGGCGCGTGCGGATGCGGTCGAAGTATTTTGAATCGAGTTTCATGGCGCACATTATGGGGTTTGCGACAGGTCACAACAAGAATTGACAAAGTGGAATGTTGCTGGCTTTGTGCGGGTATTTTGCACCGCTTACTCCGGGCGTCGCCAGCTACGCTCAAGCAGCAAACAGGGAAATGGGACGGAAGCATGTCGTTGCAAAGCCGCATCGAGCAGAAGCTGGTGGAAGCCTTCCAACCCGAACGGCTCGCCGTCATCGACGAAAGCCATCTCCATGCCGGCCACCAGCCGGGCTTTGACGGCGGCGGCGAGACCCATATGCGCGTCCGCATCGTCGCAAGCGCCTTTTCAGGCATGAGCCGCGTGGCGCGCCACCGCGCCATCAACGATCTCCTGAAGCCGGAGCTCGATGCCGGCCTGCATGCGCTTGCAGTCGAGCCCGCCGCCCCCGGAGAGCCGACGCGCTGGTGATCCGCGCCCCTGGTGACGTTGGGACGGGCTCTGTGCGCGCAAGGCACACCTTCAATCGACGCAATGGGTTTTCCGGAAACCCATACGATGGGCCGATGCGCTAAGCCGTCGGCGTGTCGTCGGCGGCGCGGATGCGCAATTTGGTGATCCGGTTCTTGACCCGTTTCATGACGGTGAAGCGCTTTCCGTAGAAGGTGAAAGCCTGCCGCTCCTCCGGGATGCTCTTCGATTCATGAATGACGAGACCGGCGACCGTGGTCGCCTCCTCGTCCGGCAGCGACCAGTCGAGCGCGCGGTTAAGATCGCGGATCGGCACCGAACCATCGACGACGATGGAGCCGTCGGCTTCCTGCCGCACGCCCTGGATGTCGAGGTCGTGCTCGTCGGCAATGTCGCCGACGATCTCCTCCAGGATGTCCTCAAGGGTGACCAGCCCCTGCACCTGGCCATATTCGTCGACGACGATGGCCAGATGGAGCTTGCGGCGGAGGAAGGCGTTGAGCTGGTCCTTCAGGTTGGTCGTATCCGGAACGAACCAGGGCTTCTGCGCGATCTTGACGATATCCAGCGTCTCCGGCTCCACATTGGGCTCGGCTAATGCCCTCAGGAGGTCCTTGGAGTGGACGACGCCGATGATGTTGTCGGTCGAACCGCGCCACAGCGGCAGCCGCGTAAAAGGGCTTTCGAGGATTTCTCGCACGCAGACTTCCGGCGCGTCGTCGGCGTTGATCGCCCGCATGGCGGTACGGTGAATCATGATATCCGACACTTCCAACTCGCCGAGATCGAGCACGCCGCCCAGCCGGTCGCGGTCGGCCTTGATCACCGCTCCCTCGCGATGCAGCAGGTTGACCGCGCCCCGCAACTCCTCATGCGCGGAAAGCATAGGCATGTCGGAGGCGAGATTGACGCCGAAGAGGTTCAGGATGCGCCGGACGATCGCGTTGACGAGAGAGGAAAGCGGGCCGGCGACTGCGACGAAGGGCCGGACCACCGGCGCCACGGTGAGGGCGAAGCGATCGGGCGAGGCGATCGCCCAGCTTTTCGGCAACACTTCGGAAAAGATAACGAGCAGCACCGTCATGGCGAAGGTGGCTATCGCCACGCCGGAATCGCCGACAAGGCCGATCAGCAGGCTGGTCGTCAGTGACGACGCGAGAATATTGACGAGGTTGTTGCCGATGAGCAACGCGCCGATCAGACGATCGCGCCGCTCGATCAGCCGGTTGACGATTCCCGCCCGCTGGTCGCCATTGCTTTCGAGCGTGTGCATGCGCGACCGGGAGGTGGCGGTCAAGGCTGTCTCGGACCCGGAGAAAAATGCCGAGAGCACGAGAAGAGCGATGACCGAAACCAGGGATAGCCAATAGTCCGCCAGGAAGGTCAATAAGGCGTCGCTGCTCATTGCGGGTGCTTTTCCTTAAGGAAGTTCAAAACTTCGGAGGCCGGCACGTCGTCGGCGACGAAGGACTGGCCGACGCCGCGCGTCAGGATGAAGGTGAGCTTGCCGCCCTTCACTTTCTTGTCCTGGGCGATCGCGTCCATCAGCCGCTCCGCCGGCGGAAGGCCGCCGGGAATATCGCCCATCCGCGTCGGCAGGCCGACGGTCTTGAGGTGGGCTTCGACCCGGCGTGCATCGTCCGGGCTCGCGAGATTCATCCGCGCGGAGAACTCGTGGGCCAGCACCATGCCGATCGCGACGCCCTCTCCGTGCACCAGACGGTTACTATCATATTCGGTCGCTGCTTCCAGCGCATGTCCGAAGGTGTGGCCGAAATTGAGGAGCGCCCGCAGGCCGTTTTCGCGCTCGTCGGCCGCCACGACATCGGCTTTGGCCTGACAGCTTGCGGCGATCGCCTCGATACGGGCGGAGCCGCCGGCAAAGACCGCCTGCCAATTCTGCTCGAGCCAGTGGAAAAAAGCCGGCTTGTCGATCAGGCCGTATTTCGCCACCTCCGCATAGCCGGCGCGGAATTCACGCGGGCTCAGCGTGTCGAGCACGTCCGTGTCGGCCAGAACGAGGTCCGGCTGGTGGAAGACTCCGATCAGGTTCTTTCCATGCGGCGAGTTGATTCCGGTCTTGCCGCCGACGGAGGAATCGACCTGGGCGAGAAGCGAGGTCGGGACCTGGATGAAGCGTGAACCGCGGCGCACGATGCCGGCGGCGAAGCCGGTGAGGTCGCCGATCACGCCGCCGCCAAGCGCAATCACCGCGTCATTGCGCTCGATCCGGGCCCCGAGAATGGCGTCGCAAACCGGGATGAGATGATCGAAGCTCTTGGTCTTCTCGCCCGGGGGCAGGACCAGCGAGACGGCCTCGATGCCGCTTTGCGCAAGGCTCGCCATCATCGGATCGAGGTAACGCGGTGCGACATTCTCGTCGGTGATGACGGCCACCCTGCGGCCCTTCAGGCGTGCGCCGATCTCCCGGCCCGTCGCCGCAATCAGCCCGGGGCCGATGAGGATATCGTAGGAACGGTCTCCGAGATTCACGCGGACCTTGCGTTCGGAGGGCGTCATCTGGCTCATCATAGCGTCTCGGCTTTCTTGCAATCGGCGATGGCGACGAGGACCTCCTCGACCATCCTTTCCTTCTTCACGTCGCGCGAGAGGACGACGAGGTCCGCCTCGGCATAGATTGGGTAGCGCGCCCGCATCAGGTTTTCGAGCGTCTGCTTCGGATTCTCCGTTTTCAGAAGCGGACGGGTGTCGCGCTTGTTCACCCGCTCCCAGAGCACGTCGAGTTCGGCGTTGAGCCAGACCGTCAGCCCGCCCCTCTTGATCTGCCGCCGCGACCGCTCGTTGATATAGGCGCCGCCGCCGGTCGAGACGACACGCGGTCCCGACCGCAACAGCCGTTTCAGCACGCGCGCCTCGAGCGCCCGGAATTCTTCCTCGCCATAGGCGGCGAAAAGTTCGCTGATCGTCATGCGCGAGACGCGCTCGATCTCATGGTCGGAGTCGACGAAGGGAATGCCGAGCGCCTGAGCCGTCATTCGGCCGATCGCCGATTTACCCGCTCCCATCAGGCCGATGAAGATGAGATTGCGCTTACCGAGGGCGAGCTTCGCCCGTTCGGCAAGCGTCGCGGAAACCGGTTCGGTGACGTCGTTCATTGCGCTTCATAGTCCCCATTCCATTCCGGTATCGACAAATCGGCGGAGGGCGTCAAGTCGTCGCTACGGGCCGGAGGGCGCTTCTTGAACGCGCCCTCAGGGCCGTTCATATGGTCGCCATGCCCCATTTCAACGCGCAAATGTCGCGGACGCACCTTGAGTGGAAGCGCGGCCTCTGGCACGGATGGAAGGCTCTCAACCGCCTGCCTCCTTGAATCGACTTCGCTTTGAAGACATACAGCGTTTCGAAGTGCTACAGCGACCTTTGCGCATCTGAAAAGGCGGCGCGGCGGTGTAGAGGAGATTAAAATGCCGACACTGTTCCGATTCCTGTTCTTCTGTGCCGTCGTCGCAGGCATGGTCTACGGCACGATGGTGGCACTCGTCACCTTCGTCGAGCCGGTGGAACGGGACGTCACCGTGCGTATCCCCTCCGAGCGGGTCAACAAGCCGCAATGATGGATCTCTCAGAAGCGCATATCGAAGCCTTTCTCGAAATGATGAGCGCCGAGCGCGGCGCCGCAGTGAACACGCTGCAATCCTACGAGCGCGACCTCAAGGACGCGCTCTCCTTCCTGCGCTCGAGCGGCACGCGGCTCGGCGAGGCCACCCCCGACGATCTGAGACATTATCTCGCTCATCTCGCCAAGGAGGGCTTCAAATCCTCGTCGCAGGCACGCCGCCTCTCCTCGCTCAGGCAATTCTACAAGTTCCTCTATGCCGAGGGCCTGCGCGGCGACGACCCGACGGGCATCCTCGACGCCCCGAAAAAGGCGCGCCCGCTGCCGAAGACGCTGAGCGTTGACGACGTTACCAGGCTCATCGGCCAGGCGGAGGCGGAATCAGAGGCGGCTGCCGGCGGCGAGGACGCGCTCTCGAAATTGCGCATGCATGCCCTCATCGAGCTTCTCTACGCCACCGGCATGCGCGTCAGCGAACTCGTCTCGCTGCCGGCGAGCGTGCTTTCGCAGAACGGCCGTTTTCTCGTCATCCGCGGCAAGGGCAACAAGGAAAGGCTGGTGCCGCTCTCGCAGGCAGCGATGCGCGCCATCGGCAGCTATGGCGATGCCCTACGGGAACGGGAGAGCGAGGAGGAGAGCCCCTGGCTCTTCCCTTCCTATGGCAAATCCGGGCACCTGCCGCGCCAGGTCTTTGCCCGCGACCTAAAGAGCCTCGCCGCGCGCGCCGGCATCCGGGTCGCGGCGATCTCGCCGCACGTGCTACGCCACGCCTTCGCCAGCCATCTTCTCGCCAACGGTGCCGACCTTCGCGCCGTGCAGGAACTACTCGGCCACTCGGACATCTCGACGACACAAATCTACACGCATGTGCTGGAAGAGCGCTTACGCGAGCTCGTGCAAAACCATCACCCCCTTGCCAAACAGGCGAAAAAACAGGATTAGGACCGCCGGGCAGTTGGCGAGGCCGGGCAGTCCTTGTCGCAAAACGATCGGAAACGCATCTCATGCACAACTATCTCGACTTCGAAAAACCCATCTCTGATCTCGAGGGCAAGATTCTCGAACTGAAGAAACTCGCCAGCGAAGACGAGAGCGTGAACACGTCCGACGAGATCGCAAGGCTTGAGGGGCGCGTCCGCGACGCGATGGTCGAGATCTATTCCAAGCTGTCGCCGTGGCAGAAGACGCAGGTCGCCCGCCACCCTTCGCGCCCGCATTTCCTCGATTACGCAGCCGAGCTCTTCAGCGAGTTCACGCCGCTTGCCGGCGACCGCAACTTTGCCAATGACGATGCCATCCAGGCCGGCCTTGCGCGGTTTCGCGGCACGCCCGTGGCCGTGATCGGCCAGGAGAAAGGCAGCGACACCAAGTCGCGCATCAAGCACAATTTCGGCAGCCCGCGCCCGGAAGGCTACCGAAAGGCGATCCGTGTGATGGAAATGGCCGATCGCTTCGCACTGCCGCTGATTACGCTGGTCGATACGGCCGGCGCCTATCCCGGCGTCGGCGCCGAGGAGCGCGGTCAGGCCGAGGCGATCGCCCGCTCGACGGAAATGTGCCTGAACGTGAAGGTGCCGATCGTCACGGTGGTGATCGGCGAAGGCGGGTCGGGTGGGGCGATCGCGATTGCCACCGGTAACCGCGTCTATATGCTCGAACACGCGATTTACAGCGTCATCTCGCCGGAAGGTGCCGCTTCTATCCTGTGGCGCGATTCCACTCGCGCCAAGGAGGCAGCGAGCAACATGAAGATCACCGCCGAGGACCTGAAGGCGCTCGGCGTGATCGACGGCATCATTCCCGAGCCCGTCGGGGGCGCGCACCGCGATCCGCACACGGTTATCGAGCGCACCGGCAGCGTGATCGCCGACGCGCTCAAGGAGCTTTCCGCGCGCAACGGCAACGAACTGCGCGCCGATCGCCGCCAGAAATACCTGAATATCGGCCGCAATCTCTGAACCCACGATGCCTTCTTGCCGCGGGCTGAAAGCTCGCCTTTCCGCCCTGAACCATCGCGATCAGAGCCTCGCGTGCGGCAACCGGAAATCGATCATGGCCAAATCTTGGCCATATTCATCGGGTCATGAAAAACGGCGTTCGCAGGCGGTCCCTGCAGGGTTAAGATTTCGTGAAGAATAATGACGTAGTGATTCGTTGAAGAGTCCTCCCGAAAGGGAGGCGGCACTCAAGGTTAAATTGTGGCAAGAACGGGCTTTCGCTGATGCGTTTCAGAAATCTTGTTGTCACCGCCGCTGTCGCAGCCGCGCTTGCCGGTTGCACCAACGAGACGCTCGACTCGGTCAACATTTCCAATGTCAAGAACAAGACCGAGTACCAGCTTTCCAGCAAGATGGTCAGCAAAATGCGCGAGCTGGGGATGCAGAAGTCATCGCCGATCCTCTTGCGCATCTTCAAGGAAGAGGGAACGCTCGAAGTCTGGAAGGCGAACACGGCCAGTCGCTTCCAGCTTCTAAAGAGCTACAAGATCTGCGCCTGGTCCGGGAAGCTCGGCCCGAAGGTCAAGGAAGGCGACCGGCAGGCGCCCGAGGGATTCTATCCGCTCTATCCGCATCAGATGAACCCCAATTCGAGCTATTATCTGGCGATCAATACCGGTTATCCGAACGCCTATGACAAGGCGAACAACCGCAGCGGCACGCATCTGATGATCCATGGCGCCTGCTCCTCGTCGGGCTGCTATTCCATGACTGACGAGCAGATCATCGAGATTTTTGCCCTCGCGCGCGACGCCTTCCGGGGCGGACAGGAAAACATTCAGCTGCAGGCCTTTCCCTTCCGCATGACGGCGGAAAACATGGCGCGTCACCGCGACAATCCGAATATCGAGTTCTGGAAGATGCTGAAAGCCGGCTACGACCAGTTCGAGGTAACCAAGCGCCCGCCGCAGGTAAATGTCTGCGAGCGGAAATACGTCTTCAACCAGCAAAGCGAAGGCACGTTCAACCCGGCCGGGCAATGCCCCGCCATGTCGAGCCCGCCGGCGCTGCAGGTGGCGATGGCGAACTACGAGAATGACTATAAGCGTGACTATGACAAGGCGCTGAAGAAATTCGAAGGCATGGTCTGGTACGAGCCGACGGAAGCGGAGCGCAAGGCGGTGGTCGCCGAACAGCGCAAGGGCCGCGAACTTGCCTACGCCCCGACCGGCACCTCGCTCGACGCCGGAAAGCTGATAAAGGTGAGCGACCTCGAAAGGAAGCTCGCCGAAGAGAAGCAAGCCGAGGAAGCCAGGCAGGCGACCCTGATCCAGAAGGAAGCACTGGAGAGGACGACCCGCGAGGGCGGGACCGTGCCGGTGCCGCAGCCAAACCCGGTCGCGCGCCCAGTGGAACAGGCAACGCTGCAGACGGCGCCCGCAAGGAGATCGTTCTGGAACCTGTTCTCCAACGGCGATCCCGTGACGCCGCGACCTCCCGCCCAGGCACAGGAACAGGTCGCCGGCCCGCCCGCGCCCGCTCAGCAGCCGGCGGCAAGCGACACTGCGGCAAGTGCGTCGGCGGCCGAGAACCCGCAGGTCGCCACGGCGCCCGCTGGCGGCGGTCAAGCAATCCCCGCCGAGCAGCCGGCCCCCGAACAGCCGAAAAAACGCCCTTTCTGGAAGATCTGGGGCAATTGATGCCGCACGAACAGAAGACCATCTACGATTTGAGGGGGCTGAAATGCCCCCTTCCCGTTTTGAAGACGCGCAAACGCATGGAATCGCTTGCGCCGGGCGCCCTGATCGAGATCGAGACGACCGATCCCCTGGCAGTCATCGACATCCCGCATTTCTGCAACGAGGACGGACACCGGCTCGAAGAGGCAACCCCCGTAGCGGGCGGCCATCGCTTTCTTATTCGGAAGAAGGCTTAGGCGCATCGGGCCCCGGTTTTCAGCTCCGCGCGTCTTATCAGACGCGCGAAATCAGGAAAGGCTCTAGAAGCGCATGCCGGGCACTGCAAGGGGATTTTCGGCGAGCGCCTGGGCATCCGCCTGATCGACACGCGGCTTGCCCGTGAATGCATCAAAGAGGTCGCGGACGAAGGCCTCCTCGAGCCCTTTGGTGATCAGCACCATGCGCGTGCGCCGGTCGGCGGGATCGGGCCAGGCGGGCAGGCGCTCCGGCGCGTGGAAGACGGTCTGGACGCCGTGCAGCACCACCGGCCGCTCCGGATTGTCCGCGACCGCGACGATCGCCTTCATCCGCAACAGCTTCTCGCCATGAGCCGAGCGCAGGAGATCGATGAACATCTCCAGCGCCATCGGCTCGATCGGCCGGTCGTGGAGAATACTGAAGGAGCGGATGTCGGAGCCGTGGCGGTTGACGTCATGGTGGTGATGGCGGTGCCCATTCTCATCAAGATCGTGACGATGGCCGTGATCATGATTGTGGTGATGCTCGTGGGCGTGGTCGTGATCTGCGTCGGCTTCGTCCTGCAGCCAGCGGCCGACATCAGCCGTTTTGGTCGATGGATCGTAAAGGCCGCAGGCGAACAGATCGGCCCGGGCTGCCGCTTCCGTATCGCCGTCGATGATGGGCGCGCGCGGATTGAGTTTCCTCAGGATGGCCGAAAGCGCGCTGACCTGCTTGCCTTTCGCAAGCCCCGTCTTGGCTATGACGAGACGATCGGCGACGGCAACCTGCTTCGTGGCTTCCACGTGGCCGGCAATCGTCGGCTCGCCATTGACCGCATCGACGACGGTCACCACGCCGTCAAGCCGGTAATTCTGCGCGAGCACGGGATTGCCGAGAACGGATTGCAGCACCGGCGCCGGATCGGCAAGCCCCGTGGTTTCGATCACGACGCGCTTCAGCGGCCTGATACGTCCGGTCTGCATCCGGTCCACGAGGTCGGCGAGGGTGTCGACGAGTTCGCCACGCACGGTGCAGCAGAGGCAGCCGTCGGAAAGCTCGATGACGCCGTCGCTTGACGCTTCGACCAGAAGATGGTCGATCGCCACATCCCCGAACTCGTTGATGATCACGGCCGTGTCGGTGAGTTCCGGATCCTTCAGCAGACGGTTGAGAAGGGTCGTCTTGCCCGCCCCAAGAAAGCCGGTCAGGATCGATACCGGCACAACCGGCAATGGACCGTTCATGGCAAACTCCCTTATGGAAACTGTTCAGAAGCTCGGACGCGGAACGGGGACCGGCACATTGGCGATATCGCCCTGCCCGACAACATCGCTGCCGCCCCTCTCCTTGCTGCCCGGAATAAGCCCGGCGAATACAAGCTTCAGCGGACGGTTGATCTCGTGAATATAGGGCGAGAGCAGCTTCTGCCGGCCGGCCTCGTCGCGGCCTTCGCTGCGAATCTTCGCCGCCTCCTTGGAGCAGATCTCCTTGCTGACGTCGACGACCGCGTCGCGCGTCCCGCCGTAGGGAGCAATCGCGGTGAGCGAGGGTTTGCCGCCGCCGCTTGTCGTCAGCGCCATCTGCAACAGGCGGGCGGACTCGTCGGCGCGGGCGCCGAGACTGTCCGCGCCGAGCACGACCGAGATTACGCTACGGCCGTTCCTCCTGGCCGAGGACACCTGATTGAAGCCCGATGCGCAGATGAATCCGGTCTTCATGCCGTCCGCTCCGTCGAAGCGGCCGATCAGCATGTTGTAATTCGCATAGTCCTTCTTGCCGGTGGTGATGCCTTCCAGGGCGAAATAGGAGGCATATTCGGGGAATTCCCGCCTCAGCGTGATCGCCAGCACCGCCAGGTCGCGGGCTGTTGTGTACTGGCCCTTGCCGGGCAGGCCGTTAGGGTTGATGAAATGCGACGATGTCATGCCGATTCGGCGCGCCTCGGCGTTCATTCGGTCGATGAAGGCGGATTCCGACCCCCCGACCGTCTCGGCGATCGCCACGGCAACGTCGTTCGCCGATTTCACGAGCATCATCTTCAGCGCGCTGTCGAGCGTCATCGCCTGGCCGGGCTTGTAGAACATCTTGCTCGGCGGCTCGGACGCGGCATTCTTCGACATGACCACCGGGCTTTCCAGCGTCAGCTGCCCCGCCTTGATCGCACGAAAGGTCGTATAGGCCGTCATCAGCTTGGTCAGTGACGCCGGGTACCATTTCTGGAACATGTCCTCGTGCTCGAAGACTTTCAGCGTGTTGACGTCGACGACGAGCCGCGGATTGGCAAGGGACGGCAGGGTCGTGGTCGCAAGGACCGCGCAGGCGGTCGCAAGGGCGGCCGCCGCCCTTATGCTGTTGCGCATCATGAATCGAGCATTCGCCAAGATCTCAGACCTCGAAATTCCGGAGTTGCCTCGTATTGTGCCGCTATTTAGCCTATATGGCCAGGACATGGCAAAGCCCAGTGATTTGGCTGCCGCGTTCATCCACCGAAGACCGACAGGGATACATCATGCCGATTTTGAACCGCGCCGCCGAACTCCAGAGCGAAGTGACCGAATGGCGGCGCCACCTGCACAGGAACCCGGAGCTTCTGTTCGCGGTGGAAAATACGGCAGCCTTCGTCGAAAGGAAACTCAAGGAATTCGGCATTGACGAGATCGTGACCGGCCTCGGCCGCACCGGCGTCGTCGGGCTCATTCGCGGCAATCTCGGCACCGGCCGCACCATCGGCCTCAGGGCCGACATGGATGCCCTACCGATCGCCGAGACGAGCGGCCAGCCCTGGGCCTCGACCACGCCTGGCAAGATGCATGCCTGCGGCCATGATGGCCACACGGCCATGCTGCTCGGTGCGGCGAAATACCTTGCCGAGACGCGCAATTTCGCCGGCAATGTCGCCGTAATCTTTCAGCCGGCGGAGGAAGGCGGTGGCGGCGGCAACGAGATGGTGAAGGATGGCCTCATGGAACGCTTCGGCATCGAAGAGGTCTACGGCATGCACAACATGCCAGGCATGCCGGTCGGCCATTTCGGAAGCCGCGTCGGCCCGATCATGGCCTCCACCGACGAGTTCTCGATCACCATCAAGGGCCGCGGCGGCCATGCAGCCCAGCCGCACAAGACCGTCGACCCGATCGCGATCGGCGCGCAGATCGTCAACGCGCTGCAGACGATCGCCTCGCGAATGGTCGATCCGCTCGCCCCGATTGTCGTCTCCGTCACCAAATTCAATGCCGGCTTCGCCCATAACGTCATTCCCGAACAGGCCGTGCTTGCCGGCACCGTCCGGGCGCTCACGCCGGAAGTGCGCGACACGGGCGAGGCGCGGATCCGCCAGATCGCCGAAAGCCTCGCCGGCGCCTATGGTGCCACCGCCGAGGTGTGGTACGGGCGCAACTATCCGGTCACCGTCAATCACGCGGACGAGACCGCCCATGCGCTTGCTGCGGCAGCGACGATCGCCGGCGACGGCAAGGTCGATGCCGCGCTCGACCCGATGATGGGCGGCGAAGACTTCTCCTATATGCTGCTTGCCCGGCCGGGTGCCTTCATCTTCATCGGCAATGGCGAGACGGCCGGACTCCATCATCCCGCTTATGATTTCAACGACGAGGTGATTCCGCACGGGATTTCCTACTGGGTGAAGCTCGCCGAAGCGCGACTTGCCGCCTGACGAACGCAGGGAGGGCGGCAATGCATCAGATCGACAAAACCGACCGCAGAATTCTGCAGATCCTGCAGGCGGACGGCCGCATCACCAATCTCGAGCTGGCCGACCGCATCGGCCTCTCTCCGACCGCGACCAGCGAACGCCTGCGGCGGCTGCTGAAGGAAGGCTATGTCTGCGGCTTCGGAGCGCGCCTCGATCCGCACAAGCTCGGCTTCGGGCTCCTCGTCTTCATCGAGGTCATGCTCGACAAGACGACGCCGGAGGTCTTCGACCAGTTCACCGCCGCCATCAAGCAGGCGCCGGAAGTGCTGGAGTGTCATATGGTGGCCGGCGGCTTCGACTATCTCGTCAAGACCCGTTTCGAGGACATGGCCGCCTACCGCAATTTCCTCGGCCAGGTGCTTTGGACGCTGCCGGGCGTAAAGGAGACCCGCACCTATGCGGTGATGGAAGAGATCAAGAATGACGGTCCGCTGCCGCTAATCTGATGACGGAAGCGGACCCTTGATCGCCGTCGATTATCCCTTGAGCGAGGCCATGTCGATCACGAAGCGGTAGCGCACGTCGCTCTTGATCACCCGCTCATAGGCCTCGTTGATCTCATCGATGTCGATCGTCTCGATCTCCGAGACGATGCCGTGCTCGCCGCAGAAGTCGAGCATCTCCTGCGTTTCCTTGATCGAGCCGATCATCGAGCCGGAAATGCTGCGTCGGGCCGGCACCAGCGAAAAGGCATGGAGCGGCACCGGATTTTCCGGGATGCCGACCAGCACGAAATCGCCGTCGACCTTCAGCAGGTTGAGGTAGGCGTTCCAGTCGATCTCGGCGGCCACCGTGCAGATGATCAGGTCGAAACTGCCGGCAAGCGCCTGGAAAGTCTCCGGATCGTTCGTCGCGTAGTAGTGGTCGGCGCCGAGCTTTAGCCCATCCTCCTTCTTCGACAGGCTCTGGCTGAGGACGGTCACTTCCGCGCCCATCGCATGGGCGAGCTTGACGCCCATGTGGCCGAGACCGCCCATGCCGACGATCGCCACCTTCTTGCCAGGCCCCGCCTTCCAGTGGCGCAGCGGCGAATAGAGGGTGATGCCGGCACACAGAAGCGGTGCGGCCACGTCGAGCGGCAGGTTCTCCGGAATGGAGAGCACATAACCTTCCTTGACGACGATATGATCGGAATAGCCGCCCTGGGTCGGCGTTCCGTCCGCTTCGACGCCGTTATAGGTCGGCACGAGGCCGGGCAGGTATTGTTCGCGGTCGAGGTCGCGGGCTGCACAGGCGGTGCAAGAATCGACGAAGCAGCCGACGCCGACGCGGTCGCCGATCTTGAATTTGCTGACCTTGGCGCCGACCACCCGTACGGTGCCGACAATTTCGTGGCCGGGCACCATGGGGAAGGTCGAATTGCCCCACTCGCCGCGGGCTTGATGGATGTCGGAATGGCAGACGCCGCAATATTCGACGTCGATAACCACGTCGTCTTCGCGCGGTTCGCGGCGCTCGAAGGTGAAAGGCGTGAGCGGCTTCGACGCATCGGTCGCCGCATATCCTCTTGCTATGGCCATGGATGTGTCCTTGATGTTTCTTGGAGTGGGCGACCGGCTCGGGAGCGCGCGGTGCCTGTGGGAGGGCCGCCCGCGGCGGAGATGGACTGCGGGCGGCAAGTTGCACTATGCTGTCTCGGCCGCGGATTGGGGTAGCTTGATCCTGCAAGATTCTTGCACGATCCTGCAGGAATAGTCGTGGAACGCTGACGGAAGTTTGCTCAAACGGCTATCTGTTCTCCACCCCGCCTGCACCCAAGCCACTGGAAAGACCGCAGAACATGTCAGCCACGCATAAATCGCCACGCCAGGAGATGATCGGTATCATTGCCCGGACGGCTGTGGCGGATGGCCACTTTCCGACCTTCGTTCCGGGCCTCGCCGTTCATCGGTCGTCCAATGCCGCCGAGGTCAGTTGCGGTTCCTACGGGCCAGGTCTCGCCATCATCGTACAGGGTGCCAAGCGCCTGATGCTCGGCGAGGAAACGCTCACCTACGGCGCGTCTGACTATCTCGTTACATCGATCGATCTGCCGGTGTCCTGGCAGATCGTTGCGACGCCGGACGAACCGTATCTCAGCATGAGTTTTCGAATTGACGTGCGTAAGGTCGCAGAGCTCGTCGACAGGATAGACGATGCGCCGACACCCTTGCCAGCCTCGCCGCGCGGGATGACCGTCAACAAGCTGACGAGCGAGATGGAGGACGCGGCGCTGCGCCTGCTGCGCCTGCTCGACCGCCCCGAGGACTCGGCCGTCCTGCTGCCCCTCCTTGAACAGGAAGTCCTCTACCGGCTGCTGATCGGTCCCCATGGTGCCAAGCTGCGGCAGATGGCGACGGCGGAAAGCCATCCGCACCAGGTCGGCCGAGCCGTTGCCTGGTTGACGGAAAATTATGCCAGCCCTTTGCGCATCGAGGAACTCGCAGGCCGCGTGAACATGAGCGTCTCCTCGCTGCATCATCATTTCAAGGCGATCACGGCCATGAGCCCACTGCAATATCAAAAGCAGATTCGCCTGCAGGAAGCGCGACGGCTAATGTTGCAGGAACGCCTCGACGCCGGCGCTGCCGGCCACCGCGTCGGCTACGAGAGTCCGTCGCAGTTCAGCCGCGAATATGCCCGCCACTTCGGCGAGCCGCCTATGCGCGACATCGGCCGCGTCCGCCGCAGCCTCGTCCACCGCCTGAACGGGGAAACGGAAATGCTGAGCGAGGGCTGATCCTCACCAGCCCTCCTCCAGCACCTTCGCCAGCATGTCGGCGAAGAAGTCGGCGCTCTCGCGGCTGAGGCAGAGCGGTGGCTTGATCTTGAGCACGTTCAGATGATCGCCGGTCGGCTGCATGATGACGCCGAGGTCGAGCAGGCGGTCGCAGATGGCTGCCGTCTCTTCGGTTGCGGGCTCGAGCGTCTCCCGGTCGCGGACGAATTCGACGCCGAGATACAGCCCCATGCCGTGCACGGCGCCAACGAGCGGAAAACGGTCCGTAAGTGCCTGGAGCCGTGCCTTGAGATGGTCGCCGACCATGCGGGCGTTTTCCTGCAGCGCCTCATCGTGAAGGATGTCGAGAACGGTCATGCCCACGACGCAACCGACCGGACTGCCGCCGGAGGAGGAGAAGAAATAGCCCTCCTTCTCCAAGGCCTCTGTGATTTCGCGCCGGGTGATCACGGCGCCGAGCGGATGGCCGTTGCCCATGCCCTTGGCGACGGTGATGATGTCCGGAACCACGCCCTGTTCCTCGAAGCCCCAGAAATAGTGCCCGAGGCGTCCATAGCCGACCTGCACCTCGTCGGCGATCGTGACGCCGCCGCGCGCCCGGACCATGGCATAGGCCGCCTCCAGATATCCGGGCGGCAGCGGAATGCCGCCGGCATTGCCGTATACGGTTTCGGAGATGAACCCGGCGAGCTTTTGCCCTTTGTCATCCAGTTCGCTGAGCTTGGCCGAGACTGTCGCGACATAGTCGCCGGTCGATCCGGCACCGCGAAACGGGCCGCGATAGGTGTTGGGCGAAACGACGGGATGCACCCAGCCGGGCCGTGTGGTCAGCGCCTCCGGATTGTCGGCGATCGAAGTCGACACCGCGTCGCTCGCGACCGTCCAGCCATGATAGGCTTCGAGCAGCGAAAGCATGTTGCGCGCGCCGGAAGCGGCCCAGGCCAGACGGATGGCGAGATCGTTCGCCTCCGAGCCGCTGTTGACGAGGAAGACCGTGTCGAGCCCTTCCGGTGCCAGCCCCGCCAGCCGCTCGCAAAACTCCACGACCGCCGCGTAGTGGAAACGGGAATTGGTGTTGAGCAGCGACCATTGCCGCCCGATGGCGGCCGAGAGGCGCGGATGCCCGTGGCCTACGATGGTGACGTTGTTGACCATATCCAGATAGGCGCGCCCCTCGACGTCGAAGAGATGCTCCTTCCAGCCGCGCTCGATCTCGGGCGGCTTGCGGTAGTAGTTCTTCTGCGGCCGCGCGAAATGGCGCCGGCGCCTCTCGAAAAGCCCGGCCGCATCCGGCAAGGGTGCATTACAATCGAACCCAAGAAGTGCGGCCGGCGACGGGCAGAGCCGGCGCCAGGCTTCCGCCTGATGCGCCGTCGCAAAGGCTGGCGGGTCGAGATCCGCCACCGTTGAGAGCTGGACGCGCATGAAGCCGAGCGCCGAAGGATCGCCAAAGGTCGTGCCGATGCGGGTACCGGCCTCGATCGTATCGCTGCCGATATCCGCCGGATCAACGCCGAGAAGATGGAGATGCAGCCGCTCGTCCGAAAGCACCAGCCGGCCTTGGCGCTCCACGACCCGGCCGGCAAAGGGCGCGTGAACCGCCGTCTGCCCGGGCAGGCAAAGGTCGACGCCGAGCGCCGAGGTCCGCGGCGCCTGAGCCTGAAGCAGCCGCGTCTCCGTCAGCCGGTATTCGCCGTAGCGCGTGGCGGCAGCGCCCGCCGCGCGCGCAGCCGACTGCAGGAGAAGCGCTTCGGTATCCTCGTATTGCCAGCGGTCGGCGGGAAGATGCGGCCCGAGAAGCGAGAGATCGACGATGCCGACATGTTCCGGATCGATATCCGGCAGCAGGCGGGTCTCCATGGCAGGAATGGTCTTTGTCTCTTCCCTCCCGACGGCCCGGTGGATCGCTTCGTCCATGAGCTCGAACGGAACCGACACGGCCACGTTGAAGATTTCGCGCTCGTGGGCGGCATTGCCCCGGACATAGGCATTGTCCGGATCGATCCCAAGCTGCTGCGCGGAGCTTGCGACCAGCACGCCGGCCCTCGCCACGATCAGCGGCCAGAGTGCCTTGAGCTCGGCGTCCGTCAGCGGGCAGGCGGCGTGGAAGGCGTCCACCGCCGGAAGGATTGCGAAAGGATCGCCATCCGCATGATGCAAAAGCGATGTGCAGGAAACCGCAAGCTCCGCAACCACCCAGCCTTTCATCACGTCGCCGAAATCGATGACGCCCTCCGGGATGAGGCGGCCGCTCCCGTCGGCACGGCTGACGACATTGTCGTCGGTGACGTCCTGGTGGATCGCCTGCACGCGCAGCTGCGACATCAGCGGCTGCAGCCGCCGCATGGCGCCGACCATCGCCTCGGCTATGCGCTTGCGCAATTCCCCGTCCGTCATGGCCGAAAGCAGGTGCAGCGCCACCGGCCCCGCCCTTCTCAGGTCCCATTGCAGCTCCCGCTCGAGGCCTGGATGATCGAAGTCCTGCATCGCAACCGCCAGCCGTCCGGCGGTGTCGCCAAGCGCGGCCACGCTCTCCACGGCCAGGTGCTTGCGGCCCGTCAGCGGCTTGCCGTCGAGAAAGGTCAGGAGCCGGACCTGATAGGCCTCGTTGCCGCCAGTGACGGCGACGATCTCCTCGCCGGCGCTTGACGGCACCACGCTCGGTACTTTCGGTGCGCCCGCCTTCCCGCCCACGTGACGCAAGGCCGCGTTCTGCGCCTCGAGCTCGACACGTGCATATTCCGCCCTCGCGATCTTCAGGACAAAGCGCGCCTCGGCGGTATCGACGCGGTAGTTCCGGTCCTGCTGGCTGCCAAGCTCCACCACTTCACCGGAGAGCCCGTAATGTTCCGACAGGATCGCGCTTGCCTCTTCGGCGGACACTTGCGGGCGCGCGAGCTCTGTGCGGCGCTTCAGCGATTCCTCTTCCATTGTTCGTTCCCGTATTTTCGCGCGGTTCTACTGCGAGATGCCCTCGAGTCGATAGCGGGTGCCGGGGTAAAGAAGCCGCGCCACGGTGACATTGGCGGCATCGGACCAGGTCCGGCGGCGGATCATCAGGCAGGGTTCGTTGCGGCCGATAGCGAGTAGCTTGCACTCCCAGGGCTTCGGTAGCACCGCCTCGACGATCTGCTCGGTGCGGGTGATCGGTGCCACCAGAGTCAGATAAGCGTTCGGCGTCGTGCTCTCGAAATCCTGCTTCAGATAGTTCGGGCTGGCGGACGGGTTGACGAAGCGGTCCTCGACCTGGATCGGCACGTCGTCCTCCAGATGGACGATGATCGAGTGGAAGACGCGTCCGCCCGTCGCGAGCCCCAGAGCGTCCGCCACCTCGGAGCTTGCCGGCTCCGCCTGCATCAGGTTGATCCGCGACCTATGCAGATGGCCGCGGGCATGGATCTCGTCGGCAATGTTGCGGACCTCCAGAAGCGCGCTGCTGCCCTTGCTTGCCGCGACGAAGGAGCCGACGCCTTGTATGCGGGTGATCGCGCCCTCGCTCGCAAGCTCCCTAAGTGCCCGGTTCGCCGTCATCCGGCTGACGCGGAGCTCGGCTACGATCTCGTTTTCGGAGGGGATACGGTGGTGCGCCGGCCATTCGCCGCTTTCGATGCGGCTGCGGATGAACTGCTTCACCGCCTCGTAGCGCGGCATCGGACCCTCGTCGAAGGCGGCAAGCTCGCTCTTGCGCTCCACTGGCGTCATCTGATGCTCCGTCTCGCCGGCACCGGCCGGCCCTGCCTATCGGCAAATCAGCCATTCTTTTGCGCGATTTTGCGCTTGCGCGCCACCACAAAATGCCTATAGTTCCATATACAACCACGTACAGGAGGAACGGCGCATGGCGAGGCATCCCGCGCAACGGCTCTTTGCCGAACAGGCACTCCTGCCGACGGGCTGGGCCGAAAGCGTCGCCGTGTCGATTGGCGAGGACGGCCGCATCGCCGCGATCGAGCCGAACCAGGTGCCGACCGCAGAGGACGAGCGCATGACCGGCCCCCTCCTCCCGGCGATGGCCAATCTGCATTCCCATGCCTTCCAGCGCGCCATGGCCGGGCTTGCCGAGGTCGCAGGCGCGGGAGACGACAGCTTCTGGACCTGGCGTGAGGAAATGTACCGCACGGTCGGTCTCGTCGATCCCGACGATGTCGAGGCGATCGCCGCAAAGCTCTACGTCGAGATGCTGAAAGGCGGCTTCGGCCGTGTGGTCGAGTTCCACTATCTCCACCATGGCGCCGACGGCACGCCCTATGCCGATCCGGCGGAAATGTCGCTGCGCATCCTGAGCGCCGCGCAGGCGACCGGCATCGGCCTCACCCATCTGCCCGTCTTCTACGCCCATGCCAATTTCGGCGGCGCGGCACCCAATCCCGGGCAGCGCCCCTTCCTGCACGATCCCGATCGCTTCCTCGCCCTCATCGACCGCCTCCTTCCCGCCACCCGGCATGAAGGCGCCGAACTCGGCTACGCCATCCACTCGCTGCGCGCCGCAACGTCGGAAGAGATGCGCGCGATCCTGGACGCGGCCCCGGTCTCCGGCCCGATCCACATCCATGTGGCCGAGCAGGCCCGCGAAGTCGAGGATTGCCTCGCCTGGAGCGGCCGGCGTCCGGTCGAATGGCTGCTCGACGAGATGCCGGTCGATGGGCGCTGGTGCGCCATCCACGCGACGCACATGACAGCGGAGGAAACGGTGCGGCTGGCGAAATCCGGCGCGGTCGCCGGCCTCTGCCCGGCCACCGAAGCCAATCTCGGCGACGGGATTTTTCCGGCCGTCGATTACCTCGCCGCCGGCGGTCGGCTCGGCATCGGCACCGACAGCCATGTCGCGACCAGTGTTGCGGAAGAGCTGCGGCTCCTCGAATACGGCCAGCGGCTGCGCGACCGCCGACGGAACCGCCTCGCCGCCGGCCCCGGCGCCTCCGTCGGCAGAACGATTTTCGACGCAGCCCTTGCCGGCGGCGCCCAAGCGGCCGGCATCGGCCCGCAAGGCCTCACCGTCGGCGCGCGGGCGGACCTCGTCGTGCTCGACGGCGCCAATCCCTTTATCGCCGCGGCAAGCGGCAACCAGATTCTCGACCGCTGGCTCTTTGCGCTCGGCCGCGAGGCGGTCCTCGACGTCATGGTCGCGGGCCAATGGAAGATCCGCAACGGACGCCATGACCGGGAGGAAGAGATCGACCGCGCCTTCGGGCGGGTTCTTACAAAGCTGAAATAAGAGCCCGCGGCCGCCGCCGCCGGCTCGTGCTCTGGGAGGAGACCACATGACGCATATCACCACGACGGCAAGGGGAACGCGCGCAATGGCCGCGCTGCGGCTGATGCTCTGCAGCCTCTTGGGCATTGTCCTGTTTTTCGTGCCGGTCGAGTTGAACGGCAAATCGACCATCCTGCTCGACCATGCGGCAAGCGCCATATCCACCGGCGCCCGCCCGGCGGCGATCGCCTTCGTCTGTCTGCTGATGGCCTATGGCGCCTTCGCCCCCTTCGTTCAAGGCACCTGGCGGAAGACTGCGACGAATGCCGTCTTTTCCGTGCTGCGCGTCCTCGGACTGGCGCTCGCCCTTCTCTATCTCGCCGGCATCGGCCCCGCGGCGATCTTCGCGCCCGACATGCTGCCCTTCCTCTTCGACAAGCTTGTGCTTTCCGTCGGTTTGATCGTGCCGATCGGCGCGCTGGCGCTTGCCTTTCTCGTCGGCTACGGCCTTCTCGAATTCACCGGCGTGCTGGTGCAGCCGATCATGCGGCCGATCTGGCGCACACCGGGCTGGTCCGCGATCGACGCAGTCGCCTCCTTCGTTGGCAGCTACTCGCTGGCGCTGCTCATCACCGACCGGGTGTTCCGCGAGGGCAAATATACGGTGCGCGAGGCGGCGATCATCGCCACCGGGTTCTCCACCGTCTCGGCCACCTTCATGATCATCGTCGCCAAGACCCTTGGGCTCATGCACGTCTGGAACTTCTATTTCTGGTCGACGCTTGCGGTCACCTTCATCGTATCGGCGATCACCGCGCGCATTTGGCCGATTGCAGGGCTCGCGCATGAGGGCGATCGCGACCAGCCGCTCCCTGCCGGACGCGGCCGCCTGAGCGTCGCCGTCGAGACGGGACTGGACCAGGCGGCATCCGCCAAGCGCCTGCCGGCGCTCCTCAGCGAAAGCTTCCTCGACGGGATGCGCATGGCCGCGTTGATCTTGCCGAGCATCATGGCCGTCGGGCTGATCGGCCTTCTTGCCGCCAAATACACGCCGATCTTCGACATTCTCGGCCTTGCGCTCTACCCTTTTGCCTGGATTGCCCAGGTCGGCGAGCCGATGCAGGCTGCAAGGGCGCTCGCCTCGGGGCTGGCGGAAATGTTCCTGCCTGCCATCCTTCTCAAGGAGGCGGCGCCGCAATTGAAGTTCCTCGCTGCCGTGGTTTCGGTGAGCCAGGTGCTTTTCCTCTCGGCCTCCATCCCCTGCATGCTGGCGACTTCGATTCCGCTCGGTTTCCGGAATCTCCTGGTGATCTGGTATATCCGCGTCGCTTTGAGCATACTGGTTGCTGCTCCGATCGTTTGGATCGGCACTGCGATGGGATGGCTCGGCTGAGATGATGCGAATCCTGCGCGCGATCGAATACAGGCGGATGCCGTGGAAGAACGGCGGCGGCGAGACGGTGGAAATCGCCGTCTCGCCGGACCGGGCGACGCTTGCGGATTTCGATTGGCGCGTCAGCATGGCGACCGTTGCAGCCGACGGCGCCTTTTCCAGCTTCCAGGGGATCGACCGTACGCTGTCGGTCCTCGAGGGCCACGGCCTGACGCTTGTCATCGAGGGGCGGCCGCCGAAGCTGCTGACGGTCGCGGACCCGCCGCTTTCCTTCCCAGCCGACGTGCCGACATCGTCGAGGCTTGCGGACGGCCCCGTCACCGACCTCAACGTGATGACGCGGCGGCATGCGCTCAGGCACCGGGTGCGCAAGTTGCATGTCGAGGGCTCGCTGCCGATCGCGACCAATGCCCGGGAAATCCTGCTCTTCTGCCATAAAGGCAGCGTCGCGCTTGGCACCCAAGGCGTTTCCGCGACCCTGCATGCGCTGGACACGGCCACCCTGCAGCAGCCGATAGCCCTGACCCTCTCGGCCGATATAGCGTCGGAAGTTTTTCTGATCGAGATGATGTCAGGCTAGGTCGGGAATGTCAGACTAGGTCGGGCAGGAAGGCGCCGTAAAGCAGCAGGAGTGCCCCGACAAACATCAGCACCGCACCCGGCCAGTTGCGCCCCATCCCGAGGAAACGCAGGCCCTGCCGCCGCGGCTCCAGGCTCTGTCTCGGCTCTACTACCGGATCAGGTTCCTTGCTCAGCCGACGTCGGCTCAGCGCCTCTGTTGTCATGTAGAGGAGCCCGCATAGTACCAAAAATGCGCCGGTCAGAATTGCCCACACGATGCGCATTCTCCACTTCTTGCAGCGCCGCGCGTCATTTCAGACGCGCAAAGCTTCGCTTTAACTCTTCGAGATTGCGCAACTTCCGAAATCGATTCCGATTTCGGAAGTTGCGCATTAAAGCCGGCGAAATGTTCAACGCACGCGCGTCTGAGGCCGGATCACGTTCATCTGAAGCTCGTGGCTCGAGGCAAACTTGCCCAGAAGCCGGATCAGCCGCCGTTCCTCGGCCTTGTGGAGGCCGCTTCGCCGGCAATAATCGGCGACGTCCCAGACATGTCTGGGCTGGCTTAAATCGAGCTTTTTGATGTCGGTGTGCTTCATGGTCCGCCTCCCGGAACTTCGTTGATTCAACGCGAGGCCTGCTCTTTGGTTCCACCGCCGGCGCGATGTTTCTTGATGAGGATGAAGATGAACTCTGCGCGGCCTGTCGCCCGCGGATCGGTCCGCGCAAGACGGAAAAGCGCCTCGCGAAACGAAAGGCCACTCGCCTCTCGAACGCTACCGTTTCCCGTCCTTTACCTCCGCGCCAGCCCGTGGTTCCGACGACGCCGCAGATCAGCGCAGAGGTTAGCGCATCGGCCAGCCTTCATTCCTATTGGTGCTTATGCGGCACCATTTTCGCCGGTTCTTCCAGGAGGGTGTAGGGACCCTCGGGGCATTTGACGTCCGGGTTCACCGGATGGAACAGGCCGCGCGGGTTCGGCTTGAAGATCCAGGCATGCAGGTCATAGTGATGAAGCGCCGCCGGCAGAAGCGGCTCGTGCCCCTCCATCGGCCCCTCGAAGGGCTGGCCAAAGAGCTCGGGCCTGTCCTTGACACCGGTCGCGAGCGGGATCAGCCACTCGACTGCGACGAGCTCCAGCCGGTCGCCGACCGGCTCATAGACCAGCAGGGTCGGTTTCATCGGATCTGGCTCGGGGCCGATCAGCGCGGGGTTGAGGAAATGTACCCCCATCGTTCCTTCTGCGAAGGTGACGCATCCGAGCGTCGAGAAATAGCCTTCGCGCACGGCGACGACCGGATCCTTGTATTTCTCCAGCGAGACCTTCAGCTTCTCGAGTTCCGGCGGAAGCGCCTCTTCAGCATTCACCAATTGTGCGGACATGAAAAAAGCACCGGCCGCGAGACAGACCGTCCGCAGCGGGCGCAGCACCGAAGACATGGACATGGCTCGGTCCTCCCAGGCTTACCTCGCCTCCGCGAGGAGCACGGCGCGCATGATACTGCCAAAGCGACCTGGGGGCTACTCACGCGATGGGGTTAGGTGGGCCGGGTGAGCTCCTCCATTCGAACTCCACGCCCCGCTTCGGCCGCGGGTGGGTAGCTATCGAAGAGGGTGTCCAATTCACGGCTCTGTGTGAGCAGTCGTTTTCGAAGCTGCGGCAGAGCCATCGCCAAACGGGCTCTGCCGGCTCAAACTAATGACATTTCCTTGTCTGCCCGAGAATTATCCTCAGTCGGGCTTCGTTCGGACGGGAGCCGGCACGCTCGGCGGTCCGTGAATCGTCCGCCGGCGGTCGGTAGTCGAAGTCCTCACCCAACGCGTCCATGGCCTGAGGTCCATCCAGCCGATAAAGCAATGCGATGACGATCTCCCTGTCACTGATTCCGCTCTCGGGCGACAGATATTCCGACAGGTCGCGACGGCAGTCGTCAATGAGCTTTCGTATCTTTTGGGCGTTCATGGCGAACCTCAAGGGAAGCTCGGAAGGGAGACCCCAGGGCATTGCGGAAGGGACGGAAGCACCGCCCTGGGACCGCGCACTCCACGGCTGCTACCAGCGTTCACCCCCTTATTTCACGGGGGTGCTCATTCTCTCAATATGTAGCGGGAAAACCGCTCCGCAATGGAGATAAGACCTTTGGCTGCAGAGCTTCGGACTTAAGTCCCCGACGCCACGCGAGCGGGAACCGGTCCACGCCATTCTCGTTCTCCCAGAACCATTTTGTGGGAGTGCGATATGTATGGCAGCGATCACAACAAGCCCGAACAGAACGCTTCAACTGCTTTCCCTGTCGGGCTGCTCTTGCTCTCCATAGGCACGATCCTCGTCTACTTGGCGATCGGTGGCGCTTTGACGGAGAAAGAGACCGATATAGTCGTCTACACGCCGCAGGCGACGGACGTCTCGACGCCCCGCTGAGGATAGCGCCCATGCGCATAGGTCTGAAAGGGGCGTGGCCAGTGCGCGTGCTCAATCGCAGGCTGGGCACGGAATTGGACGCGATCGGAGATAACCCAGCCCCGGCCCTGTTCGCCGGCTCCTCTTGCGGGCTTGGCCCACGAGGCGTGGCGGTTACGAGCTTGTCACCAGGCCGACTCAAGCGATCCCCCAATTCACCTTTGGGCGCTTTGCTGCCTGAAGGCGGGCTGCTGTTGACCCCAAGTGGACGCCCGAACCTGTCGCAGAAGCCCAGCTTTGCGACCGATTGATGCGAACAGAAGTTTGTAACTTTGATCGCTAAATGGCACTAATTATCAGTACATTTGGGACAACACAGTCGAATTTATTGGAAAGTTCTGGTGCCAGAGACTGACAAAGTAGATGGCCGGGAAGACTTTGGGGAACGTCATGCGCAACTTCGAAGATCCTGGTCGGTCGCTGGCCGTCGCACGTCGCGGCATGGCGGCAACCTCCCATCCGGCCTCAAGCCTGACAGCCATCGAGATCCTCAAGGCAGGAGGCAACGCCATTGATGCGGCGGTGGCGGCCGTGGCGGTTCAGTCTGTCGTCGAGGCGGGTTCGACCGGTGTCGGCGGGGACTGTTTCGCAATGATAGCGGTGGAAGGATCCACCGACATTCGCGCATATAACGGCTCGGGCCGGACACCGGCCGCCCTGACCGGCAACGCGTTGCGGGCCGAGGGTGTGACAGCAATCGAGCGCTCTTCTCCTCATGCGGTCACGGTTCCTGGAGCGGTCGATGCCTGGTGCCGCCTCTTGAAGGACTTCGGCCGGATGCCGATGGCCGAGGTCCTTCAACCGGCCATCGTCATGTCGCGCGACGGCTACGCCTTGACACCCCGTGTCGCCGCCGACCTCAGCCTGCAGCGCGACCTCCTGGCGGCGGACCCAACCACCCGTGCTACCTTCCTGGTCGAGGGAGCGGCGCCTGCGGTCGGCAGCATCCAGCGCCAGCCCTTGCTCGCCGACACGCTCGAAGCGATCGCACGCGGTGGCAAGGACGCCTTCTATCGCGGCGCTGTCGCCGAGGACATGGTGGACTATCTGCGCGGCCTCGGCGGCCATCATACTCTCGACGATTTCGCCAGCGCTGCAGGAGACTACGTTACGCCCATCTCCACGACCTATCGCGGCCGCACCATCTACGAATGCCCGCCGAATGGCCAGGGCGTCGTCGCCCTCCTGATTCTGAACATCCTCTCACGTTTCTCGCTGTCCAACGACCCGTTCGACGTCGATGATCTGCATCTCCTCCTCGAGGCAACACGGCTCGCCTATGCCGCGCGCGACGCGATGGTCGCCGATCCCCCCGGGTCGGATGGGGCCGTCGAGCGTATGCTCTCGAGCACCCTTGCTGATCGCCTCGCCAGTGGCATCTCCGTCGATCGGATCACCGATCCGTTGCCGTCGGTCGACACCGTCGAGCACAAGGATACCGTCTATATTTGCGTGGTGGATCGCGACCGCAACGCGGTCAGCTTCATCAATTCGATATTCAGTTCCTATGGCAGCGGGCTGATGTCGCCACGCTCAGGCGTGTTGTTCCACAACCGTGGTCAGAGCTTTTCGCTTGTGGCAGGGCATCCCAACGAAGTCGGTCCCCGCAAACGTCCGATGCATACGATCATCCCGGGAATGGCCGCCGAGGGCGGACGCGTCGTCATGCCGTTCGGTGTGATGGGCGGCCACTACCAGGCCATGGGCCATGCTCATCTGTTATCCCGGCTCTATGATTGCGGTCTCGATCTTCAGACCGCCATTGACCTGCCGCGCCTCTTTCCAATTCCCGCTACCGCAACGGTGGAGGCCGAGGAAGTCATCCGCACCCGCGTCGGCGCCGAACTGGAACGCCGTGGCTTCAAGGTTCAGCCACCCCGGTGGGCCATCGGCGGCGCGCAGGCCGTCTGGATTGACTGGGAGCGCGGCGTCCTGATCGGAGGGTCCGACCCCCGCAAGGATGGGATGGCGTTGGGCTATTAGCTCTGCCCCACAGAAGGCGTCAAAGCATGAACGTCTTGCCGACCGCGGCTGGAACGACCCTTTCGCCATAGGCGGCGGCCAGAGCGCTCACGGCGCGCCAACCCGTGCAGTGCCCGGGCGATATCAATTGCAGGTCAAACTGCGCCAGCGCTTCGACCGTCTCCGGGATAATGGGCTCGGTGATCCCCGAGAGGTGGAAGCCGCCAAACACGCCATAGAGCGGGATATCCTGAAACCGTGCCCGGGCGTGCATCAGAACGTTGATCAGGCCGGCGTGCGAGCAGGCGGTGAAGACGACTTGCCCCTTGCCGGCCACGTTGATCGCCACGAAGCGCTCATCCGGCATTATCTCGTCCGGCTCCCAACTGCCTGCCGCGGTCTGGCGATATTGACCGGGGAACCCGCGTTCGAACCGGGTCACGCGAGGGATTTCCCCGCTTACATAGAACGTCTCGTCAAAAAGCAGTTGCTCGTCTCGGGTAACGATGACATCGGCGCCGTTTCCAGACAGGACATCCACGCTCGGCACCAGCTCCATCGGTCGAAACTGCCCTTCGCCGGATTTCGTCGCGCGCAGGGCGAACATATCGGGATGCATGTAGGTCGGGACCGGCTGCCCACCATTGCCCATTGTGATCATCTGGAGGGCGCGCGGCATTGCACCCCCATGATCCCAGTGACCATGCGACAGCATCACCGCGCCGACATCGCCGAGATCGACGCCGAGCCTGACCACATTGCGCTCAAACACCCATTCCTCGGGCCCGGTGTCGAACAGGAGCGTGCGGCTGGCCGACCTCGTCCGGGTGGTGATCAAGCAGGAAAGCCCGTGCGCGGCGCAGCACAGGCATTTCCCGGAGAGCCATCGCATCCCGCGACGGCGATGGCGGGCGAACTCGGTCTCCACGAAATCAGGATTCGACGACAGACTGTCGGTCGCATTATCGACCAGAAAGAGGACCTCTGCCGTGTCGACGGCTCTCATGGAAGGGGCCTCGCCTGAAGATGCATCGGGACCAAGCGGTTATGCCAGCGTGCGGTATGCACCTCACGGTCCCGTGCATTCATGTTGCGTTGTTTTAACGAACGGAAGGGTACTAGATTTCAACAAGGAGTTCGAACGCTATCTCGCAGAACTTGCGGCGCCGATGTCCCATGACGGGTATTTCAGCGGAACCGACTCGCCGCGCAGCTCGAAACATATGGTTGTGGAGGGCCGACTCAATCGATCCCCCCAATTCACCTTCGGGCGTTTTGCTGCATGAAGGGCGGCCCGCTGTTGGCGCGAAACTGCGCTACATCCGCCGATCTGGAGGACTGGAACGGGTGGAGTCCGGCCTTCCGTCGATGCACTTCGGACCGGAGGTTGCGTTGGTTCAAACCGTCACGACAATTTTGCCGAATTGTTTGTTTGATTCCAGAAAGCGATGCGCTTCGACGATCTGGTCAAACGGAAAGGTTCTGGCGATGACCGGTTGGAGCGAACCCGATATCACCCCGTCGAGAATGAACGCCTTGGCGGGTTCCAGCCGGGCCGGATCGCCGATCACCTCGTGAACGAGGTAGCCGCGCAGCATCAGGCTCTTGCTGAGCACGGTGAACAGCGGAAAGGGCGTCTGCTCGGGGCTCAGGCCGCCATACTCGATGAGAATGCCGCCTGGCGACATGGCAGCGGTCAAAGGCTCGAAGATCGGTCCGCCGATCGGATCGAACACCACCCGAATGCCTTGTGGGCCGGAAATTTCCTTCAGGCGGGCTTCCAGGTCTTCCTCCGCGGAGGCGATGACATACGCCGCGCCGGCCTCCAGCAGCGCCTGCCTCTTGGCCGATGTCCGGGTGACTGCGATCGGTATCGCGCCAACCTTGCTGGCAATCTGGATCGCGGCCAGTCCCACGCTGCTTGACGCCGCGGTAATGACGACGAAATCCTGGCGGCCGAGCCCACCGATGTCGATCAGCCCGCCGTAGGCGGTGAGATACTGCATCCAGACGGCGGCCGCCCCCTCCCAACTAAGCGATGTCGGATGCTTGACGAGGAGCGCGGCGGGAAAGGTCGCGAGCTCGCCATACGACGGCCAGCGGATCATCGACCTCGCCGGCACCACGCTGACCGCATCGCCCGGCGCGAAGCCGTCCACGCCTTCGCCGACCTTTTCCACGACGCCCGCGGCTTCCAGGCCGAGGCTGGAAGGTAATTGCGCCGTTTCAATATAGTTGCCTGACCGTAGCAGGGCTTCGGCTCGGTTGAGGCCGAGCGCCTTGACCCGGATCCGAACCTCGCCCCGACCGGGCTCCGGAACATCCACATCTTCGATCCGCAGAACTTCCGGACCACCAAGCTCGTGAAAGCGAACGACGCGCGTCATGGCTAAACTCCAAAACAAGTGAACGGAATGAGCTATGACAGCAGTGTTTCAGCAGATAAATAGCGGACTAGTCAGCACAGTAGAAACCAAAGGTTTTGAATATGGATCGCCTGACAAGCATGGCCGTGTTCGTCAAGGCCGTCGATCTCGGCTCGTTCGCCGCGGCCGCAGCTGCTCTCGATCTCTCCGGGCCGATGGTTGGCAAGCATATCCGGTTTCTGGAGGAACGGCTGGGTGTGCGTCTCATCAACCGCACCACACGGCGCCAAAGCCTCACCGATTTCGGTCGAGCCTATTACGAGCGCTGCCGCGTGATTCTCGCCGAGACCGAAGCTTTGGATGCGCTTGCGGCTGACCAGCTTTCCGAACCGCGCGGAAAACTGCGCGTCACCATGCCGGTCCATTTCGGCCGGCACTGCGTCATGCCCGTATTGCTGGAACTCGCCCGCCAGTATCCGGCACTGGAACTTGAGCTCTCCTTCAACGATCGCCTCATCGATTTTGCGGAAGATGGCCATGATCTCGCTATCCGCACGGGAACGCTGGGGGACAGGGCCGGATTGATTGCGCGCCGTGTCGCGCGCCAGCCAATGATCGTTTGCGCCTCACCGGCTTACCTCGAAAGCCATGGCCGCCCGGAGACCGTGGAAGATCTGGCGCAACACAAAGCAGTCGTCTACCGTCGGTCCGGCCCTGTTCCGCCATGGCTCTTTCTACGGCAGGGCCAATCGCCTTTCGTAGTGATGCCACTCAACCGTTTCCGACTCGACGATCTCGATGCCATCGCCGATGCCACGATATCCGGAACGGGGCTTGCATGGCTTCCCTATTGGCTGGTGCGGGAGCGGATCGCGGCGGGCATGCTTGTCCGGCTTTTGCCCGATCAACCACCGTTCCTCTATGATTGCCATGCAGTATGGCTGCAGACGCCTCATCTGCCGCTAAAGGTCCGTGTAGCCGTCGATGCGCTGGCGGCTGCATTGCCAAAGTTCATGAGTTGATTTTAAGCGCGGCTCGCAGCGGGGAGTTGAGTGACTGCTTTGGGGCCGACACCGGACCGGCAGGTTTAGGGTCAGCATCGCAACGAGCGGACATTCGCTTCGGCATGGTGTACTGAGGGTGGATGCGCTTCGCAATTGAAACCCTCGGCACACGCGGTGACGTCCAGCCTTACATTGCGTTGGCTATGGGCCTGATGGCGCGTGGACATGAGGTCCAGTTGGCCGCTCCCGTCCAGTTCACCGACATGGCCGCCGAGCATGGTATTCTGTTCGCGGGCCTTCCAGGCGAATTCCTGGCGCTCCTGGATACGCGGGAGGGAAAGGCCGCCGTTGCCGGCGGCAAAGGATTCAGCGCCGGCTTGAAGCTTCTCAAGCATGTGCGCCCCATAATGATGAGGCTTCTCGACGAGGAGTGGCGGGCCGTCCGCAGCTTCCAGCCTGACGTGCTGGTCTACCATCCGAAATCGTTCGGCTCACCGGACATGGCCGCGGCGCTCGGTGTACCGCATGTCCTTGCTTCCCCCGTTCCAGGATTCACGCCGACCGACGAATTTCCTAGTCCTATGCTTCCGTTCGCGTCGCTCGGACCATTCAACAGAATGAGCCACACCTTTGCCATCAACGGGGCGCGGCTGCTGTTCGCCAAGGACCTGAAGGCGTGGCGCGCAACCACGCTCGGCCTGCCTGGAAAGACTGCTCGCAAGCCGGTGGCAGGGACACTCTACGCATATAGTCCGGCAGTGCTCCCGAAACCGACCGACTGGGGACCAGACGTGCTGGTCACCGGATATTGGTTCCTCGACCGCCCCGATTGGCAGCCGGACGAGGCACTGGAGTCTTTCCTGCGGGCTGGCCCCCCGCCTGTCTATTTCGGCTTCGGGAGCATGCCGGGGATCGACCCTGCGGCGATGACGGGCATGATCCTGAAGGCCCTCGAAATGACCGGTAAGCGCGGCCTGCTTACCGGTGGGGGCGGTGCGATCGGTAAAGTGGATGCGAGCCCACGTGCGTTTTTCCTGGCCAACGCGCCACACGATTGGTTGCTGCCACGGGCAACTGCCGCCATCCACCACGGGGGAGCAGGAACGACTGCGGCGAGCCTTCGTGCAGGACTGCCCACGCAGATCGTCCCTTTCTTCGGCGACCAGCCCTTCTGGGGCAGGCGGGTAGCGGCGCTTGGCGCTGGGCCCGCCCCACTCGACCGGAAGACGCTCAGCGCTGCCGGTCTGGCAAAAGCGCTGACAGCGATGGACGCGGCCATCATGCGGGCACGCGCGGCGGAGCTGGGAACCGCCCTGTCGGGCGACCGCGGTGTCGAGGCCGCAACTAAATTCCTCGAACGACTGAGCTTCACACCGAGTTGAGCGTGGTGTGTGGACGACGAACCTTGCCCGCCGGGCCGGCAGGAGTTCGATACCGCTGCGCGCGGCAGCATTGGGCCTAGAGCGGACGGGCAGCTGAATCCGGAACCGCTGAGCCAGCAGCAACCGGTATCGCTCCCACGCCGTCCGGGTTACGATGCGTAGCTGAGAACGGGCGCGGGCGCCTCGTCGGACCACCTACGTCAGGAGGGCAGTGTGAAATCGCCAACAGTGAGAGTTATGGCGGCGGCCGAGGAAGATCTGGCGGTCGAAACGGTCATGCTGGCGTTTGCAGCGGATCCTATGGCGCGATGGACCTGGCCGCATGCACACCAGTACGTTGCGGCCATGCCGCGAATGATCCGGGCGTTCGGGAGCAGCGCATTCTCTAACGGAAGCGCCTTTTGCACCGACGGCTACGCCGGGACGGCGCTGTGGCTAACGCCCGGGGTGCATTCCGACGAGGAAGGCCTTGGTGCGGTGCTCGAGAGCACGGTTGCGCGCTCTCTTACCCCCGAAACCACGGCCATATTCGAGCAGATGGCCACTTACCACCCGACCGAACCACATTGGTACCTGCCGCTGATCGGCGTCGACCCGGCGCATCAAGGCGAAGGTCACGGCGACGCCTTGATGGCGTACGCACTCGCACGGTGCGATCGCGATCACGCGCCAGCCTATTTGGAATCGTCGAACCCGCGCAACATTCCGTTCTACCGACGCTACGGCTTCGAACCGCTCGGCGCGATCCAGGTCGGTTCGTCGCCGACGCTCGTCCCGATGCTGCGGCGGCCGCGTTGAGCTTCAGTTCGATCAGATAGTTTGTGGCATACGGGCGCCGAGCGCGCGGCACAGCCGCGAAACGAAGATGGAGCGGACCGGCGAGAACGTTTGCCGGCGGGCACCTAGTTGGGGTTACAGGCGATGTCCGCTTTTAGAGGTCGGACGATATAGCTTTGACGACCGACATTCGCGCAAAGCGGACTTCGAAGAATCCGCCGAACCGCCCTCCGCGCAGTTCGGAAATACATTGGTTGTGGAGGACCGACTCAAACGATGCCCCAATTCACCTTCGGGCGTTTTGCTGCATGAAGGCGAGCCGCTGAGACGGTCGAAACGCTGGCGCAGTTTGACCTGCAATTGATATCACCCGGGCACTGCACGGGTTGGCGAGCCGTGAGCGCACTGGCCGCCGCCTATGCCGAGAGGGTCGTTCCATCCGCGGTCGGCAAGACGTTCATGCTTTGACGATTCCTATGGGGCAGAGCCCCACAGGGCGGCTGAACAGTGCCGATTAGCCCGATTGAGTGAATTGACGTTTGAACTTCAAGGCCATCAAATTCGGATTTCTTAGCACCGGGAGACACTTTGTGGATGCGGCGTACCCTGGAGACTCGGCGAGCGTTGACGACATTCTTGAGTTGGCGCAGCAATACAAGATGGCCGCCATCGTGCTCGGAGAACACTCTCCACGGGGCAAAAAGCACAATCCGCGTCGGTTTCTCGCCCTTCACTCGATTGAGCTTCACCTGAATGCGTTTCTGCTTGCCAAAGGTCTCGACTCCAAGGCCATTCGCGGCCTCAAGCACGACATAGGCGAGCGATCGCGAATGGCGATGGATGCTGGCCTAATCTTGCGCAGACGTACGGCCGAGCACTTGGCAACGCTGACCTCCAACAGGGAATATCTCGTTATACGGTATGGTCCTGAGATGACCGCGACGCTGACGCAGGTGAACCGGGTGATGGCAACGCTTGAGGAGCTATCCACAAAGGTAACGAAGATCTGCACCACTGTAGCCGGGGCCAGCATCAAAGCTCAAGGAGGCGGCACAACCCAGAAGCGCTCGGTGTACGTCGCAAATCCGACAGATACCTGATGCTTCGGGATAAGGTTTCATTGCTATCGCGCTAATTGCTCTGGCTGGTGATGCTGCAAAACGGGGGCGTTCTTGTTCGGAAGGACAGTGTTCACATTCATGATAACGGCTGCGGCGTTCGGCCCGGCATCAGCTCAGGTGATGTTAGACGACAGCTGGCGAGCCGCCTGAACGAATTGGATGCCCGCGTCGACGCCGAAGCGATAGTCGCTTTCCGAAATCTAGTCGACAGCGTCGTCGTGCACGATCGGCATGGAGGCGTGGAAGTCGAAGTGATCGGCCACCTACCCGCCCTGATCGGCGCCAACGCTGAAATGCTGGGGGGACGTGTGGTAGCGGAGGAGGGATTCGAACCCCCGACACAAGGATTATGATTCCTCTGCTCTAACCTACTGAGCTACTCCGCCGCCGGTGCCAGAAGGCTTCTTGGCGAAGCCCGTTTCGGCTGGTCGGGCGGCTTATAAGGTGCTGTTCCCGCTAGTGTCAAGCAATGTCTTCGGGAAATGCGAAGTTTTCCCGAAGAGGCCGAGCGACCCGTCTCAGGCGGCCGCCGGCGCCCTGAGGAGCGCCTGCAGGGCGGCCTCCGCGGTGGGCTCGCGCTCGGATTTGCGGATGAAGCCGCCGCCATAGACTCGGGCGTCCTCGCCGGTGCCGGAATAGAGCGCGCAGGCCTGGCCGGGCGCCACCCCCGCCTCGCCCTCGACGAGCTCGACATAGAGCCCGTCGGCATCGCTCTTCAGCACCGCCGGCGCCGGCTGGCGGGTGGAGCGGACCTTGGCGAAGCACGCAAAGCCGCGGACAGCCGCTTCCTCAAGTTCCTCATCGCCGAGCCAGTTGACATCGCGCAGATAGACGCGGCGCGTCTCGAGTGCCTCCTTAGGGCCGACGATGACGCGGCGCGAGCGGGCGTCGAGATAGACGACATAGAGTGGCTCGCCGGTGGCAACGCCGATGCCGCGGCGCTGGCCGATCGTATAGTGCAGGATGCCCTCATGCGTGCCGAGTACACGGCCGTCGAGATGCACGATCTCGCCGGCAAGCGCCGCATTCGGCTTCAGCTTCGAGACGATGTCGCTGTATTTCCCCTGCGGCACGAAGCAGATGTCCTGGCTGTCGGCCTTCTTGGCGACGACAAGACCCATCTCCTCGGCGAGCCGCCGAGTCTCGGTCTTGGAAAGGCCGCCGAGCGGAAAGCGCAGATAGTCGATCTGCTCCTGCGTGGTGGCAAAGAGGAAGTAGCTCTGGTCGCGCTCCGCATCCGTCGGCCGGTAGAGGGCGCGCTGACCGGCATGGCGGGGCTTGGGGCTCGGCCGCGAGCGGATGTAGTGGCCGGTCGCCAGCGCATCGGCGCCGAGCTCCTTGGCGGTCGCCAGCAGATCGGCGAATTTGACCGTCTGGTTACAGGCGACGCAGGGAATCGGCGTTTCGCCGGCAATATAGCTCTCAGCGAAGGGATTGATCACCGTTTCGCGGAAGCGCGCCTCATAGTCGAGCACGTAATGCGGAATGCCGAGCGTCTCGCAGACGCGGCGCGCATCGTCGATGTCCTGGCCGGCGCAGCAGGAGCCGGCGCGGTGCACGGCCGCGCCATGGTCGTAGAGCTGCAGCGTGATGCCGAGAACGTCGTAGCCCTCGCGTTTCAGGAGCCCGGCCACGACGGAGGAATCGACGCCGCCGGACATGGCGACGACGACGCGCGTATCTTCGGGCTTGCGGTCAAAATCGAGACTGTTCACGGGATCCAATCCGGAATCCGGGCGCGGCCATCCGACGCCCTCTTTTACGCTTCAGGCCGCAAGGCGCTGGTCTCGCCGCGCCAGCGGCATTTCCATGGCTTTCGTGCCGCGACATATAGAAACTTGTGCCTCGCCGGGCAAGGGCGACGGCGCGGGCGTCAGATCAGCTTCATCCTGATGGCCCGGGCGATCGCCTGCACGCGGTTGACCGCATCGAGCTTGCGGGCGGCGCTCTTGAAATAGCTCGCCACCGTATAGGCGGAGATGCCGAGGATGATGGCGATCTCGTCACTGCTTTTTCCGGCCGCAGCCCAACGCAGGCATTCGATCTCGCGGCTCGACAATTTCTCGCGCGCGGGCTGGCCGGCATCGAAGGTGCGCTCGAGACACTCGAAGAGCTGGACGAGCGCCAGATAGATCATTGCCTTTTCCCCGCCCCTGGGCTCCTCCCGTTTGCCCGAAAGCATCGCCAGGAACGGCTCGCCCGAGGTCGTGTGCAGAAGCACGGCGAAATGGCGCACCATTTCCGGATGCGGCTGGAGCTGGCGGATCGCGCCCATCCCCCTTCCCTTCCCCGTCTCCTCTAAGAGTTCCGGACCGCCCGCAATGGGCAGCTTGGTACGGCGCAGGCGCTCAACGAGTCCGCTCGCCGGGAAAATCTGCTCGGCGTCATACTGGCGCACCAGTTCGGCCGGCCAGTTGCTGAGAACCAGGCGCTCGGAAAAACGCTGCTCCTCGGCCATCGGCAGCCGCGCGATCAGGAAATGCGCGTAGCCATAGCGGGTGACCAGCTGCCGCATCAGCTGGAGGATTTCGTATTCGGTCTGCACCGACGCTGGATCGATGTCGAAAAACAAATCTGCGTCAGCCTCGCGCTGCAAGGCCGGTTCGTTCGCTTCCTTCATTCAAGGTCACCTGCTGCCGACGGACGCCCGGCTCAAATTCAAGCCCCTCACACGCTCCGGCAATTGCCAACAGCGGCGGAAACCCGCCCCGGTCGCGGCGCGGCCGGTCAAAGGGAGTGGTGATGCGCGGGCGGAAATATCCGGGAGCGCCGCTTCGACGCTCGCTCCTTGTTTGTGCATGCCCTTGCCCCGAAACCGCTACATGTTTTGGAGCGGCATGCATCATGAGGAGTCCCGTTATCAGGAAATCTCCTTCGAAGCGAAATGTGGTAATTGCATGGCTCCCGAACCGAAGGGCAGCAAAGTCCCCGGCAATTCAGCCGCTTCGCAGGATGCTGAAGGAGATCGGCGATAGCACCGCCCTGCTGGCCGTGCAGGGGATTCCCGCCGGTCGGAAGTGTCTCAAATTATAAGCAAATCGTTACCAGCCGCTTAGGTAAATGTTAAATGTGGCACGCTAGGGTCGTGTGCATATGGTCTTGCGTTTGTGTAGAGAGTCCCATGACCGAAATGATGCGTCCACGCGTAAAATATGTCATCGGCCCCGATGGCAGTCCTCTGACGATTGCGGACCTGCCGCCGGCCAATACCCGGCGCTGGGTAATCCGCAGGAAGGCCGAAGTCGTCGCCGCCGTGCGTGGCGGTCTCCTGAGCCTTGAAGAGGCATGCGAGCGTTACACCCTCACCGTCGAGGAATTCCTCTCCTGGCAGTCCTCCATCAACGATCACGGCCTGGCCGGCCTGCGCACCACGCGCATTCAGCAATATCGCCACTGATCACCCCTGAAACAGGGCCATAATTCGAACCGGCGGCTCGGGATCCTCCCTGAGCCGCCGGTGTCGTTTCAGGGGGCCGCGAACGACCCCCTCTGGCGCCGCGAGGCTTCCGCGCTTCGAAAAGGCCCGAAACAAAACGGCCTGCCTCCCGGAAACGCGGGAGGCAGGCTCATTTCGACTTCTCTGCTGCTGCGCCTCAGGCCCTCTCAGGCGCGAAGCCGGGTGCCCGCATCCCGCTCTTCGAGCGCGGCCGCCTTCTCGTATTCGGCCTGAACTTCCGCAAGGGCGAGCTCGGCCGCATCCTGCTGCACTCTCAGTTCCCGGATCGACACCTGGAGGTTGTCGGCGCGCTGTCGGGCAGCCTTCGCGAAGGTGGGATAGGCGAAATGCGAGGGGTCGGAAATGCCCGACTTCTTTTCCTCGAAAACGATCTGGCTTTCCAGTTCCTTAGTCATCCGCTCGAACTCAGCCATCATCATCTGAAGCTGGTTCAACTGACGCTGCTTCTCCCGAACCTGAAATTCTTTCAGGCGGACAAGGCTCTCACGTGGTTTCATACGCAATACTCCCGTGGATGGCGAGACCCCGGCTACCGATTCCGCAGCGCCCCCGCTTTCGGACGAGGCCGCCGCAGCACTTTGAACTTGCACATGGTCCGGCACAAATCGACTCCGATCCGAGACCCATGCGCTACCCCTCCGGCTCCGCCCTGGAGCCGAAAACGAAAAATCCCCAGCGGTCTTAACAAACACCTACCGCTGGTAACCTTTCGTTTACGGGCATCGTTAATCATAGGGACGATGGTTTAAGGCTCCGTAAATGCTGAGATACGAAATGTGGCGCTTGGCCTATTTGCGAGTCTAGAGAGTCAGATATCGGCATCTCCTCATGTATCGCATGAGGAACGCCGTTTCAGATTCACCTTTGGAATCAGGAGACTGCTAAAAATATTTAACACGCTCGATACACCTTGCCAGAGTGAATCAGAATTTGTTAACCATTTGATGGCAGCCTCCAAATCAGGCAACGACTGGATCCGTAACGCGTAAGGGGGGCCACGTAGACCTTGGGCGGCGGAAAAGGGGAAGACTATGCGGGTTCTACTGATCGAAGACGACAGCGCGACAGCTCAAAGCATTGAGCTGATGCTAAAGTCGGAGAGTTTCAACGTCTACACCACCGATCTGGGGGAAGAAGGCGTCGATCTCGGCAAGCTTTACGATTACGATATCATCCTTCTCGACCTGAACTTGCCGGACATGTCCGGCTACGAGGTCCTGAGAACGCTGCGCCTGTCGAAGGTGAAGACCCCGATCCTCATTCTCTCCGGCATGGCAGGCATCGAGGACAAGGTCCGCGGCCTCGGCTTCGGCGCCGATGACTACATGACCAAGCCCTTCCACAAGGACGAGCTGGTGGCACGCATCCATGCCATCGTGCGCCGCTCAAAGGGCCACGCCCAGTCGGTCATCGCCACGGGCGAACTGATCGTCAACCTCGACGCCAAGACGGTGGAAGTCGGCGGCCAGCGCGTGCACCTGACCGGCAAGGAATACCAGATGCTGGAGCTGCTCTCGCTGCGCAAGGGCACGACGCTCACCAAGGAAATGTTCTTGAACCACCTTTATGGCGGCATGGACGAGCCGGAACTGAAGATCATCGACGTCTTCATCTGCAAGCTGCGCAAGAAGCTTGCAAACGCCGCCGGCGGCGCCAACTATATCGAAACGGTCTGGGGCCGCGGCTACGTGCTGCGCGAGCCCGAGGGCAACGACTACCTGGAAACCGCCTGATTTCCAATCCGTCGCGCCCCCGGCTTGGCCCGGGCGACGAACCCGCCCCGACGCAAAACCCGCCCCTGGGCGGGTTTTTGTCGTTTTGGCGCCTGCCGCTGCTGCAAAACCCTACAGCAACCTTTGCGCTTTCATCAAAGGCGGATGCGCCTTCACAAGGATGAGGTCCGGACGAGAGCCTGCCGTATCGCAACCGGGCACCCGATAAGACGCGGCGCTGCAGGCGTGCCCTACCCGACCCTTCGCCCTGTTGAAGTCAAGACAAAAAAGGGCCGCGGGGGAGCCGCGGCAAGTTTCTTCGGGAGGATCTGGACCGCATGTTCAAGGCCGGTCGCGGAAACCCCGCTCAGGCCGCCATCGACTGGCTGGCAAAAACGTTCGTCAGGATCTTGCGGTCGAAGGGCTTCAGGAGGAAGTCGTCGGCGCCGGCGCGCTTGCCAGCCATCATCTTGCGCAGGTCCGCCTCGACGACGCAATAATAGATCTTGACCGAGGCGCCCTCGGGCAGCCGGCGGATATTGCCGATGAGGTCGAGCGCCCCTTCGAGCCCGGCATCGACAATCAGGATGTTCGGCAGCTCGGCCTCGCAACGCACCAGAGCGTCGAGGCTGCTCGCCGCCTCGGACACGAGAAAACCCATGCCCGACAGGATGCGCTTGCCGACCTTCCTTACAACATCCGAACCATCAGCGATCATCAAGCGCCGCATGTTTCACTCCTCCACGCCTCACGGGCGAAAACGCGTCCAGGAAACAATCCTATACGGATTTGGCAAAGAAACTGTTACCGCGCTCGGTCAACGCTCTCTTTTGTTTCGCGGTAAAGTTGCCGGCCCCGTTTAACGCGTCCGGATATGATCATCGAGAGCAAGGAAATCCGGGGCGTTCCGCCAGCGGCAAGAAAACGCAAGAACCCGCCACGCGGACCGGTGGGGAGCCAATTCGTGCCATTTTCGGTGAGCGGCGGCGCGGCTCCGGATCAGGCCCCGGCGCGTGCGGTGAAGACGATCTCTTCGCCAGTCGATGCGACGTCAATCGTCATGCCCGCCTCTTCGGCGAGCAGCACCGTATAATAGGGCTGGATCGAGTGCGCGTCGACCGCCTCCTCCGGGGTGCCGGAGAGGATTTCCATGAGCTTCGGCGGCACGCGCATCATCCGCCCCTTGGCGACGAGCGTGAAGGCGGCGTCGAATTCCGGATCCTCCAGCGTAACCTCGATCGAGCCGCCGCGCGGGATCGCGCCATAGGCGATGAGGAACAGGTTCAGGAGCAGCTTGACGCGATTCTTGGCGATGATCGCGCGCGGGCCGTTCCAGGTGACTTCGGTCTTCTTTTCCGCGGCGGCAAAATCCTTGGCCGCCTTCTCCGCCTCTCCGGTGTCGATCGATGCGCCGACCGAGCCCGAAGCGCCGAAAGCGAGACGGGCGAATTTCAGCCGGACCGAGGCATTGAGGGCGCTGGTGCGGATCAGGTCCATGGCATCGGCATCGGCGCCGCCCTCGTC
Organism: Sinorhizobium sojae CCBAU 05684; assembly: GCF_002288525.1. Lineage (NCBI taxonomy): Bacteria > Pseudomonadati > Pseudomonadota > Alphaproteobacteria > Hyphomicrobiales > Rhizobiaceae > Sinorhizobium > Sinorhizobium sojae. Next base: position 2,656,455 of record NZ_CP023067.1, read on the forward strand.
GAGCAGTTCGAGGCCGTTGTTGATGGCGCCGACCGGCGAAATGACGTCGTGGCAAACCCGGCTGCACAGCAGCGCGGCCAGATCGGGTCCCGTCAGCGTCAGGTTCGGATTCTTTGCCATTCTCGTTCCTTGTCCGGTTCTTCCATCCGGGGCTTGCGGAGGGTGCAAACGCCCGCGACGCTCCGACCGGCCACGCCCCGTGCGGCCGGCGAGCACACCTATTTCTCGATGAGCCATAATGACATCACATTTGGTAAACCGATTGTTAAGATCATCGGTTCAAATTGTCAGGGCACCCCGATTTCGGTGGCCCAGCCTCGCGCGGAACCACTGAAAGCGGATAGGGTGCGCTCAATCAAGACGGTCGTGCCATTCATGCACAGCCACTTGAAAATGGTCCAGACCCGCGGGTGGCGCACGACCGATCAAGAGCTGGTCGTAACGGCCCGCGCGCGCCGCATTCGCGCCTGACGGAGGAAACGATGCAGCCGAAGATGAAGGCTACCGCAATGGCTGTCCGCGCCATCCTGACCACGATCATACTGATCGGCGTCGCCCTGACAACCGGCGCCTATTCCGCCGCCCACGCCCAATCCGCCAACGGAAGCCAGTATTCGATGCAAGAGATCATCGACGCCGGCCACACCTTTTTCGGCGAAACCTCCGGCGGCCTTGCCAAAGTGGTGGAGCGCGCCTTCGAAAGCTACGGGCTGCCGAACGGTTACATCCTCGGGCAGGAAGGTTCCGGCGCCTTCATAGCCGGCCTGACCTATGGCGAGGGCGAGCTCTACACCAAGAATGTCGGCCAGCATCCGGTCTTCTGGCAGGGCCCGTCGCTCGGGCTCGATTGGGGTGGACAGGGCAGCCGGGCAATGATGCTTGTCTACAATCTGCCGAGCGTGCCGGCGCTCTACAAGCGCTTCGGCGGCGTCTCCGGCTCGGCCTATGTCGTCGCCGGTGTCGGCATGACGGTGCTGACCGACGAGCATGTCGTCGTCGTGCCGATCCGCACCGGCATCGGCGCCAGGCTCGGCGTCAATGTCGGCTACCTCAAGCTGACGCAGCAGCCGACCTGGAATCCGTTCTGACGTCCGGTAACGAGGAGCGCGCAGGGTTGATCGCTGTGGATATGGAAAGGCGTGCAAGCTTGCAGTAAATGTCATTTCAGGCGTCATGCTTTACTGCAAAAACGAATGGGCCGCCCGGCCGTCCCGGATGGGCGGCCCGGTCCAGATGAAACGGCCGGCACGTGATTGAATATGCGCTCCTCTTTGCTCTCGGCTTCCTGACGGCGGTCCTGCTCGGTCTGATGATCGCGCCCGCCATCCAGAGGCGCATCGTGCGCTTCGCCGAGGATCGGCTGAAAGCAACCATGCCCTTGAGCCCCCAGGAGGTGCGCGCACAGAGGGATGCCGCCCGCGCGACCTACGCCGCCGAAAACGCCAAAACCATGCAGGCCTTGCGCCGCGAGCGCGACAAGGGCGTCGCCCTGATGCTGCAGAACGAAGGGACGCACCAGGAAGCGCGTCGACTGGCCGAGGAAAATGCCGAGCTTCAGGCGCAGGTGGCGGTAATGAACGTCGAGGTCACCACGATGCGCTCGACCATCCGCGAACTCGAGCTGCGGGTCGCGGATATGCGCGCCTCATTCGAAAACCTGCAGCGCGCCGATGGCGACAAGAGCGAGACCATTCGCCGGCTGAAGAAGGAACTGGACAGGCATGCCGCCGAAAGCGACAGCCTTCGCATCGATGTCGCGGCGCGGGAGACCGAGGCCGAGCATCTGAAGAGCCGTGTCGCCGGACTGCGCGACGAACGCGAGGCGCTGCGGGCGGATCTCAAGGCGGAAAACGCGCGGGCCCGCGAAATGGAGTTGCGGCTGGAGCGGGACGGCAGCCGCATACGCCAGCTGGAAACGAAGCTTGCCCGTGAAACCGCCGCCATTGCCGATCGCGAGAGCGCGCTCGAGCGCCGCGCCCAGGAGATAGAAAGGCTGAAGGCGCGGGTGAAAACGGCAAACCAGGAGATCCGCGACGCGACCAAGGCGCTCCGCACCGCCGGTGTCAAGCTGCCGAAACAGCCGGGCCCGAGCCGGAAAGCGGTAGGCAATGCGGACGAGAAAGAGAAGGCCATGCTGCAGGAGCCCGACGCCGACAGGCTTTCCGAGGACATGCGTATGCGCGCAACGGCGCTCTCGGAACGCCTCACGAATTCGAGATCCGCCGCCCATGACGAGGCCCTGCGCGATGAAATGGCGGAGATTGCCGCCGGCATGGTCGCGCTCACCGCCAGGCGCGAAGGCGACACCTCGCCGATTCACGGGCTCCTCGCCGGCGAAGAGGGAGAGAAGCAGGGAAGCCGCAAGAGCCTGGCGAAGCGCGCCAAGGAATTGTTGCCGTCAAAATAACGCCAGGCGCGGATTGGGCTTTTTTGTCAAGTCGCCGGCCCCGTGAGGAGCCCTATGCCGGGATGTTTCGGCCGCCTGCCCGGGTCAGATCCGGCCGTTGACGCGCGCAACCTGATGGAGCGCAATGCCCGCCGCCATCGCCACGTTGAGGCTGTCGAGGCCCGGCCGCTGACGGATGCGCGCGGTCCGAACGGCTGACAGGATCGCCTCCGGCAGGCCCTCGCCTTCGGTGCCGACCAGGAGCGCCGTGCGCGGCGCCGGCGGGATCTCCGCGACATCGGTTTCGCCGCGCGGCGAAAGGCCCCAGAGCGCAAAGCCCGCCGCCTGCAGCCGCCCGATCAGCTCGGCCGCGGTTCCCTCACGCGCAAAAGGTAGCGTCAGCACGGAGCCGACCGACACGCGGATCGCCTTGCGGTACATCGGATCACAGCTCGTCTGGTCCATCAGCACCGCATCAACGCCGAAGGCCGCGGCATTTCGAAACAGCGACCCCATATTGTCGTGGTTGGAGATGCCGCAGGCGGCGAGAACAAGGCTTGAGGCGGGAAGCCGAGCAAGCAGCGCATCCCCGCCCGGCAGTTGATCGCAGCGGCCGAGAGCCAACACGCCCCGATGCATGTTGAACCCGGCGATCGCATCGAAGACGCCGGCATCGGCCACGTAGACCGGAACCTCGGGCGGAAACTTCGCAAGCAGATCCCCAAGACCGGCAACGCGGCTTTCCAGGAGCAGGATCGCCTCGGCGGCAATACCGCGGCCGGAGCGATGCGCCGCTGCCAGCAGGCGCAGGACGACGGTGCCCTCGGCGATGAAGCGGCCCTCGCGTCCGATGAGATCACGCTCCTTGATCGACACCAAGCCCGCAATGCGCGGGTCCGACGGGTCGTCGATCCGGATCAGAGGGGCCGCGCCCATGCCGTCAGTTCGTCCTGACGGTGATGTCCGCGACGATGCGCCCTGCCCCGATGTCGAAGACGATCACACGCGGCTCTGCACCCGGCAGGCTGCCATAGAACAGCACTTGCGAGCCGGAGAGCGCCACCTCGTTTATCGAAAATCCGGCCGGCAGCGCCGCGATCGCCTGCACCGGCGCGTCCGCCGGCACGCTGACCGCCGCTTGCACCGTCTCCGGGCCGCCTTCCGTGCGCGTCAGCTTGTAGACAATCGTCCCGAGGACGGCCATAAGCATGATCAGCATCACGCCGGCCGACACGAGTTGCAGGCGCACCATCTTGCGGCGGACATTCTCCATCGCCGGATCAAGGGGCTTCTCTTCATCATCGGGCTCGATTGCGGTCATGGCTGGCTTTCTATCGGAATTGGAACGCATGAACGATCCCTTTAAACAAGCGACCGGCAATAGGAAAGTCCTGACGGCGAATGAGAGCGCCGCGGGACGGCTCGACGCCTTTCTGACGGAGGCGCTTTCGGGCGAGTTCTCGCGCAACCGTATCAAGGGCCTGATAGAGCAGGGTGCCGTTTCGATGAACGGCTCGCCGGCTCTCGAGCCTAAGAAGAAGGTACACCCGGGCGATACGTTCGAGATCGCCCTGCCTGAACCGGAAGATCCGGAACCGAAGGGTGAGGCGATCCCGCTCGACGTCATCTACGAGGACGATGACCTGATCGTGCTCGTCAAGCCGGCCGGTCTTGTGGTGCACCCCGGTGCCGGCAATTGGACGGGAACGCTCGTCAATGCCCTCATCCACCATTGCGGCGCAAGCCTTTCCGGCATCGGCGGCGTCAGGCGGCCGGGCATCGTCCATCGGCTGGACAAGGACACGAGCGGCGTCATGGTCGTGGCGAAGAACGATGCCGCCCATCGCCATCTCTCCGACCAATTCGCCGATCACGGCCGCACAGGACCGCTCGAGCGTGCGTATCGGGCGATCGTCTGGGGCCGCCCTCGCCAGTTGAAAGGCACGATCGACGCACCGCTCGGACGGGCGGGAGACCGGACAAAGCGGGCCGTCAAGCATGAGGAGCGCGAGGACGCACGCGAGGCGATCACCCATTACGAGGTCGTCGAGCGCTATCAGGAAAAGCCGGACGGCACCGCGCTCGTCTCGACCGTCGAGTGCCACCTGGAAACCGGCCGTACCCACCAGATCCGCGTGCACATGGCCCATATCGGCCATCCCCTGCTCGGCGATCCCGATTACGGCGCTGCCTTTCGGACCAAAGCCAATCTTTTGCCGGAGCCGGCAAAAGCCGTGGTCAACCGCTTCCCTCGCCAGGCGCTCCACGCCTTCATGCTGCAGTTCGAGCATCCCTCAAGCGGCGAGACGATGCATTTCGAAGCGGCAATGCCGGCCGACATGGAGGAACTGATCGCGGCGCTGCGGACCGCCGGCTGATCACCCTTGAAATTGCGGCGAAGGATTCCGATCTAATACGGGTCTCAAAGCGCGATATTTCCTCTTCGGTCTCACGACAGCGTGAAACCGGACTCCTTGAATCATGCTTTCGCCGCACTTATCTTCTAGGCTCGTGGGGTCTGAACGAAGACCCACGCCAGCCTGCCGTCTTGGAGGCCGGAGACCAAAAAGAGGGGGTGCTTCATGGCCCGCAGTACTTTGCCGACCATTGCTGCCGGAGAGGGCGGTCTAAACCGCTATCTCGACGAAATCCGAAAATTTCCCATGCTCGAGCCGCAGGAAGAGTACATGCTCGCCAAGCGCTATCAAGAGCATGAAGACCGCGGCGCCGCGCATAAGCTCGTGACGAGCCATCTGCGCCTGGTCGCCAAGATTGCGATGGGCTATCGCGGCTACGGGCTGCCGATCGGCGAAGTTATATCCGAAGGCAATGTCGGCCTGATGCAGGCGGTCAAGAAGTTCGAACCCGACCGCGGCTTCCGCCTTGCGACCTATGCGATGTGGTGGATCAAAGCGGCCATCCAGGAATATATCCTGCGCTCCTGGTCGCTCGTCAAAATGGGTACGACCGCCAATCAGAAGCGGCTATTCTTCAATCTGCGCCGGCTGAAGGGCCGGATTCAGGCCCTTGACGACGGCGATCTCAAGCCGGAGCAGGTGAAGGAAATCGCCACGACGCTCAAGGTGAGCGAGGACGAAGTCGTTTCGATGAACCGCCGGCTGTCCGGAGACGCTTCGCTGAATGCACCGATCAAGGCCAGCGAAGGCGACTCGGGCCAGTGGCAGGACTGGCTGGTGGATGAGCACGACAATCAGGAAGAAATCCTGATCGAACAGGACGAGCTCGACAGCCGCCGCGCCTTGCTCGCCGACGCCATGAAGGTCTTGAACGACCGCGAGCGCCGCATCTTCCAGGCCCGCCGCCTCACCGAAGATCCGGTGACGCTGGAGGACCTCTCGACCGAGTTCGACATCAGCCGCGAACGCGTCCGCCAGATCGAGGTACGCGCCTTCGAGAAGGTGCAGGATGCCGTCCGCAAAGCCGCGCTGGACCGCGCCAATGCACTCCGCGTCGTCGAGGGCGCGTAGTCGAGGGCGCGTAAACGACGCAAGCTCGAATTCGAGACTCTAAAACCCCGGCATGACCACCCTGCCGGGGTGTTGTCTTTTCGCGTCCACAGCGCCGCGCGTCTTTTCAGACGCGGGAAAATCGCTGTAGCGCTTTGAGTTGCTGCTTTGGCCTTAAATCGAGCTCGATCTAAGGAGACCTGCAGCAGGCTCTATTACTGCCCGCTGGCAGCGGCACTGCCGAGGTTACTCCAGGCCTGCAGGGCCTTGTTGAAGACATCGGTACCGGCAGCGCCCTTCTCGAGCGTCAGCAGCGCGCGGCGCCCGTTGCGATAGGTGATCGGGATATCGATCCAGCTGCGGCTGCGCAGGAGTTCGGTATTGACCTTGGCGGCTTCCGCGAAGTCGTTGAGCGCGATCATGTGGAAATCGTCGGTGATCTTCGCCGGAACCGCGATCAGCGGATCGCCGCGGTCCTGCTCCGTACGCTTCATCGATACGCGTTGCACGCCATCGATGCTGCCGCCCTCGAAATTCGGCGGTAGCGAGAACACGAACTCGATCACGTGGCTCGCCGGCAGCGACGGATCGGCATTGCGCTTGATCGTCATCAGTGCAGTCAGGCCGCGATCCGGCACGGCGATCTGCGCCTGGATTGCCGGCTCTGGCTTGGCATCGCCGCCCGGCGATTCCTCTTTGATCGACCAGGAAACGGCGCCGGGGATGGCCGTGGGCGACGACTGGCCGAGCCGCTCCTCGTAGAGGAACATCTTCTCGCCGTCCGCAATGGAAACCTCGGGCAGGTCCGTCTCACCGGTGTTCTCCGCCGCCGTGGCCGCGGCTGCCGGATTAGGGGCGCCGTCGGCCTCCGGCTGCTGCCCGACCTCCGTCTGCGCCGCCACCGACTTGCCTTCCTGAGAAATATCCGTGCCGCTTGCGCCGGCCGGACCCTCGTCCCTCTCGGTCCCGTCCGCGAGCAGTCGCTGCGTGTATTTGGTCAAACCGAGCTCGGGCGAAACCGCGCCGGCCTCTTCATCCGGCTGGCTGGCCGGAGAACCCCCATCGGCGGTGGGGGCCGACGTTTCGGTCTCGGAAGGCATAATTTTGGCGACCATGTCCGAAAGCCAGGCATTGCCCGTTTCCCGGTTCACCCAATACGCATAGCCGCCACCGCCGAGGAGAAGCAGAATGACGGCGCCGAAAAGAAGACCTTTGATGCGGAAGCGTGAGGTCTTGGGCGTGGCACGATAGGACACGGGCGGCCGTGCCGGCTCAGCCGCAGACGCGGCGCCGACACCCTTGTCGTCCTCCTTGGCGGCCGAGTTCGCGCCGTTCTGCGCCCGATCGCCGTCCTGGAAGCCGAGCAGATCGTCGATATGGTCCCAGGCACTGCCGGCGCGCTCTTCTTCGCCGGTGGCCGTGGCCGCCTTTTCTACCGGCCAGGACCACTCGGGAATTTCCGGCTCGGCCGTCCCTTCCTTCTTCTCCGACGGCGTCGCAAAAGGATTCTTGTCGTCGAAGGACCAGGTCGCCTCGGCTTCAGACTCGGGCGCATGACCGGCCTCGCCCGCCTCGGGTTCGACTGGGTGCAGCCCCAGCCGTTCCGGCTCGCCAAGATCCCGGCCCTCGGAGGGCTCGAGCACCGGCTGCGGCTCGCTCGACGGGGCGGGGACATCGTCCCATTCCGGCAGGGCCCATTCGGTCGGCGCGGCGCCTTCCGGCTCGGCCGCGACCGGCTGCTCGTCCGCAACGGTCGGCTCAACCGGAGCCGGCTCCGCTTCACCCCGGTCCTCGTGGAGGAATGCGGCGTGCGGGCGATCCTCCGCCTGCGATTCGGCAAACTCGTCGCCGGCCGGCGCGTGTTCGACAGCGGACCCCTCAGTCGCCAGCTCCTCGGCCGGCGCATTCCATTGGGGCGCCGCAGGCGTCAATTCCGGCTCTTCTTCTGCGGCCGGCGGCTCCTCGTAGCGTTCGACGGGCGCAGTGGCGGCTTCAGGCGCTGCTTCCGCCTGCTGCTCCGGTGCCTCCGGCTCGAGTTCGGGCGCTACTCCAGCCGTGGCGTGGGGCACTTCTTCAGGAGCGGCCGGCGCCGCTTCAACGACTGCAGTTGCTGGCGGAGCGATCTCCTCTTGCGGCTCGGGCAGTGTCTGTTCCGGCTCTGCGGGCGGCACCGCCTCCGGCGCCGCGACAGGCGGCTGCTCAGCCGGCTCGATCGCCTCGGGCTCCTCGATCGCCGGCAAGGCCTCGGCGTGCTCGCTTTCGACCTCGGTAATCGCCGTTTCCAGCTTGTTGAGCTGGCGGTTGATCATGTCGTCCGATGGGCGTGGGCTCATGTTCTCGAGCTGGCGGCGCACGGCACCGCGCGCCTTCTCATAAACCCGAGCTCGCATTTCCGGTGTGTTTTCCGACAGGCCGTCAACGGTCCTGCGAATAACTGCAACAAAATCCGCCATCAGTAACTTTCTCAATTCTCAGTCACGCGGCGGCAATTACCATGCCGCCGCATTTGCGCGACACTAGTCCTCAAAAGGGTCCGTCACAAGTATTGTGTCGTCGCGCTCCGGGCTCGTGGAAAGAAGGGCGACCGGCGCGCCGATCAGTTCCTCGACCTGGCGAACATATTTGATCGCCTGGGCAGGCAGATCGGCCCATTTGCGGGCGCCGACCGTCGATTCCTTCCAGCCCTCGAGCGTAATATAGACGGGCTTGACCGAGGCTTGTTGCGCCTGGCTTGCGGGAAGATGGTCGATCTCTTGTCCATCCAGCATATAGCCGACGCAGATTTTCAACTCGTCGAGACCGTCGAGCACGTCGAGCTTGGTGAGCGCGATACCGGTGATGCCGTTGGCGGCTACCGATTGGCGCACCAGGGCTGCATCGAACCAGCCGCAGCGGCGCTTGCGCCCGGTGACGGTCCCGAATTCATGGCCGCGTTCCCCTAGGAACTGGCCGATCTCGTCATCAAGCTCTGTCGGGAACGGCCCTTCGCCGACGCGGGTCGTATAGGCCTTTGTGATGCCGAGGATATAGCCGAGCGAGCCCGGGCCCATGCCGGAGCCGGCGGCCGCCTGGCCGGCAACGGTGTTCGACGAGGTGACGAAGGGATAGGTGCCGTGATCGATATCGAGCAGAGTGCCTTGTGCACCCTCGAAGAGAATGCGAGCGCCCTTGCGGCGCTGCCGGTCGAGCAGCAGCCAGACCGTGTCCATGAACGGGAGTACCCGCTCGGCGACGGCAGATAATTCGTCCATGATCGCCTGGTGGCTGACCTCCGTCTCGCCGAGCCCCCGGCGCAGGGCATTGTGGTGCGTCAGCAGTCGGTCGACCTTGGCTGGCAGCGTGCCGAGGTCCGCGAGATCCATGACGCGAATGGCGCGGCGGCCGACCTTGTCCTCATAAGCCGGGCCGATGCCGCGGCGCGTCGTGCCGATCTTGGTGCCGCTGTTCGAGGCCGCATCCTCGCGGATGCCGTCGAGTTCGCGGTGAAGCGACAGAATGAGGGTCGCATTGTCGGCGATGCGCAGGTTCTCGGGCGTGATCTTGACGCCCTGGGCCGCAAGCTTGTCGATTTCCGCGATCAGGGCATGCGGGTCGATGACCACCCCGTTGCCGATGACGGCAAGCTTGCCGGGCCTGACGACGCCCGACGGCAGCAATGACAACTTGTAGCTGACGCCGTCGATGACAAGCGTGTGGCCGGCATTGTGGCCGCCCTGAAAGCGCACGACGATATCGGCGCGCTCCGAGAGCCAGTCCACGATCTTGCCCTTGCCTTCGTCGCCCCATTGGGATCCGACCACCACGACATTCGTCATAATCTTCTTCCTGTTCACGCGCGCATCAAGACGTTGCGCTGTTCTCAAACCCGCGCATCTATACTGTGTTGTCTTGCGGAAAGCGACCCCGTTATGCCCTGCGCGAAGCCTTTTTGAATGACAAGCGGCGGCCTTACCGCCTATACCTGCAGACGCTCTCCGCCGGCCGGCAATTCATTGCGTCCCCTCCCATACGGATCCAGTCTCGTGAACTCCAGAGCCTATTTTTATCTCGGCATCACCTCGCTTTTCTGGGGCGGTAATTCGGTTGCGGGCAAGCTGGCCGTCGGCCATATCAGCCCAATGATGCTGACGACGCTGCGTTGGTCCGTCGCGCTCGCCGTTATCCTGGCGCTGATGACGCCGCAGATCCGACGGGACTGGGAAAAGATACGCCAGCATTGGCTGCAGTTGCTTGCCTATGGCGCCGTCGGCTTCACGCTGTTCAACGCCTTCCTCTATTCGGCGGTGAAATACACGACCGCGATCAATGCCGTCATCCTGCAGGCCGGCATCCCGATGCTGATCTTCCTCTTCAATTTCGCGCTCTTCCGCACGCGCGCATCGGTCGCCCAGGCTATCGGCTTCACCGTGACGCTGATCGGCGTGCTCACCACCGCGTCGCATGGAGACTTCGCAAGTCTTTTGAGGCTGCAGCTTAATTTCGGCGACGCGCTGATGATACTCGCCTGCATCGTCTATGCGGTGTACACGGTCACGCTGCGCTGGAAACCAGCCATTCACTGGCAGAGCTTCATCGCCGTTCCGGCCTTCGGAGCGCTCATCAGCTCCATTCCGCTCCTCCTCTGGGAAGCCGGAAGCGGCGGCCTGATTCTTCCGGATGCGACCGGCTGGACGATCGTGCTCTATGCCGCGATCTTCCCGTCGCTGATGTCACAGGTCCTCTATGTCCGCGGCGTCGAGATGATCGGTCCCAACCGCGCCGGCCTGTTCATCAACGCCATACCGGTCTTCGGCACTCTGCTTTCCGTACTGCTCGTTGGGGAGACCTTCCACCTGTTCCATCTGGTGGCAATGCTGCTCGTGCTTGGCGGCATCGCCATTGCCGAGCGAGGGCGGCCGAAACCGCCAAAATGATGGTATTGGGAAGGGTGGGCCCCTCCCCAAACCCCTCCCCACAAGGGGGAGGGGAAATTTTGTTTCGTCCGAAGAGCGCCGCTCAGTCGACGTCGAAGACCAGCGGCTTGGCCTGCCGGATTGCCGGGTTGGCGCGCAGCCTGTCGAGCACGGCCTCGGAAACCGGCCCATCGACATAGAGAAGCGCGATCGCATCGCCGGCCTGCTTCTCACGGCCGAGCTGGAAGTTGGCGATGTTGACGCCGGCGTCGCCGAGCATCGTACCGATAAAGCCGATCATGCCGGGAACGTCGGTATTGGTGATGTAGACCATATGGTTGCCGACGTCCGCATCGAGGTTGATGCCCTTGATCTGGATGAAGCGCGGCTTGCCATCGGAGAAGACCGTTCCCGCGACCGAGCGCGTCTGGTTCGCCGTCGTCACCGTCAGCTTGATATAGCCGTCGAAGACGCCCGTCTTGTCGCGCTTGACCTCGGAAAGGATAATGCCCTTTTCCTTGACCATGATCGGCGCCGAAACCATGTTGACGTCGGCCACCTGGGGCCGGATCAGCCCGGCGAGCACGGCACTTGTCAGCGCCTTGGTGTTCATTGCCGCCGTCGAGCCGTCATAGAGGATTTCGATCTCCTTGATGGCGCTTTCCGTCACCTGTCCGACAAAGGCGCCAAGCACATCCGCGAGGCGGATGAAGGGCTTGAGGATCGGCGCTTCCTCCGCCGTGATCGACGGCATGTTGATGGCATTGGAGACGGCGCCCTTGACGAGATAGTCGGACATCTGCTCGGCGACCTGCAGCGCCACGTTCTCCTGCGCCTCCGACGTGGAGGCGCCAAGATGCGGGGTGCAGACGACATTCGGCAGCCCGAAGAGCGGGCTTTCGGTGGCGGGCTCCACTTCGAAGACGTCGAAACCGGCGCCGGCGACATGGCCCGACTTCAGCGCCTCGGCAAGCGCCTTCTCGTCGACGAGCCCGCCGCGGGCGCAATTGATGATGCGTACGCCGGGCTTGGTCTTGGCGATCGCTTCCTCACTCAGAATGTTGCGCGTCTTGTCGGTGAGCGGAACATGCAAGGTGATGAAGTCCGCCTGGGCGATCAGCTCGTCGAGCTCGACCTTCACGACGCCCATTTCCTCGGCCCGCTCCTTCGACAGGAACGGATCATAGGCAACGACGTGCATCTTCAAGCCGATGGCGCGGGCGCAGACGATCGAGCCGATATTGCCGGCGCCGATTACGCCTAGCACCTTGCCGGTGATCTCGACACCCATGAACTTCGATTTTTCCCATTTGCCGGACTGCGTCGAGGTATCGGCGGCGGGGAGCTGGCGGGCGACTGCGAACATCAGCGCGATCGCGTGTTCGGCCGTGGTGATCGAATTGCCGAACGGCGTATTCATGACGATGATGCCGCGGCGCGAAGCGGCGGGAATGTCGACATTGTCGACGCCGATGCCGGCGCGACCGACGACCTTCAGGTTGGTGGCGGCCGCAATCAGCTTTTCGGTCACCTTGGTGGCGGAGCGGATCGCCAGGCCGTCATATTTACCGATCACTTCGGCAAGCCGCTCCTTGTCCTTGCCGAGCTTCGGCTCGAAATCCACTTCGACGCCGCGGTCGCGGAAGATCTGGACGGCGGTTTCCGACAGTTCGTCGGATACGAGAACGCGAGGTGCCATGGAGGCCTCCTTCAAGAATCTGGTCTGATGAAAAGAGTGCTTCGCCCTCCTTGAGAGCGAAGGATGCGCATCGGATCAGGCGGCCGCCTGCGCAAGTGCCGCCTTCTGGGTCTCGAAGGCCCAGGTCAACCAGGGCATCAGGGCCTCCAGATCGGCGGTCTCGATCGTCGCGCCGGCCCAGATGCGAAGGCCGGAGGGCGCATCGCGATAATGGCCGATGTCGAAGGCGACGCCCTCCTTGTCGAGGAGCGCGACCACGCCCTTGGCGAAAGCTGCCTGCGCATCCGCGTCGAGCCCCGCCACATCCTTGTCGACGATCTTCAGGCAGACGGAGGTGTTGGAGCGCGTTTCCGGCTTGGCCGCAAGGTTGGCGATCCAGTCGTTTGCCGCGACGAAGCGGTGAATGACCTCGGCATTGGCATCCGCACGCGCGATCAGCGCCTTGAGGCCGCCGAGCGACTTCGCCCACAGAAGCGCGTCGATATAATCCTCGACGCAGAGCATCGACGGCGTATTGATCGTCTCGCCGGTGAAGATGCCTTCGATCAGCTTGCCGCCCTTGGTCATGCGGAATATCTTCGGCAGCGGCCAGGCGGGGACGTAGCTTTCCAGCCGCTCCACCGCACGCGGGCTCAGGATCAGCATGCCATGGGCACCCTCACCGCCCAGTACCTTCTGCCAGGAGAAAGTGACGACGTCGAGCTTGGAGAAATCGAGCGCCTGGGCGAAAGCGGCCGAGGTTGCGTCGCAGATTGTCAGCCCCTTGCGGTTAGCCGGGATGAAATCCGCATCCGGGACGCGAACGCCCGAAGTCGTGCCGTTCCAGGTGAAGACGACGTCCCGGTCGAAATCGACCTTCGAGAGATCCGGCAGTTCGCCATAGTCGGCTTCGAAGCGCCGGACGTCGGCAAGCTTCAGCTGCTTGACCACGTCGGTGACCCAGCCTGCACCAAAGCTCTCCCAGGCGAGCACGTCGGCGCCGCGGGCGCCGAGCAGCGACCAGAGCGCCATTTCGACGGCGCCAGTGTCGGAAGCAGGCACGATGCCGATGCGGTAATCAGTCGGAACTTCGAGAATTTCACGGGTAAGATCAATGGCTTGCTTGAGCTTCGCCTTGCCGACCTTGGCGCGGTGCGAACGACCGAGCGCGGCATCGGAAAGGGCTTCGAGCGTCCAGCCGGGACGCTTCGCGCAAGGACCAGAAGAAAAACGGGTATTGGCCGGGCGCAGGGCCGGCTTGGCAGGCTTCGTCATATGCTATCCTCTCAGATAGAAAGCCCCTCGTTGGGGAGGGGTGTCCCGCCGTCGCAAATATTTCGTGACAGAGAGGAAGTCAAGCGGCTTGCGTCGCGTTTGAGGAAATTTATGGCGCTTCGAGCAAATCACTAGCGCATCGGCCCGAGAACCGTACTCGATTTTCGGAAAGTTCGATGCGCTGCTTCAAAGAGTTCCAGCGACCTTGCGCATCTGAAAAGACGCGCGGCGCTCGCGACGCGCTTCAGGTCTTGAGGCAAGCCGAGCCGCGGCAATCAGAATGCGAAACGTAGGCCGACGCGGATTTCGTGCCGGGTGAGTCCGTCATCATGGCCCTTGGCGCCGGTTGCACCGGCAAGCGCCTCCGCCCCGAAGTCGAACATGTCGCCGCCGGCAATGCGCGAGAAGCGATAGCCCAGATCCAATTTCAGTCGATCGGTAAAATCATAGGAGACGCCAGCCATAAGCGCATAGGTGAAACGCCAGCTGTCGCGCCCCTTGAAGGAGGCTGCGCCCGCCGAACCGGCACATGCACCTCCGGCCGCGATACAGGCCGAGCTTTCATGAACCGTTTTCCAGTCGATATGGACTGCGCCAAGGCCGACACCGAGATAGGGCGTGAAACCCGCGAGCGTTGCGAGATCCACATAGCCATTCGCCATCAATCCGAGTGCGGAAAAATTGGCGCTGTGGGAAAAGGAGCAGGAGGTTCCGGCCCCCTCGCCCGCGCAAGGCGTGGCCGTAAGCGATGACCCATCGAAACGGCCCTCGAAATATTCAGCCGTGACATCCCCACGGAAGATATCCGTGAACTGATAACCAAGACCGATCGCAACCGCGACCGGCCGATCGAAGCGGGCGCTGTCGAAGGGAACGATCTCATAGCCGGCGCCATCGAAGTTTCGGTAGTAAGGGTCGCCCTCCTCACGCCACGGCGCATAGCTCATGTCGCCGCGCAGATAGAGCCGGCCACCAGCCGTTCCTTCGGGCGAAATGGTGATCTCCGGCGCGTTGAGCAGATCCTCGTCGGCGGCCTCTGCCGTGCCGGAAAGCAGCAGGCCGGCACCCAGAGCCATGCCGCAAATCCCGTTCCGCCAATCCATAGTCCCGCCTCTTCACCATTGCGAACGCCGGCGGAGATGCCGGCATGACCGTTGGCGTTAACTATTGGCCGGGACAAGTTAACCGCGGGTTAACTATGTTTATTAACTGCGGCATTTGGCAAAAAGGGCCGCCTCTGCGACCCTTACGAAGTGCGGCAATGTTGAGCCGTCGGCACGCTATTGTAGCGAGTAGCGCATGCCGAGCTTGAAATCGTGCGAGGTAATGTCCTCGAAGTGCATCGGCGGTGACGAGAAGTTCCCGTCATAGCTGCGGATGGTGCCGGTCCGCGCATTGCCGAGATCGACATAGCTGTAGCCGAAATCGACGGCCAATCGATCGGTCGCCTGATAGGCGACGCCGGCATGCAGCGCCCAGGCAAGGTTCCAGGTCGGATCACTGCTCGCCGAGGCGACGCCCAGATTCGGTACGTTGATGTCGCGGAAATTCGAAATCCTGTTGCGCGACGCACCGATGCCGGCGCCGACATAGGGCTTGATGCCGTTCCAGTCGCCAATGTCCACATAGACGTTCGCCATCAGCAGCCATTCCGATTTGGCGCCGTCATAGTCGTTGGTGCCGTCCCACACTCCGTCGCCATCCTCATCATACCGGTCGAGGGCAGCGAAATCCGCTTTTCCACGGTATTCGACAATGCCGTCGAGGCGCAGCCAATCATTGAACTGATAACCGATGCCCACTCCCCCCAGCGGCGCGCTGTCGAAGCTACCGCTATCGAGGAACTGGTGCACGGCGACGTCGTCGAACGCCCCGTTCTCGAGATGACCGAGCCGCTGATTGCTCATACCAAGATGGCCGCGCAGATACCATCCGCCGGACAGGACGACCGGCGGGTCGCCGGGATCCGCGATATAGAGATCAGCGGCCGCTGCGGGTGTGCCGCCCAACAATGCAGCAATGGTCGCAATCAAGAACTTGTTCATAACATGCTCCGCGATATTCTGGGGCCCACGGCGTCTCGCCGGAGCGGTCATGCAACTTCGGTTGCATCAGAATTCGCATGCGACGGTTAATTTCGGATTAAGCATAGAAATTCACTTTGTTTTTTAACCAACGCTGATGTTGTGCACCATGCCTCCGACGATAGATGAAAGGACCGGCAATCGAGGGCGACCCCTTCGACCGCACCTTTCAAGGCGAACTGTCGCCTTGGGATAAAACCCATTCGAATTAAATAACTTACACCGGGACAGAATGAGCTGCAGCGCGCCCGTCCCGCAAAAATCACCTCTTTATAGGAGGCGTCCGAGCGGGCCGTGATCCAGCCCGCTCGGGATCAAACCATTAGAAGTAGAGACGCGGAGGCCGCGAAAGAGCCGCAGGTCAGGCGGCGCTGCGAACACTGCCGATCACATTGACCAGCTCGTCGACGATCCGCTCGACCTTTCCGCGGTCGTCGCCTTCGGCCATCACGCGGATCAGCGGCTCGGTGCCGGAGGGGCGGATCAAGAGACGTCCGCTCTTCGCAAGCTCCGCTTCAGCGTCGGCAATCGCCTGGCGCACCGTCTCGTCCTCCAGCGGCTTGCCCGCCGAGATGCGTACATTCTTCAACACCTGCGGCACCGGTTCGAAACGCTGGCAAACCTCACTCACGGACTTGCCCTGCCGCTTGACAACAGCAAGCACCTGCAGCGCGGCCACCAGCCCGTCGCCGGTCGTGCCGAAATCGGAGAGCACGATATGTCCGGACTGTTCGCCGCCGACATTCAGCCCGTCCTGACGCATCTGCTCGACCACATAGCGGTCGCCAACCTTGGTGCGATGGAGCTTCAGTCCACGCGACTTCAAGTAACGCTCGAGCCCCAAGTTCGACATCACCGTCGCAGCAATGCCGCCACCCTGCAGCATGCCGTCGGAGGCCCAGCTGTCGGCAATCACCGCCATCAACTGGTCGCCGTCGATGACCGATCCGGTCTCGTCGACGATCACCACCCGGTCGGCATCGCCGTCCAGCGCAATGCCGATATCCGCACGGACTTCGTGCACCTTCTTCTGCAGGGCTGCCGGATGGGTCGAGCCGCACTCGAGGTTGATATTGACGCCGTTCGGCTCCGTGCCGATCGTCACCACCTCGGCGCCGAGTTCCCAAAGCGCGGATGGCGCAACCTTGTAGGCGGCGCCGTTGGCGCAATCTATGGCGATTCGCAGGCCTTGCAGCGTGACATCGCGCGGCAGCGTCCGCTTCGCCTGTTCGATGTAGCGATAGATGTCTCCGTCGACGCGCTTGGCGCGGCCGATATCCTCGGGCTTCGCCAGCTGAGCGGTCATGTCCTGATCGAGAAGCTCCTCGATTTTTTCCTCGATCTCATCGGAAAGCTTGTAGCCGTCGGGCCCAAAGAGCTTGATCCCGTTGTCGCGGAAAGGATTGTGCGAGGCGGAGATCATCACGCCGACGTCGGCGCGCAGGGACCGCGTCAGCATCGCCACCCCGGGCGTGGGGATCGGCCCGAGCAGGAAGACATCGAGGCCGGCCGCCGTGAAACCAGCGACCATCGCGTTTTCGAGCATGTAACCGGAAAGGCGGGTGTCCTTTCCGATCACCACGCGATGGCGGTGTGCGCCGTTGCGGAAAATGGTCCCGACGGCGACACCGACACGCATCGCGAGATCCGCCGTCATCGGAAAAATATTGGATTGGCCGCGAATGCCATCGGTGCCGAAATATTTGCGCTTCATCTGTACTCCATCGTCCCGCATCGCCAGGATCCCTTTTGCCGGCCGCGTCTTCTTTGCTGTTCCACGACCGGTTTTCATCTTCCGGGACCTCGCCACTGCATGTTCCTTAATCGACCTCGAGCCAAGGGCAAAGACATGCAGCAGTTCAAAATGCTACGGTGACCTCTGCGCTCCGAATAGGACGCGCGGCACTGTAGCGGACCTTCCATCCAAGGACCGGCAAGCAAATGCGCCGCCGCCCCAATTCTCAAATAACGCGCTGCCCGGAACATTCGGACAACGGGTCGCCTTGTGCCATCTTTGGCACAAAAGCGCGACCAACGGCAGCAAACCTATCATCAGAAATCATTACAGCGCGTTACCTACTGCATGTCTCCGTAAAACTGATCTCGATTTACGGAGACATGCAGTAGACTCAAAGTGCAACAGCGTGCGCTTATGATAGGCGCGCGAACCTTTGGGCGCCGATGTATAGAACCAAAGATCATGCGAGAAAAGGCCGCCGCCCCTTCCGGAGCGGCGGCCTTGATGGTGGTTCTGGCGGGCCTTTTATTGCGGCTGAGGCTCGAAGCCGCCTTCGGGCTCTTCGCCCTTGGTGCCGACTTCCTTCTTCGTGCCGGCCGAAGGCACGGCCGATCCGCGATGCGGCGGCGTGTCGTCGCCGAGATCGCGGGCCGGCTTCTCGCCGCGGATCAGCGCCTTGATCTCGTCGCCGGTCAATGTTTCGTATTCGAGCAGTCCTTCCGCGAGCGCAACGAACTCACTGTGGTTGTTGGTCAGAATGCTGCGCGCCGCCTCGTAGGCGTCGTCGATCAGGCGACGGATCTCGTTGTCGATCTTCTGCGCGGTCGCTTCGGAGACATTCTTCTGCTGCGCGACGGAATGACCGAGGAAGACCTCCTGCTGGTTCTCGCCATAGGCGACCTGGCCGAGCTGGTCGGAGAAGCCCCATTGCGTCACCATCGCGCGTGCGAGCTTCGTCGCCTGCTCGATGTCGGAGGAGGCGCCGGAGGTGATGTTCTCCTTGCCGAAGGTCAATTCCTCGGCGACGCGTCCACCCATCATGATGGCAAGCCGCGAGATCATCCACTTGTAACTCATGGAGTAGCGGTCGCCCTCGGGCAATTGCATAACCATGCCGAGTGCGCGCCCGCGCGGGATGATCGTCGCTTTGTGCAGCGGATCCGCCGAGGGGACATTGAGCGCGACGATCGCGTGGCCGGCCTCGTGATAGGCCGTCAGCTTCTTCTCGGCCTCGGTCATGGCGGAGGAGCGACGCTCCGCGCCCATCATGATCTTGTCCTTGGCGTCCTCGAACTCCTGCATGGTGACGAGACGCTTGTTGCGCCGCGCCGCCATCAGCGCCGCCTCGTTGACGAGGTTCATGAGGTCCGCGCCGGAGAAGCCGGGCGTGCCGCGGGCAAGCACCTTGAGATCGACATTGGGTGCGAGCGGCACGTTGCGGACGTGCACCTTGAGGATACGCTCGCGACCGTTGATGTCCGGGTTCGGCACCACGACCTGCCGGTCGAACCGACCGGGGCGCAGGAGCGCGGGGTCGAGCACGTCGGGACGGTTGGTCGCGGCGATCAGGATGATTCCCTCATTCGCCTCGAAGCCATCCATTTCGACCAGCAGCTGGTTCAGCGTCTGCTCGCGCTCGTCATTGCCGCCGCCGAGGCCCGCACCGCGGTGACGACCGACAGCGTCGATCTCGTCGATGAAGATGATGCAAGGGGCGTTCTTCTTCGCCTGCTCGAACATGTCGCGGACGCGCGAGGCACCGACGCCGACGAACATCTCGACGAAATCCGAACCGGAGATGGTGAAGAAGGGAACATTCGCCTCACCCGCAACGGAGCGGGCAAGCAGCGTCTTGCCGGTTCCGGGGGGGCCGACGAGCAACACGCCGCGCGGGATGCGTCCACCAAGACGCTGGAACTTCTGCGGATCGCGCAAGAATTCGACGATTTCCTCGAGGTCCTGCTTGGCTTCGTCAACGCCCGCGACATCGTCAAAGGTCACGCGGCCATGCGCCTCGGTCAGAAGCTTCGCCTTCGACTTGCCGAATCCCATGGCGCCACGCGAGCCGCCCTGCATCTGACGCATGAAGAACAGCCAGACGCCGAGGATCAAAAGCATCGGCAGGAGAGTGCCGATATAGCTCAGGAAACCGGAGGAGCCGTCGGCTTCCGGACGCACCGTCACCGTCACGTCCTTCGCCTCCAGCCGCTCGGTAAACGCAGTGTCTACGGCAGGCGCATAGGTCTGGAAGGTCGAGCCGCTCTCGGAGTAGCTGCCGATCACCTTGGAACCGGTGATCACCACTTCTTTGACGCGATTGGCATCGACGTCCTTCAGGAACTGCGAGAAGGGAATTTCACGCGACCCCGCGCGCTCGGTCGGCTGCTGGAACATGCTGAATAGCGCTATCAGGAGAAGCGCTATGATTGCCCAGAGGGCAAAATTTCGAAAATTAGGGTTCATCGAACTCCCCGGAACCTGCCGCAGCCCGGCTTTCGCCGGACCATACTCGTGTTCCCTAACATAGGGTTCCCGCAGTGCCTTGCCAAGGCAAACCGCTGGCTACCCTTCCTTTTCCGTCAAAACATCATGAACCGGCGGAGCCGGGTATCGATCGCGCCCGAACAGTACGGCAATGGCATCAGCCATGATCCTGTCGAAACCGGGCAAAAAGGTGTCATAAAGCCCGATACGGCACTCGATCACCGCTGCCTCGCCCCCTGAGGTTCCGGCCTCCGCAGGCACGATGCGAGGTGCCACTTCCGAGACCTTTTTTGCAGCCCCCTTCGGCAGTCCTGCGTCAATAAGCCTCTGCCGCAGCGCGGCGCCGTCCGCGCCCGCGCTGACCGTCAGGGCGGGTCCCCGGCTCGTGATGCTGAAGCGCCCGTCCCAGAGGCCCTCGCCGCCCGGTTCGATGCTAAGGACGGGAAGATTGCGGGGCTCCCGGAAGAGATAGAGACCGCGGCGACGCCGGTCGAAGACCACCCGTCCGGCCGTCATGCGGCCCGGCGCGCCCGATTGCAGAAAACCTGAGAGCCTCTGGATCGTTCCGCGCGCCGGCAGGTGGTCGCGCCCCCCGAGGACCGCAGCAACCGACATCAGCGCGCGGCGCCAATCCGGGTCGTCCATCTTCCCCGCCTCGGCTGTCGCAATCTCCGCCACCAGCGCCCCGTATACCTTGACACGTTCCTCGATCAGCGCCGCCGCTCTTGCCGAGGAGGTCGCCCGTTGCGCCCCGCTCCAAACGGTCGCCGACGCGCTATCCGACGCATCCAGATCCGCCCGCAGGCGAGCGCGCTCGAATTGAGGATTGACATTGCTCGGATCGTCGGACCACCCGATGCCCCGCGCGTTGAGGAAGGCGCGGATCTCTGCGCGGTGGATGCGGAGGAACGGCCTTAGAACCCAAATCTTCCGGGCATACAGCATGGTTGGCGCCATGCCTGCGGCGCCCTGTCCCTCGCCCATTTCGCCTTCGACCGGGTGGCGTGCGCCGCGCATGGCGATGGTCTCGCGCTGATCGTCGGCCGTATGGCCGGTGGCGATGCAATCGGCGTCAAGCGCGCTGGCCGCCACGGAAAGCAGTTCGTAGCGCTTGTTGCGCGCCGCCGCCTGGATGCCGGTCCGGGGCTTGTTGCCCTCCCAGCGAAGAATGTGATGAGGAATGCCGAGCTCGGCGCAGAACCTGCCGACCGCTTCGGCCTCAGCCGCAGACCCTGGGCGTAACGCGTGGTCAACGGTGCAGGCGGCAAGGGAGAAGCCGTTCTTCACTTCCGCGATTGCCGAATGCAGGGCGAAGAGCAGGCCCATGGAATCGCTGCCGCCGGAAACGGCGACGAGTATCCGGCCGGGTTTTACGAAGGATGTGAGAAAACGTCGGGCCGCATCGAGGACGGCGTCGGGCATCAAATGGGCCTCAGCAGCCGAAGCGGCTTTGCTCACTGGTCACCTTCGCCTTCACGGCGGCCGATGCCTGGGGATAGCGCTTGTTCACCTCGCGCAATGTCGCGCAAGCCGTTTCCTTGTTGTCGAGAGCCCCGAGTGACATGCCGAGCTTCAGAAGCATTTCGGGTGCCTTGGGCGATTTGCCGTAGGTCTGGTGAGCGTTCAGGAAGGTCTTCGCCGCATCGCTGAACTTGCCCTGCGAATATTGTGCTTCACCCATCCAGAAGCTGGCATCAGCCGCGTTTTCACCCTCGGGAAAAGCCTCGAGGTATTGTCGAAACTCCTGTTCGGCCAAACCGTAATCGCCAGAAAGCACATGGCCATAGGCAGCCTGATAGAGATCGCCCGCATTGCCGAGCGCAGCCGTCTGCTGGCCCCCTGCCGCATTGCCGCCGATACCGGGCGTAACCTGGGCGGCCGGGCCGGTATCAACGCCCGGCAGCGTGGCGTTTGCACCGGGCTCGATATCCGTGGTGGCCGAGACCGGATTGCCGTTCTCGTCGAAAATGATCTGGCCGAGCGACGTCGGCGGCGGCGCGGCGCCTGGATCTCTAGCGGCCAGATCGCCATTGGCCGGAGCGGCCGGTGCAGGACTTTCCGTCACCTCGGGGGTGACGGATGCCTGGTCGTTCGTCTTCGGCGCCTCAAGCGCGCCACTTTTCTGGCCGGAGGACCTGCCGTTTTCGAGATCCTGGAAGCGGAACTCGTTATCCTCCTGGAACTTCCGGATCTGTTCCTGCATCTGCAGGAGTTGGAAGCTCATTTCCTCGATACGCCCGTTGAGAGAGCGGATCTGTTCCTCGAGCTGGCCGATCCGACCGACGTCGGCCGATTGCACTTGCACCACCGGCACGTCGCCTTTGCCGGCTCCGGTCACGCGGGCAAAGAACCCGGAGAGCGGCATGGCATTCGCCATTGGGCCGAGGCTCGAAAGGGCCGTCAGACCAATCAGTCCTGCCACGACAAATTTCTTCATATCATTTGTCCTGTTCGAATCCGATTACTCCCACCCCGATCGCGCCGCAGTACATTCGCCGATTCCTTGGGGTGAGCGCCGCACAGTTTTCCAATTGCCGTGAAAAAGCAACGGAGTTCGGCCAAAGTGTGGTAAAAAAGCAAAAGGGCGGCCCCAGGGCCGCCCTCTGCTTCCATAAGGACTGAAGATCAGCTTCCGGCTCCGCCGAGAACAGTGACGGCGCGGCGGTTTTGCGACCAGCAGGAAATGTCGTCGCACACGGCCACAGGCTTTTCCTTGCCGTAGGAGATCGTACGCATGCGGTTGGCGGGAACGCCGCGGCTGACGAGATAGTCGCGGGTTGCGGCGGCGCGGCGGGCGCCAAGCGCAAGGTTGTATTCGCGGGTGCCGCGCTCGTCGGCATGGCCCTCGACGGTGATCGCGTAGTTCGGATATTTCGCCAGCCATTGCGCCTGACGGTCGAGCGTTGCCTGGGCATCGGCGCGGATCGAGCTCGAATCCGTGTCGAAGAAGATACGGTCGCCCACATTGACGGTGAAGTCCTGCTGCGAACCCGGCGTTGACGCTCCGGCACCGCCGAGGCCGAGGCCGGCAGCGTCGTTCGGCAGGTTCTTCTTCGAGGCGCAGCCGGCAAGGGCAAGCGTCATCACGAGGGCGATCATGACCGGATTGCGGGCAACGGTCTGCAGGCGGCTTGCGGCCGGGGTGTCAATTCGGCTCATGGGGCCGGGTCTCCTTGAGAAGTGTCATAAGAGAGGTGTCTGAATTCACGGTTGCCAGACTGTAACCGGAAGCGGTTAATTGCTCTTCAACGGATATGGTTAACGAAACGGAAATATGTGTGGGAAGCCCGCTACACCAGCACTTTGCGGCGAGAAAGCGGCACATCGACCGCATTCCACGCCGCAGCTGTGGATATCCCGCCCCTTTACTGCGCCTTGCGCTCTTCAGGACACGCCAAGGACACTGCACGTCTTTGAATTTGCGCATCGTGGTTTCCGAAAATCGGGTCCGATCTCGGGCCGATGCGTCAAGTTCCGGGGCCGGCGGAATTCAAACCGGCATAGCTGAACGCGCTTTACTCCATCAGCGGCGACCAGGCCGGGTCGGAGGCAAAGCCCTGGGTCTGGACAAGCTGCTCGTTATAGCCCGTGAGGTCGATGGAATAGAGCTGCGGGCCACCGGCGCCGGCATTCTGGCGGAAGAACATCAGCACGCGGCCGTTCGGCGCCCAGGTCGGCCCCTCGTTGTGGAAACCGGTGGTAAGGATGCGCTCACCCGAACCGTCCGGCTTCATCACGCCGATCGAGAACTTGCCGCCCGACTGCTTGGTGAAGGCGATGAGATCGCCGCGCGGGGACCAGACGGGGGTGGAATAGGAGCCGTCGCCGAAGGAGATACGCGTCTGCCCGGAGCCGTCGGCAGCCATGACGTAGAGCTGCTGCTTGCCGCCGCGGTCGCTTTCGAAGACGATCCGGCTTCCGTCGGGTGAATAGGACGGCGACGTGTCGATCGCGGCGGTGTTGGTCAGCCGCGTCGTCGTGCGCGAGCGCAGGTCCATCGTGTAGATATTGGCGTTGCCGTCCTGCTGCAGGCTCATGATCACCCGCTGCCCATCCGGCGAGAAGCGCGGAGCGAAAGTCATGCCGGGGAAGTTGCCGACGACTTCGCGCTGTCCGGTTTCGAGCTGCAGCAGGTAGACGCGCGGCTGCTGATCCTCGAACGACATATAGGTGATTTCCTGCCGGTTCGGCGAGAAGCGCGGCGTCAGCACGATGTCGTTCGTATTGGTCAGCGCGCGAGCATTGGCGCCGTCCTGGTCCATGATGGCGAGCTGGCGCTTGCGCGCATTCTTCGGGCCGCTTTCGGCGACATAGACGATACGGGTGTCGAAATAGCCCTTTTCGCCGGTAATCCGCTCATAGATCGCGTCAGCGATGATATGGGCGACGCGGCGCCAGTTTTCCGGCTGCGTATAGAACTGCTGGCCCAGCATCTGCTGTCCGGCGAAAGTGTCCCACAGGCGGAACTCCGCCTTCAGCCTTCCGTCGCCCTCCTGGGTGACGCGGCCGATGACGAGCGCCTGGGCGTTGATCACCTTCCAGTCTTCGAAGCGTGGGGCGGCATCCGGATTGGAGATCTTCTCGATGAAGGCGCCCTTGTCGACCGGCGCGAAGAGTCCGGAGCGTTTGAGGTCGGCGGCAATCACATCGGAGATCTTCTGACCGAGTTCGCCCTGCAGGAAGTCGGTGACCGCGATCGGCAGCGGCTCGACATTGCCCTTGTTGATGTCGATCTCCACAATCGCATTGGCCGGTGCGGCAAAAAGCGCCCCGGCAAACATCAACATGAGAAGACGGAAAAGATTGCGTCTCAGCATTTCCATGAAGCCTTTCAGCGTTGCATCCTTTTAGAGCATCGAGTTAGAGCATCGAGCTCGGATCGAAGTTGACCACGACCTCGCTCCACGTGTCGTATTTGTCGGCCGGCAAACCCTGGAAGGGTGCGGATTTGAGAATGGCGCGGCGAGCACCGCCCATCAGGGCGCGGCGCGCCGCATCGGAGCCGCCGGTCGCCTCGACTTCCGGCTCCCCAATCAATTCGCCGTTGGGATCAAGTCTCATCCGCACCGTGATGCGCACATCCGCTGCGTCGGCCATGCCGGGGATAATGGACCAATTGTTCTGGATCTGCCCACGCAGTGCGTCGATCTCGCTCTGAGAAAGCTTTTCACCCGAAGTCGTCTTCTTGCCGCCGAGCGCAGCCTCCTCGGTCGAGCGCTTCGCGCCGCCGCCGGAGGATTCTTGCTTGTTGAGCAGCGCGGCGATTTCGTCGGCGTTGAAGTCGCTCTCCTTCTGCGAGCTCGCTTTCTTCTGCTCCTTCTTCGCCTCTTCCTTCTTGCGCTCGGGCGTCTTGGCGGTCTGTGCCGGTTTTTCGACCTTGGGCTTCGCCATTGGCGTCGGCACCTTGTCGGGCAGAGCCTCGGCCTCGGGGCTTTCCGCCGGCTTCTCCTCGACCGGCGCCGCTTCCGGCTTCACGTCCGACATCACCTCCTGCTTCGGCTCAGGCAGCGCAGCAACTTCCGTCGCAGGCTCGGAAGCCGGCTTCGTCTCTTCGACTTGCTCGATCTCCTCCCGGACCGGATCGGGGGTCGGGGGAGCCTTCTCGGTCTTTTCCGGGGCGGCGGCCGCTTCGTTCGGCACCGGCTTGGCGTCGGGCTTCGGCGGCGACTTGATGTCCACATCGTTGTCGCCGACATTCTCGGCGTTCTCGACGGGCGTCGGCTTCTTGGTCGGAACGGGCGAGGCCTTTTCCTTGGCCGGCGCTTGTTTGTCGCCCTGCTGGATCTGGGTGATCGATTCGACCGGCACGATGTCGACCGGCAGCGCCTCGACATCGGCGACCTCGAATTCGGCCGGGCTGCCGAGCGACACCAGCGCCCAGGTCAGGACCAGGACGTGGAGGACAGCAGATGTAGCAAGACTGCCCTTCATGGCCTGGGATCACTTTTCCTGTTCTTGGAGCGTTACGAGTCCGAGATTCTTGAAGCCGGCGGCCGAGATGCGCGCCATGACCTTCATCACCGTGCCGTAATCGGCATTGGTGTCGCCGCGCACATAAATGCGCTCGTTATAGCCGGTGGTGGCGATCGCCTCGAGCTTCGGCACGACCTCGTCGATGCCGATCGGCGTTTCCTGCAGGAAGATCTCGCCGGCCGGATTGACCGAAACGGTGATCGGCTGGGTGTCCGCGTTCATCGCCTTCGCCTGCGTTTCCGGCAGGTCGATCGGCACGCCGACCGTCATCATTGGCGCCGCCACCATGAAGATGATCAAGAGCACCAGCATGACGTCGACGAGCGGCGTCACGTTGATTTCGCTGATCGTGGCTCTCCGGCCGCTGCGCCGGCGGCGCCCGCCGCCCGACCCCTTGGCTCCGCCAACTGCCATACCCATAAGCGTGGTCTCCGTTCCCGGCGATTACTGCGCAGCCTGGCGCGAAGGCTGCAGCTTCTCGTCGATCTGCCGCGACAGGATGGCGGAGAACTCGTCGGCAAAAGCTTCCATGCGCGCCGCCAGCTTGCCTGCGTCCGCGGTGAACTTGTTGTAGGCGATGACGGCCGGGATAGCGGCAAGCAGGCCGATCGCGGTCGCCAGCAGCGCCTCGGCGATCCCGGGCGCAACGACGGCGAGGTTGGTCGACTTCGAACCGGCGATCGCCTGGAACGAGGTCATGATGCCGACGACGGTACCGAAGAGGCCGATAAAGGGAGCCGCCGAGCCGATGGTCGCCAGCGAGCCGAGCCGCGCTTCGAGGCTTTCGGATTCGCGGGCGAGCGTCACGTCCATCGCGCGGTCGATGCGCATCTGCAGGCCGATCGGCGAACGAGCGCCGCGCTCGAAGCTCTTCTTCCACTCGCGCATCGCCGAGACGAAGATCGCGCCCATGCCCGTCGTGTTCCGATCCGAAAGCGTGCGATAGAGCTCCTCCAGCGACTGTCCAGACCAGAAGACCTGCTCGAAACTGTCGAGCTGGCGCCGGACGCGCCCGTAATTCAGCGACTTGTCGACGACGATCGCCCAGGTCCAGACCGAGGCTCCGATCAGACCCAGCATGACCAGCTTCACGACAAGGCCCGCCTGCATGAACAGCGACCAGAGGGTCACATCGCTCGTCGCGGCCAATCCTACCTGTTCCATCGATTCAGTCCCCGAATCCAAATACCCGGCAGAGCGGCTCATGCTCATGACCGGGTTGCCCAAACGTCTTTTGCAAGTATGCCCCGGCATTGCCAACCATCGCGGCATTGCGATCTTTTGCTTTAGCCTGCCTTCTTGCCGTCAATTTTGGTCAAAGGATGACGTGCACTGCACAAATCCTGATACACAGATTAAGACACCGTTATAGTTAAAGGAGTATTACCGAACGTCGCCACAGGCGGAACTTCACCGCGATTTGAACGTTTCGGTTCCATGTTTTTAGGCCGCCGAGACAGACTCGGGAACCGCCAGCGCCGCAATCCGGCCGCCGCGAAGAATGAGGTGTGGCGATGGTAGCGCGCGCATTGTGGAAAGGTCAGCTTCGCCTCTCCCTGGTCCCCGTCGAGCTCTTCAGCGCGATGCGGACGGGGGCTCGAATCTCGTTTCGCCAGATCCACAAGCCGTCCGGCAAGCCGAT
Organism: Sinorhizobium sojae CCBAU 05684; assembly: GCF_002288525.1. Classification (NCBI taxonomy): domain Bacteria; kingdom Pseudomonadati; phylum Pseudomonadota; class Alphaproteobacteria; order Hyphomicrobiales; family Rhizobiaceae; genus Sinorhizobium; species Sinorhizobium sojae. The sequence goes on from NZ_CP023067.1 coordinate 2,684,074, forward strand.
CCGCTATCAGAAGTTGGCGGAGGCATAGGGCCGGTCGACGTCGAGTCGCGCAAAGCCGATCCGATGTTCTCGGAGATCTCCGGGAAGAAGGCGGAGAAGGAACTCCTGGAGGTCGCGACCGCGCTCATCGACCGCAAGTCCGCACCCTTCGATGTGGGGGCCTTCAAGGACAACTACGCGGCCGCACTCCAGGATCTGGTGAAGCGGAAGGTGAAGGGCAAATCGGGGCGCGTCGAGATCGAGAAGGAGGAGCGCGTGCAGCGGCGCGGCGAGAATGTCGTCGACCTGGTGACCGCGTTGAAGAAGAGCCTGGAGGGCAGCGAAGGCAAGAAGACCAAGGCGCAATCCTCGTCGTCCGGTCGCAGCCGGCGGAAGTCGGCGTGAGGAGCGTCCATGGCCGCGCGCAGCGAACCGCTTTCCGAATATAATCGACGTCGCGATTTCACCCGGACGCGTGAACCGAGGGGAACCGTCGCGCGAGGGCATCAGGGCAGAAAGCGCTTTCTCGTCCAGAAGCACGACGCGACCCGGCTACATTTCGACTTCCGCCTCGAATGGGAGGGCGTGCTGAAGAGCTGGGCCGTCACGCGGGGGCCGAGCCTCGACCCTGAAGACAAGCGCCTTGCCGTGCGCACGGAGGATCACCCGCTCGCCTATGGCGATTTCGAGGGCACGATCCCCGAGGGTGAGTATGGCGGCGGCACGGTGATGCTCTGGGACACCGGCTGGTGGGAGCCGGAAGGAGACCCGACCGAGGGGCTGAAGAAGGGCAAGCTCTCCTTCCGCCTCTACGGCAGTCGTATGCAGGGCGGTTGGGCGCTTGTCCGCATGCGGCCGCAGAGAGGCGAGAAACGCGAAAACTGGCTGCTCGTCAAGCAGAGCGACGGCCACGCCCGCGAGGACGGCGATACGCTCGTCGAAGACCAGGTGACGAGCATCCGCACCGGCCGCACGATGGAAGAGATTGCCGCCGGCAAGGGCGAAGGACAAGCGCGCGTCTGGCATTCGAACAGGAGCACGGCGGCCAATCTCAAGGCCGGTGCGATTGCCGAGAGCGTCGATCGGCAGAGGCGCCGGTCGCGAACCTCCGCGAAGGCACCGAGCTTCCGGCCGCCTCAGCTTGCGACGCTGGTGACAAAGGCACCCGCCGGAGACGATTGGCTGAGCGAGGTGAAGTTCGACGGCTACCGGCTGATTTGCGCTGTCGGCGGCGATGGAGCGCGCTGCTACACGCGCAACGGCCTCGACTGGACCGGGAAATTCCCCGCGATCGCCTCCGCGCTTGCCGAACTCGACTGCAAGTCGGCGCTGATCGACGGCGAAGTGGTGGCGCTGTCGCAGGAAGGCTCCAATTTTTCGGCGCTCCAGAAGGCACTCAAGACCGGTGCCAGCACCCGTCTATACGCCTTCGACCTGATCGAACTCGACGGCAAGGACCTGAGTCGTAAACCGCTCGTCGAAAGAAAGGCGAAGCTGAAGGCGCTGCTCGACACACTCGGCGTGACGGCAACGGTCCAGTACAGCGAGCATGTGCGCGGCAACAGCGCGCATGTGCTTGCCGCCATGTGCAGGGCCGGGCAGGAAGGCATCCTCGCCAAGGAGGCGAACGCTGCCTATCGCAGCGGTCGAACGCGGAGCTGGCTGAAGGTCAAATGCACGAAACGCCAGGAATTCGTGATCGGCGGCTATACACCCTCGTCGAAAAAGGGCCGACCCTTCGCGTCCCTCTTGGTCGGGACCTTCGAGAGCGGCAAGCTCGTCTATCGCGGCGGTGTCGGTACCGGTTTCACCGGCAAGGCGCTCGAGGAACTCGCTGCGCTTTTCGCCGGGCGCAGACGCGCGACGCCGCCCTTCGATGCGGTGCCGCGGGAACGAAGCCGCGATGGCGTGTGGCTGAAGCCGGACCTGGTGGCGGAAGTTGATTTCGCCGAGTTCACCGATGACGGCCATATCCGCCACGGCTCGTTCCAGGGACTGCGAGAGGACAAGGAGGCCAGGGCCGTGAAACTGGAAACGCCGAATCCCACAACCGCCAAGGCCAAGACCGGCACGAACAAATTCCCGGCAACGAAGAGCGCCAGGCGCACGCCGAAGGGCGAGGACGAGGTGCTCGGCATCCGCATCTCCAACCCCGACCGGATCCTCTTCCAGGGCCAAGGCATCAGCAAGATCGATCTTGCCCGCTACTATGCCGTCGTCGCCGAGCGGATGCTGCCGCTCGCGGCCGATCATCCCCTCTCCCTGGTGCGCTGCCCGCAAGGGCGGCAGCGGAAGTGCTTCTACCAGAAGCATGCGAGCGACGGCTTTCCGAACGACATACGGGAGGTTCCGATCGAGGAAGCATCCGGCGAGACCAAGAACTACATGTATCTGCACGGTGCCGAGGGGCTGGTCGCCGCCGTTCAGATGGGGACCCTCGAGTTTCACATCTGGGGTTCAACCATCGACAAGCTGGATCAGCCGGACCGCCTGGTCTTCGACCTCGATCCCGACCCTAGCGTCGCCTTCGCCATTGTGAAGCACGCGGCCGCGGCGCTGCGAGACGAGCTCGGCGGGATCGGCCTGACCTCCTTCGCCCTGGTGACCGGCGGCAAGGGCCTGCATGTGGTCGTGCCGCTTGTTCGCCGCGCCGCCTGGGACGAGGTGAAGCGCTTTGCCAAGGCGATCGCGCAGCGTTTCGCCGATCGCGATCCCGACCAATTCGTGGCCACCATGTCGAAGGCCAAACGAAAGGGCCGGATCTTCATCGATTGGCTGAGAAACGAACGCGGCGCCACGGCGATCGCCCCCTATTCCACCCGTGCGCGGGAGGGCGGGCCGATCGCCACGCCGGTCGGATGGGGCGAACTCGAAGCCCTGGATGCGGCCAATACTTTCCAGATGGCCGACATCCTCAAGCGGATCGAAAGCGACACGGATCCCTGGCGGGAGTTCGGCAAGGCCAGGCAATCGTTGACGAAGAAGGTGCTGGAGGCGGTCGGGGGCTGAGGGCGTTCCGGCTCAGGCCGCCGCAGTCTGGGCAGCCAGAAACTTCGCGGCCAGCGCCTCCGGCAGCCGGCGAGGCCGGCCCTGACCGTTTATCACCGCAATAATGACCTTTGCCGCAATCAGCAGCGCATCGCCGCGCCGGATTTGTTGGTGCAGCACCATCTTGGCGCCGCCGGCCTTATCGGTCACGGTTTCGATCGTCAGCACGTCATCCATCCGCGCGGGTGTCTTGAAGTCGATTTCCATCCGATGAACGACGAAGACGAGCCCCTCCGAATCGCCCTCGATCGCGAGCGATGCCTGTTCGACCCCGAGCAGCCTGAGATAATCGGTCCGGGCCCTTTCCATGAAGTGAAGATAGCGGGCGTGATAGACGAGGCCGGAAAAATCGGTGTCCGCGTAATAAACCCGCTGGATCAGTCGATGGCCGGTTTCGGTCAACTCGCCGGCAAGCGAAATCAGTGACATGGCGTTCTCCGGGAGGATTTGCTTTCCTGTGCAGGATCGAAAAGGCAATTGCAAGTATTTGTAGCTTTGTCACAATCCTGTCCTATCTGATGATCCGTCCCTTCCTCCCGATCAGGAGAATCGTGCATGAAAATTGCAGTCCTCGGCGGTGACGGTTTCGTCGGCTGGCCCACCGCGCTCCATCTGTCCGATGCGGGCCACGACATCCACATTCTCGACAATCTCTCCCGCCGCTGGATAGACACCGAGCTTGGCGTGCAATCCTTGACCCCGATGGATTCCATCCAGGAACGCACCCGCATCTGGCACGCGGAGACCGGTCGGCGCATCCACTTCAACCTGATCGACCTCGCCCGCGACTACGAACTCCTGAAGAAATGGCTGCAGGAACATCGCCCCGACGCGATCGTGCACTTTGCCGAGCAGCGGGCCGCTCCCTATTCGATGAAGAGTGACCGGCACAAGAATTACACGGTCAACAACAACGTCAATGCCACCCATAACCTGCTGAACGCGCTGGTGGAAATCGATCTCGATGCCCATCTCGTGCATCTCGGCACCATGGGCGTCTACGGCTATTCGACGATCGGCGCGGCCATTCCCGAAGGCTACCTGCCCGTCGGGATCGAGACCCTGGGTGGCGAGACAGTAAGCCAGGAGATCCTCTACCCGTCAAATCCCGGCTCGATCTATCACATGACCAAGTGCCTCGATCAGTTGCTCTTCCAGTTCTATGCCAAGAACGACGGGCTCAGGATTACCGACCTGCACCAGGGCATCGTCTGGGGCACGCATACGGCACAGACCCGGCGCCATCCGCAGCTCATCAACCGCTTCGACTATGACGGCGACTATGGTACGGTCCTGAACCGCTTCCTGATCCAGGCGGCGATCGGCTATCCGCTGACGGTGCACGGCACTGGCGGCCAGACCCGCGCCTTCATCCATATCCAGGATTCGGTGCGCTGCATCGAACTCGCGCTGCGGAAACCGCCGGCACGCGGCAGCCGCGTCGAGATCTTCAATCAGATGACCGAGACGCATCGCGTCCGCGACCTTGCCGAGATGGTCGCCAAAACGACCGGCTCCGAGATCGCCTGGCTGCCCAATCCGCGCAAGGAGGCGGCGGAGAACGATCTCGTCGTGCACAACGAGAAGTTCCTCGCGCTCGGGCTCGAGCCCATTCGCCTTGCGGACGGGCTGCTCTCGGAGATCGTCGACGTCGCGAAGAAATTCGCCTATCGCGTCGACCGCTCGCGCGTGCCGGCCGTGTCTGCCTGGACCAGGGACATCGCTCCGCTGATCAATCACGATCCGGAGGGCAAGCGGCTGAAATCCGTTTCATGATCGCACAGACGACCGCTTCGGAAGGGCTCCACCCGTCCTCGCCGCCCGCGGCCAGCCAGGCCTTCGTGACGCTCGTCACCAATGCCGACTATGCACTGGGCGCGCGCGCGCTCGCCCGCTCGATCCGCCGCACGGAGACGACGGCAGATATCGTGGTGCTGCACACGGGCGGAGTGGATATCTCCGCGCTCAAGCCGCTCGCGGAATTCGACTGCCGGCTGATCGAAACGGAACTCCTGCCGCTTTCCGACGAATTCAACGCCCGCCATGCGCGCCGGAACGTGCACGACCAGGCACCCTTCACGAAAGGCCGCAAGCCCGCCTTCCACTCGCCGCTCGACAATTTCTGCAAGCTGCGGCTCTGGCAGCTCACCGATTACGAGCGCTGCGTCTTCATAGACGCCGACGCGCTCGTTCTGCGCAATATCGACAAGCTGTTCCTCTATCCGCAATTTTCGGCGGCACCGAACGTCTATGAGAGCCTTGCCGATTTCCATCGGCTGAACTCCGGCGTATTCGTCGCAGAGCCCTCGCCTGCGACATTCGAAAGGATGCTGACGGCCCTCGATGCGCCGGGCGCCTTCTGGCCGCGCACAGACCAGACCTTCCTGCAAGATTTCTTCCCCGATTGGCACGGCCTGCCGGTAACGATGAACATGTTGCAATATGTCTGGTTCAACCTGCCCGGCCTCTGGGATTGGCGCTCGATCGCCATCCTTCACTACCAGTACGAAAAGCCGTGGGAAAAGGATCATCCGCGCGCGGACAGCCTGCGCCCGCTGATCGAGCTTTGGCATGCCTACCTGACCGGCAAGAACATTCCCGATCCTGCCGCGCTCGAGAATCCGGCACGCGCCGGCGCGTCGTCATGACCCGCGTCCTCGTCTCCGGCGGCACCGGGTTCGTGGGCCGCTTCGTCGTCGAGCAGTTGCTTGCATGCGGTTATAAGGTGACCGTTGGTGGCCGTTCGCGGCCGCCGGAAGGCTTCTTCTCGCGAGCCGTGGCATACGTGTCTCTTCACCTCGATCCGGACCGCGACCAGACCGCCGCTTTCGACGACGTCTATTATTTCGTCCACGCGGCCTTCGAGCATGTCGAGGGCAAGTACCGGGGCGGCGAAGGCGGAGACCCGAAGGGGTTCCGCCGCGCCAATCTCGACGGCTCGGTGCGCCTCTTCGAGGAGGCACGCGCCGCCGGCGTGCGCCGCACAGTCTTTCTTTCCAGCCGCGCCGTCTATGGCGAAACCTCGTCGCCTGTCCTCGATGAAGACACGCCCACTGAACCGGACACCCTCTACGGCGCGGTCAAGCTTGCGGCGGAAGAGGCGTTGAAATCGCTCGCCGGCCCCGGATTCGTCACCGCGAACCTGCGCGTGACCGGCGTCTACGGGCCAGCCGGGCCGGGCCGTAAACACAAATGGAGCGGACTCTTTGCCGACTACCTCGCGGGAAAACCCGTGCCGTCGCGCATCGGCACCGAAGTCCACGGCGACGAGGTCGCGCAGGCCGTGCGCCTGATGCTCGAAACGGATGCGGCAAAAGTCTCCGGCAAGGTCTTCAATGTCTCCGACGTGCTGACCGGAAACCGTGAGATTCTCGCTGTGCTTCAATCTGCAACCGGCTGTCCCCATACCTTGCCGCCGGCGGCGGAGCCAAGCGGTTTCAAGATCATGGCCACGGACAGACTGCGCGCGCTTGGGTGGACTTCGGGCGGGCAGGAACGCCTGGCGGCCACGGTTCGGGAATTAGCGCGGAATGTCCGGTAAAAAGGGAGGCTGGCAACGTCGCAGCCGCCGGCGATTTTCCCCTTACCCTAGATCGACCACCACGATCTCCGGCGGCACCCCGAGGCGGACCGGGGCGATGGAGCAGCCGAGACCGCCCGAGACGATCAGATTGCGATCCTCCTCGACGATATGTCCATAGGCATAGCGATCGCCGAAACGGGACGGGACGACGGGCGAATAGCCGGCAAGCCGCACCTGTCCGCCATGGGTGTGCCCGGAAAGCGTCAGCGAGACGCGCGGCGGCACTTTTGGAAAGATGTCGGGTTCGTGCGCCAGCAGGATGACTGGTGCCTCATCCGTCACCTGCGCGAGCGTGCCGTCGAGATCGTCGAGGCCGGCCATGCGCCGCCGGTTCCAGATCTTGCCCGGGCGAAGCGCGAGCTGGTCCTCGAGCCCCGCAATCCAGAAGCCGAAGCCGTCCTTCTCGAGGCGGATGGCGCGATTGCTGTGGACCTCGATCCCGACGCCCATCAGCGCCCGGTGCGCAAAAGTCTCGCCACCGCCGCTCTTCTGGGCGGTCCTGTCTTCCCACCAGTCGTGATTGCCCATCACCGCGTGTACGCCCAGTGGCGCTTGCAGTGTCGAGAGCGCCTTCGACCATTCGCTCGAATGGACGTGACGCGTGACGAAATTCATGCCGGAGGCATAGTCGCCGAGGAGCAGGATTGCATCGCCGCCGAGGCTGTTGGCGCGCTTGCAGATCGAAATGATACGGTCGGCCGGCATCCAGGGCTCGCAGGCATGCAGATCGGCGAGTGCGACGAGACGGAGCTTTAGGCCCGGCGTCCAGCCGGGCGGGATCACACGATAGCGCGCAATTGAGAGCCGCGCGAGCGGCTCGACGGCAAAGGCATAGCCGCCAAGCGCAGCGAAGCTTGCGAACCCGCCGCCGACCAACGTCATGAAGCCGCGACGGGTGATCATCTCAGTCGTCCTTGAGCGTCAGCCGGAATTGCGCCGCCTCGATCTCCTTGGGCGGACTGAGGCCGAGATGCTTCCATGCATTGGCCGTCAGCACGCGGCCGCGCGGGGTGCGCTGGATGAAGCCCTGCTGGATTAGGTAGGGCTCGATGATGTCCTCGATCGCGTCGCGCGGCTCAGAAAGCCCTGCTGCAATCGTATCGATGCCGACGGGCCCGCCACCGAAATTCTGAGCGATCATTGTCAGGTAGCGGCGGTCGAGCTGGTCGAGGCCCATATTGTCGACGAGCAGCCGTGTAAGGGCCTCGTCGGCAAGCTCCCGCGTCACGGCTTCGACGCGGGCAACCTCCGCGAAATCGCGCACGCGCCGCAGAAGGCGCCCGGCTATTCGCGGCGTGCCACGCGCCCGACGGGCGATTTCGCGCGCGCCCGCATCCGTCATGCCGAGGCCCATCAGCCGCGCACCGCGCCGCACGATCAGTTCCAGCTCGTCGACGGTGTAAAAATTGAGCCGAACGGGAATGCCGAAGCGGTCGCGCAAGGGCGTCGTCAGGAGCCCGAGGCGGGTCGTCGCGGCGACCAGGGTGAACTTGGAGAGGTCGATCTTCACGGAACGCGCCGCCGGCCCTTCGCCTATGATGAGATCGAGCTGAAAATCCTCCATCGCCGGATAGAGAATTTCCTCGACCGCCGGGTTCAGGCGATGGATCTCGTCGATGAAGAGCACGTCGCGCTCCTCGAGATTGGTGAGGAGTGCTGCGAGGTCGCCGGCCTTGGCGATCACCGGACCGGAGGTCGAGCGGAAATTGACGCCCAGTTCCTTCGCCATAATCTGCGCCAGCGTCGTCTTGCCGAGACCGGGGGGACCGACGAAGAGCACGTGGTCGAGCGCCTCGCCGCGATTGCGCGCCGCCTCGATGAATATCTTGAGATTGGCGCGGGCCTCAGCCTGGCCGGTGAATTCATCGAGGGACTGCGGACGCAAGGTCGCATCGATGTCTTCACCACGCTTTTCCGGCGCTATCAGGCGTGGGGCTTCATTCATTTCAATCTTCCATTTGCGGGCTGGGTCGCACGGCCATCCGCAGGCACGGTGCAGCTCTCAACCATAATGCGAGCGCCGCCGCCGATCCAGTCCGATCGCTCCCGCGAGGCTCATTCCGATGCGATTGCGGCCGCAGAAAGGCTCATCGAGCCAGCTCCTTCAAGCCGAGCCGGATCAGCTTGGCGCTGTCGCCGCCTTCCCCACCATTCTTCAGAGCCGCGGCAACGGCATTTGCCGCCTGGTCGCGCGAATAGCCGAGATTGGTCAGGGCGGAGACCGCATCCGCAACCGGTGCGGAGGCGGCCCCCTCGCTGAGTTCCTGCTTGAAGCCGATCGGGGCCGACATCTCGCCGACAAAGGCCGGCGCCTTGTTCTTGAGCTCGGTCACGATGCGCACCGCCACCTTCGGGCCCACGCCGGGGGCGCGTGCAACCGACGTTTTGTCCTGTAGCGCGACGGCATTGGCAAGCTCGCTCGGCGTCAGCGTCGAAAGCAGCGCCAGCGCCACCTTCGATCCCACCCCCTGGACTGTTTGCAACAGGCGGAACCATTCGCGCTCAAGCGCCGTCAGGAAACCGAAAAGCTTCAGCTGGTCCTCGCGCACATAGGTCTCGATGAAGAGCACCGCCGCCTCCCCTGCCGATCCAAGCTTGCCAAGGGTGCGCGCCGAACAATGGGCGACATAGCCGACGCCATGCACGTCGAGCACGACGAAATCCTCGCCGATTTCGTCGATGGTGCCCTTCAGTTTACCGATCATCTGGCTCTCGTTATCCTATTGCGCCATCATTCCAATCTGAGGCCCCATTGCCCTACCCTGCAAGCGCCGCCAGGCGGCTGGTGATCGCCTGGCGGTTATGGGCGTGGCAAATGGCGATGGCAAGCGCGTCGGCAGCGTCGTTGCCCTTGAACTCGGCCTTCGGCATCAGCACCTTCAGCATCATATGGATCTGCTGCTTCTCGCCGTGCCCGACGCCGATCACCGCCTTCTTGACAGCGTTTGGCGCGTATTCTGCAACCCGCAAGCCCGCTCGCGCGGGAACCAGCATGGCAATGCCGCGCGCTTGACCGAGCTTCAAGGTTGCGGTCGCGTCCTTGTTGACGAAGGTCTGCTCGACGGCCGCCTCGTGCGGCTGGAAGCTGTGCACTACGTCGGCAAGCCCGTCATGCAGCTGGCAGAGGCGGGAAGCGAGGTCCATCTCGCCGTCCGAGGTCACCGTCCCGGAAGCGACGAAGCGCAACGAATTGCCGAGCGTTTCGATAATCCCCCAACCGGTGCGCCTCAGGCCCGGATCGATGCCGATGATGCGAATCGTAGTCTGCATATCTCACCCTATGTCGGTCGATGAGACGCTGCCAGTAAAAAGTGAACAAAACAAAAACATTGCACAGAAAGATCTGGCACCGGCGGAAACGGCCGGACAAACCTTGGATTGAGGAAACTTGAACCTACATTGCCATCGATCAATTTCCCTTAGAGAAAAAGGCATTGCCATGGTCCCCTTCTCCATTCTCGACCTGTCGCCGATCACCGAAGGCGGCAGCGTCGCGCAATCGCTCGAGAACTCCCGCCAGCTGGCAATCGCGGCCGAAGAGAACGGGTACAAACGCTTCTGGTTGGCCGAGCATCACGGCATGAAAGGTATTGCCAGTGCGGCAACGTCGCTCGTCATTTCGCATGTCGCTTCGGCGACGCGGACGGTCCGCGTCGGATCGGGCGGCATCATGCTGCCCAACCACTCGCCGCTGGTGATCGCCGAACAATTCGGCACCCTGGCAGCGCTTTATCCCGGCCGCATCGATCTCGGCCTTGGCCGCGCGCCCGGCACGGACACGCGCACCGCGCAGGCGCTGCGGCGCAACATGGAGGCGAGCGCCAACAATTTCCCGAACGATGTCGTCGAGCTTCGGGCATTGCTCGGTCCGGTCACCGAGGACCAGAAAATCATCGCCGTACCCGGTGCCGATTCCAACGTGCCGATTTGGCTGCTCGGCTCCAGCCATTTCAGCGCCCACCTCGCCGGCATGCTGGGGCTTCCCTTCGCCTTCGCCTCGCATTTCGCCCCGGACATGCTGCTCTCCGCGCTCGAGATCTACCGCGAGCGCTTCACGCCCTCGCCTGAGCTCGACAGGCCGCATGTGATGGTCGGCGTCATGGGCGTTGCCGCCGAAACGGATGAGGAGGCCAACTATCTCTTCACCTCGATGCAGCAGTCCTTCGCAGCGCTCCGCCGCAATGCCCGGGGCCGCTTTCCGCCGCCGGTTAAGTCGATGGACGGCCTATGGAGCGCTGATGAGAAGATCTTCGTCGACCACGCAATCGCCCATGCGGTGGTCGGCAGTCCCGACACGGTCCGCCGGAAGATCGCGTCCTTCCTCGACCTCACCAAGGCCGACGAACTGATCATCTCCATGCCGATCTTCGACATGGAGGCACGGCTCCATTCGGTCGGGCTCTTCGGCGAGGCGCAGCGGAGCCTTGCCGCAATGACCAGTTAAACCGCGGCGCCGCCAAGAGCATCGGCCCAGAGATCGCAACGATTTTCGGAAAGCTCGGTGCGCAGCTTCCAGGAGTTACAGCGAACCTTTGCGCGTCTAAAAAGACGCGCGGTGCTGTAACGCCTTGATCCTGGCGCGGAACATGTCCGTTCCCTGGACGATCCGGTCGATGACGGCCTCGAGCGCCCAATATTTCTCGTGGATGTCATAGGGCACGGCGCGGCTGGACGTATCCGCAAAGGTGCCGAGCCTCTTGTGGTAGAGCTTGGCAAGTTTCGGATAGCCCATCGGTTCCGTCTGTGCCGAAAGCACTAGGAAGACCGCTAGTTCCTCGGCGAATTCGGGATATTTCGACCCATGATCCTGCAGCCAGCGGTAAAGATCCGGGTGGAAATTGTTCATCACACCGCAGAAGCCGGCACCGGTCGCCTGCATGGCCGGATAGGCGATCGCCGCATTGGCGTTGCAGATGAGGAATGGCGTATCTTCGGTGATCTTCGCCCTGCGCCTGACGATGTCGAGATCGCAGGAAACATCCTTCAAGAGGATGAAGCGGCCCGACTGCGCGCAGAAATCGATCTCGTCATCGCTGAGAAGCCGGCGATAGGGCGCCGGGCATTCATAGAGGCCAAGCGGCACGTCCTTCGGCAGGGCTTGGAGCAGGGCATCGAACGATGCGCGCATCTCCGCCGCGCCGCCGGTCTCCGGCGCCAGCCGGTTCGAGACGAGGATGACCGCATCCGCCCCGCTGTCGGCAATGGCCGTGAGTTCCGTGATCTGATCGTCGAGACCGTCGGAAATATGTCCGGAGGAAACCACCGGTATGCGGCCAGCAACCTTTTCGACGGCGAAGCGCGAGAGATCCACGCGCTCCTCGAGCGACAGAAACCGCATTTCGGAGGACTGGCAGGCGGCGAAAAGCGCCTCCGAGCCATTGGCGATGTACCATTCGATCAGGGCTTCATAGCCGTCCCAGTCGATTTTTCCGTCAGGGCCGAAGGGCGTGATCATGACGGGAATGATTCCGGCGACGCGTTTGGTCACTTGAGGCTCCGTGGGTGGGATCAGCCGGCATAGCCAAAAAGCCGAGGCAGCCAGAGAATGATCTCGGGGAACAGGATCATCATGATGAGCGCGAGGATGAGCGCCGCAACGAAGGCCCAGATTTCGCGGATGATTTCGGCAAGCGGAATTCTTGTCGTTGCATTGATGACGAAGAGCAGGATTCCATAGGGCGGCGTGACGAGGCCGATCATCGTATTCACCACGGCGACGACGCCGAAATAGACGAGGTCGATGCCGAGTTCCCGGCAGGCCGGAATGAACAGCGGAATGATGACGAGAATGATCGTCGAGGCGTCGAGCACGCAGCCGAGAGCAAGCAGAAGCAGGTTGATGCCGAGCATGAAGGCAAGCGGCGACACGTCGATGCCGGCGAGCGTCTGAGCGATCGTCGTGCCGATATTCTCCGAGGCCACGATGTAGTTCAGCACCAGGGCGCCGCCGATCACGAGGCCCACGGCGGCAGATGGGCGGGCGCTGTCCACGAGGACCTCGTAGAAGGCCTTCAGCGTCAGCGATCGGTAAAACACGGTCGCCAGGAACAGCGCATAGGCTGCAGCTATTGCCGCAGCTTCCGTGGGCGTGGCGATACCGCCATAGATGCCGTAAAGCAGGATCGCCGGCATCAGCAGGACCGGAAAGGCCTGGAGGGTGAGGCGCGGAACTTCGCGCAAGGGCACCGCCGCGTCGGCAGCGATACCGCGCCGGTGTGCGTAGAGGATGTTCATGCCCATCAGCACGGCGCCCATCGTTAGCCCGGGCGTAACGCCGCCGAGGAACAGGTAGCCGACGGACGTGTTGGAGACGAGCGCATAAAGAACCATCGGGATCGAGGGGGGAATGATCGGGCCGATCGTGGCGGACGCCGCCGTCAGCGCCGCCGCATAGCCGCGCGAATAGTGGCCGCTTTTCCTCATCATCTCGGTGACGATGCGCCCAACGCCCGCCGCATCGGCAACCGCGGAGCCCGACATGCCGGAGAAAATGATCGACGAGACGACGTTCACATGACCGAGCCCGCCGCGGAACCGCCCGACGGTCGCCACGCAGAATTTCAGGAGCCGCTCGGAGATCGTCCCTGCATTCATGATGTTGGCGGCAACGATGAAGAGCGGTACCGCGAGCAGGACGAAACTGTCGTAGAGACCGGAGGCCATCTGCTCGCCAGCAATGGCGACGTCCTGTCCTTTCACCGCAAGGTAGACGATGGAACCGACCAGAATGGAATAGGCGACCGGCGTGCCGATGGCGGCAAGCACAAAGATCGCCAGGAGGCAAAGGGAAAGGGCGACGCTCACGGCCGGGCCTCATCATGTTCGGGCGCATCCTCGTCAGCGACCCCGTCCTTCAATATTCGGACAAGCCTCCAGGCGTAGGCGCCGATCACGGCCACGAGAAATACGGCATAGATGACATAGACGTCACGCATGGGCACGCGCAGCGTCGGGCTTCTCTTGATGCGGAGGAAGTCGATCCAGTCCCACGTGGGCAACAGCGACCACGAGAGGCCCGCGACGATCGCCAGGGCCGACACTGCGGCCATGACACGGCGCGGACCGGCCGAAGTCGAACGGTAGAGGAGATCGAAGGTTATGTGGTCCTCGTTGCGCACGAAGAATGCGCAGCCGAAGAACACGATCCACACCCACAGGATAAGGCAAAGCTCCAGCGTCCAGCCGAAAGGCTGGTCCATAACGTAGCGGGAGAATATCTGCAGCAGGAAGGTGGCAAAAAGGGCCAGCATCATCAGCGCGCCGACGGCTTCCGCCCCCTTTAGCAACCCCTTGAAAAGGCCGGTCATTTGGGGTCTCCCAAACCATATTGCCACTGCATATCTCCTAAATCGACCTCGATTTAAGGACAAAGACATGCAGCAATTCAAAGTGCTACAGCGACCTTTGCGCGCCTGATAGGACGCGCGGCGCTATAGTCAAACGGGTTACCTGACGCTGCACGAATGCGGCGAATTCAACGGATAGCGCGGTCGCCGCATCGTGAACACAAAGCCAAATGCGGCGCCGATCTCGTCAGGCTGCGAGCGCGTTGATCTTGTCCAGCATGCCGGCAGGCCAGGCGGCGGCGAATTCGCTCTCCAGGAACATCTTCTGCACGTGGTCCCGGAAGGCTGCGATGTCCGGCTCGTATATCTCGAGCCCCTTCTCCTTCAGGAAGGCAACGAGTTCGTCTTCCTTCTTCAGCTGGTTCTGGCGGCCGAATTCCGCGGCATCGTCGGCGGCCTTTTGCAGCGCGGCCTGTTGTTCCGCGGAGAAGCCGTCGAACGTCTTCTTGGAGATCGCCAGGTAATTGAGGTCGACCAGATGCGAGGTCATGCAGATCTGCTTGGTGACTTCGTAGAACTTCGCGTCCACCACTGTCGGCAGCGGATTGTCCTGCCCGTCGATGGCGCCGGTCTGCAGGCCGGTATAGATTTCGGTGAAGGCCATCGGCACCGGATTGGCGCCGAGCGCCCTGCCGAGGAACTGCCAGGCATCGGTGCCGGGCATACGCAGCGTCACGCCCTTGAGATCCGCGGGCGTCATCACGGTGAGCTCGTCCTTGGACTCACGCAGATTGAGCTGGCGACGGCCGAGATACATCACCGTCAGCAGTTTGACGCCGAGCTCGTCCTCGACCTTCTGCTTCAACGGATCCATCAGCGGGTCATTGAAGACCTTCACCTGATGCGCCGCGTCCTTATGAACGTAGCCGGCCGAAAAGATCGAGAACTCCGGCAGGAAAACGGCGAGTTCCTGCGCCGAGGTGATCGCCATCTCCAGATTGCCGCGGGCAATCGCCTCGAGTTCGGTGCCCTGCTTGAACAGGGTCGCGTTCCAGTGCGGCTCGAAGGTGGCGAAATCGGCAATGCTCGGCGCGAATTTCTCCATCAGCGCCACGGAGCGCTGGTCGGTATCGGATGCAGGCGTCGAAAGCCTGAGCACCGGTTTATCCGCGGCAAAAGCCACCCGCGACATCAACGGCAAGGCGGCCGCCGCCGCCGACATGGCAAGCACGGAGCGGCGCGTGAATTTCGTCTTCATAGTTTCCTCCCATTCGAAACGTCGGGTGTCTTCACCTCGACCGGCGGCACCCGAGGGCCGAAATTCCGGTATTCATCTGTGGATCGTCTCGAGCCGCATCTCCTCCCGCGGCCGGAACGAACCCTTAGGATAACCATAATTTCGCGGATGACAAGTGACTAACATGTTAGTAGTATGTCAAGCTCGGAACGGGTGGAACGATGAGCGACGCAGGGCTTCACGCCGACGATTTCAATCGGCAGGGCGGACAACGGTCCGGCCACGCACCCTTGCGCCAGGCAGCCTATGACCGCATCGAGGATCTTCTGAACGAAGGTGTGCTCAAGCCCGGCCAGATGGTCTCGCAGCGCGAGCTCGTCGAGAAGACGGGGGCGACCCTTGGTGCCGTGCGTGAGGCGGTCCCGCGCCTCGAGGCCGAAGGCCTGCTCCAGACGCTTCCCAAGCGCGGCCTGATGGTGCCGAGCCTAGACGTCGCCTTCGTGCGCGATGCCTATCAACTGCGTGCGATGATCGAGACGAGCGCGGTTCCGCACGCGCTCAAATTCCTGCCGCCCGAAGAGATGGACGCCTGGATTGCGGCGCATCAGGAGGCGCGTGCGAGCCTCGACCGCGCAGCGGATCCCGATCTGTCGAACCGGTTCCAGCGGCTGGACTGGAACATGCATGCCCGGCTGGTCGCCACCATGGGGAATGCCCTGATCGACAATGTCTATCGCGTGACAGCGATCAAGATACGCATGGCGGTGCAGTCGCGCATCCGGGTGACGCCCTCCAATGCCGTGCGCGTGATCGGGGAGCATCTGGCGTTTCTCGAAGCCCTGCGCGACGGCAGGGAGGCCGACGCGGTTGCGGCGCTGAAGCAGCACATCGACAATTCGCTGACGCTTGCCCTAGGAGGCAGCCTCTGAGAGGCAAAAGACCCGCATTGCGGCGGCAATGCGGGTCGGTTCGACGCCAGATCGGAGCATCAGGCCGAGAGCTTCGCGAGAACCTCGTCGCTGACTTCGAAGTTGGAATAGACGTTCTGGACGTCGTCATCGTCTTCGAGGTTGTCGATCAGCTTCATCAGCGACTGCGCCTTTTCCTCGTCGACCGGCACCGTGTTCTGAGGCTTCCAGATCGCCTTGACGGTTTCGGCTTCGCCAAGCGTGCCTTCGAGCGCCTTGGAGACCTCGCCGATATCCTCGAAACCGCAGATGATCGTGTGGCTTTCCTCGTCCGTCGCGACGTCGTCGGCGCCCGCCTCGATCGCGGCTTCCATCATTTTGTCGGCATCGCCGGCGGTCAGCTTATAGGTGATTTCGCCGACGCGATCGAAGGAGAAGGAAACCGAGCCGGTTTCGCCGAGGGCGCCGCCCGCCTTCGTGAAAATCGAGCGGACGTTGGACGCGGTGCGGTTGCGGTTGTCGGTGAGCGCCTCGACGATGACGGCGACGCCTCCCGGGCCGTAGCCTTCATAGCGGACTTCCTCGTAGTTCTCCGCATCGCCGCCGGCAGCCTTCTTGATCGCGCGCTCGATATTGTCCTTGGGCATCGACTGTGCCTTGGCGTTCTGGATCGCCAGCCTTAGGCGCGGATTCATGGTCGGGTCGGGCAGGCCGGTCTTGGCTGCGACTGTGATTTCGCGCGCGAGCTTGGAAAACATTTTCGAGCGCACCGCATCCTGACGGCCCTTGCGGTGCATAATGTTCTTGAACTGTGAATGGCCAGCCATGGCGCCCTCTGCATGCATGAATATGTCGGAATGGGGCGCCTTATAGTTTCATTGCCGCGTCCCGTCCAGCAGGGGACGCCGTCTTTTCGGGAAGCGAAATGGCGCGACCTTCGCGATGTCTTCGCTGCGTTTCGCGAGGAGGGGAAAGGTTATACCCCCTGCAGGACATAGATCAGCGGCTTCTTGGGAAGCGAGCGCAGGGAGACCTTCACGCTGTCTCCAGTGGCATAGCTCTTGTCGTAATCGTCGCCGAACATCGCCAGGAAATCGTTGACGATCGGTCCGCGCCGGTGCATCGGCAGGATCAGTGCCGACCGCAGCCGGCTCACGACACGGCTCATGCTTTCGGCACCCATCGTCAGACCGCCATCGACCGGCACCATCAGCACGTCGAGCCTGCCGATCGCACGATAATGGCTGTCGTCGAGTTCGTAATGCAGGTGGCCGAGATGGCCGATGCAGAGCCCCGCCACCTCGAAGATGAAGATTGAATTTCCGTTCGGCTCCATGCCGCCGAAGCCCGAGCGAATGTCGGTCGGCACGTTGCGGATATAGGCGTCGCCGACGACGAGGTCGTGATCGGCCGGCTCGCCGTTTTCGCCCCACCCGTGCAGCACGTGGCGGATCGCCGGATCCGGCGTCAGCGTGTAGTGGCTCGAATGGGCCCTGTTCATCGTCACGACGGTCGGCGGCAATGCCGTACGGAACCAGCCATTATAGTCGGTGGCGATCGAGATGCCGCCGGGCGTCTCTATGAGAAAGGTCGAGTGGCCGAGAAAGGTGATGCTCACCTCCCCCTCCATCGCTGCGGCAGGCAGGGCCGGCGGCGCCGTGAAGCCGACGAAGGTCGCCGCGGGTGTCGCCTGCGCAATCGCCTGGCACTGGCTGACGGGCGCTCGCGACTGTTGCGCATGAGCCCGCTCGGGCCAAAATGCGTGGACGAGCCAGATGGCGGCGAGAGTATAGGCAAGGTATCGCAGCAGCATCCTGCACCTCTCACGTCTTCAGCGGTAGGCAGGATCGTTCATGGTCCTTGCGCCGTCCAGCGTCTGGAGGCCCCCGGCCGCTCACAATTGCGTCATTGCGGCCGCAGCGTTGCAGACGCCTGCCCGCGAGGGCGAGGCCACGTGGAACGTGGTGAAATTTCAAACAGCCCCGGCGTGCAGACTCGTGTTCTACGACCAGAATTCGGGAATCGTCTCGCCGAGCCTTGGCCCCAGCCGCAGGGGCGCGATCTTCTCGGCGAGACCGGTGCGGTCGGAAATCTCGATGCCGACGCCACAGATGGTGGCGGGGCCGGAGGCCGCCTCGAAGCGGCCCTTGGGCATCTTCGAGATGAAGCGGTTGAGCGGCTCCTCCTTCTCCATGCCGAGCGAGGAATCGTAATCGCCGCACATGCCGGCATCGCTGATATAGCCGGTGCCGCCATTGAGGATCTGATGGTCCGCGGTCGGTACATGGGTGTGCGTGCCCACGACGAGGCTGGCGCGCCCGTCAACGAAATGGCCAAAACATTGCTTCTCGCTCGTCGCCTCGGCGTGGAAGTCGAAGACGACGGCATCGGCCTGCTCGCCGAGCGGGCAAGCCTCGAGGATCGCCTCGGCCGACTTGAACGGATCGTCGAGCTCGGGATGCATGAACACGCGGCCCATCACGTTGGCGACGAGGACGCGCGCTCCGTTGCGGGCGAAATAGAGATTGGAGCCGCGTCCCGGCGTGCCGGCCGGGTAGTTCGCCGGGCGCAGGAACTGGTCGTGCCGCTCGCAGAAGACCACCGCCTCCTTCTGGTCCCAGACGTGGTTGCCGGTCGTCACCACATCGGCGCCCGCATTGATCGTCTCCAGGAAGATCTCCTCGGTGATGCCAAAGCCCCCAGCGGCGTTCTCGCCATTGACGACGACGAAATCGAGCTTCAAGTCGCCGACCAGCCCCGGGAGGCGCTCCCAGACCGCCGTGCGGCCCGTCTTTCCCACCATATCCCCCAGAAACAGAAGTCGCATGCCGTTCAATCCCGCTCAAAAATGCCGGAAGCCGCTTTCCGTGAGCACAGCGTCCAGCGCCACGTCGTGCGGTTCAGACGGCACTGATGCCACTTCCTGGCAGTCGAATGCAATGCCGATCAGCCGCGGCATGTGACCTTTGCTGCGCAAACGATCGATCGCCCGGTCGTAATACCCGGCGCCGTAGCCGATACGATGGCCGGTCGCGTCAAAGGCAGAAAGCGGCACCAGCATGATGTCCGGATCGATTTCCGGCGCATCCGGCCCAGGCCCGGCCGTACCAAACCCGGTTTCGACCACCGCGATACCGTCGACGAGCTCACGGAAGACAATCGTGTTCTTGTCTAGAATGACCGGCAGGCAGAGACGGGCACCGCGGTCCCTGAGTCGCACCATCAACGGCCGGATGTCCGCCTCCGAACGGATCGGCCAGAAACCCGAAACGATATGGCCGGGGTCGAGCGCGATGACATCGGCGGCGTGATCGGCCATCGCGAGGCTCGCTTCGATGCGAACCTCCGCCGGCATGGCGTCACGCAGGGCGAGACACTCCTTCCTCAACGCGGCCTTCAAGTCCTTTGGCGACATCAAGCGCCCCCTTCATGGCAATGTCCGGTCCTGCAACCGAGTAGCGAAAGCCGCCCCGGGGCTGGAACCATGTCGCCGTCGCTTTTGCAACATTTCGCGACAAAGCTCCACCCCTTCCCGTCTCGACACAGCCTTGCCGTCGCGTTGGGAATCTGCGGCCATGGGACTTTGCGGGATGCGCCAGAGTTGCGAATGACTGGCGGCTTCACGCCGTTGGTGACAACGGCATGACGGAGCGAGACCGATATTTCGCTTTTCGCTCGAACGGTCGACCGGGCGCTTCAGGATGTGATGCGAAGCTCAAGTCGCGCAATCTGGCGGAAGCCGTGTGCCGGGCCGTCCGGCTCGGTCATAGCATCCAGTAGACCTGAGGAAGCGGCCGGCGGTCGCAGCCGGCCGCATGAAATGCGTCGGCGACACCGGCGTCCGCGATGAGGCGAGAGTCTCGCCGTTGGAGAAGGAGAGTCCATTCGGCCCGAACCGCGAGCCGGAGGCGCCAATGGGAAAGCGCGCCCGTGAGGCGTGACGAACGGCGGACACTGCGAAATGACGGGGCAACCAGGACACCCATGGCGATCGCCTCTCGATGATTGCGACGCCCTCATTCTCCGCTCCGCGTTGACATGCGACAAACGAATTGCGAGCATGGCTGCCATCAATTTTTCTAATGGTAGTTCGGATGTCCATCCCTCTCGACAGCGACCTGCTCAGGACCTTTCTGGCGGTCGCCGACGCCGGCAATCTCACGCGGGCTGCCAACACGGTGCGGCGCACGCAATCGGCCGTCAGCATGCAGGTCAAGAAGCTGGAGGAACTGATCGGCCTGCCGCTGTTCGAGCGCCATTCCCGCGGCGTCGCGCTGTCGGCACACGGCCGGCGCCTCGTCGACAACGCGCGGCGTATCGTCGCTCTCCTCGACGACACGGCGGCGGCGATGCGGCAACCGGCCCTCGGCGGCTCGGTCCGGATCGGGGTATCGGAGGAATATATCAACTCCACGCTGCCGCGGGCGCTCGGCGCCTTTGCAGCCATCCACCCCGACGTCGAGATAACCGTGCACCAGGGAACCTCGATGTCCAATCTTGCGGCGCTCGAAGCCGGCGAAATCGACATTGCCGTCGTGTTCGAGCCGGGCGGGAAAAGCCGGAACGAAGTGCTCATGATCGATCCGACAGTCTGGGTGACCTCCAGCCAGCATGCAATCCATGAACGCCGACCGCTGCCGATCGCCACCTATACCTACGTCGAAGGCGGGTGGTGCGACGATCTTGCCATGCGGAACCTGAAACAGCACGAGGTCGAAAGCCGCATCGCCTTCGTGAGCCGCACGACCAGCGGCCTGATCGCGGCCGTCCTTTCGGGACTGGCCATAGCACCGCTGTCGCGCAGCGTCATTCCGCCCGGTTGCCGAGAACTCACGGAAACTGACGGTTTCGGCATCATCGACCTGTCCAAGGTCGTGCTTCGGACAAAGGCGGACAAGCGGTCGCAGGCGGTCGACGCGATGGCAGACGCCCTCCGCCGCGCCTTTCGGGGGCCGAACGAAACCGAAAGAGAAGGAGTGCGATCCACGACGACCGATGGATAGTTTACGATCCCGGGTACCTACTAGGTAGGTGGGCACCGTGTGTCCGGACCCACGAGTCCGGCCAGGGACAGTTCCCTTGAGATCGTGTATGGCCCCGGGGATTGTGGTTCCTGTCGGGAAGCGCAGACCGCCCGGCAGATATAGAACGTCTTCGCTGCTTTCGCCAGAGCGGGATGTGCGAATGCCACCGAATTTGATTCAGAAATCAAGCTAGCGGATGGCGCCGGCGCCTCAGTTCGCGGGCGACGGGCGGCCGTTGAGCCTGGCCACGACAGCGTGGATCTGCGCCGTCACCTCGCCGAGAGCCGCTGCGACCGCTTCCTCGCTGCGCATCTGGTCGGAAACCTCCGTCTCGCGGCTCGTCTTGAGGCTCTCGACCTCGGCCTCGAGGATCTTCAGCCGGCGATCGACCTCGCTCAGTTCGTCCATCACCATGATGCCGGCCATGACGGTCAGCCTGAGATCGCCGATCTCGCCGAACTGCCCCCGAAGATGACCGACATAACGGTCGAACCTGGTGGCGAGTTCGCTCAAATGGTCTTCCTGCCCCTCTTCGCAGGCCATTCGATAAGCCTTGCCGTCGATCGTTACCGTCACCTGTGCCATGCTTCAAGAACCTCAGCGATCCAGGACTGCCCGAATGGTCTCCATTGCCGTCACCAGCCGGCGGGAAACCTCGCGATTGACCTCTTCCAGGCGGTTCGCCCGGAATTGCGACTGGTCGAGCTCCTGTGCCAGCCGCGACCGGTCCGTATTGACGCGCCGCACTTCGTCCTCGAACTCGCTTACGTCCCTTTCCTTGTCAAAACGGCCGTCCAGCGCGATCTCAAGGGATTGGACCGCGTTCTGCAACTCCTCGATCGCTGCCTTGACCGTCTTTGCCGGCATCCTTCCGAAACCTCACGCGCGCGGGAAGGGAGACTGCGGTCGGCCTCCTCATTGCCCTTAACTAGGTGGCAGAGCTCCGTAACTCCGTCGGAATACGATCGGCGACCGGCCCTGCACTCCGAATCGCCGGCGCAACCGGCCGTATCGGAACATCCTTTTTAAACCCATTCCCCAACTATCAACAATGCCGGGTGGAACAATTGCTCGAGGCAAGCTGTGGATGGCTGAATCCGGCTCGTGAAGACACCGATGGCGACGGCGCGACGGGCTGCGGAATGGCGCGCGAAAGATCGCCGCCATTTGGTCGTGGAAGGCCTGTATTTATTGACTCGCGCGGCGCACCTGCTATGTGTCGGGCCGCTTCTCATACGGTCTTTGGAGGATTGGAGACCGTCCCTGACCACCGAACCCAAACGGAACAGTCATGATCTCTCGCGAAAAACACGACCGGATGGCGAATGCAATCCGTTTCCTCTCCATGGACGCCGTCGAGAAGGCAAATTCCGGCCACCCCGGTCTTCCCATGGGTGCCGCCGATATAGCAACGGTTCTCTTCACCCGCTATCTGAGCTTCGACCCGAAGCAGCCCCATTGGCCCAATCGCGATCGCTTCGTTCTGTCCGCCGGCCACGGTTCGATGCTTCTCTATTCGCTGCTCTACTTGACCGGCTACGAAGACATCACCATCGACGAGATCAGGAATTTCCGCCAGCTCGGCTCGCGCACGGCCGGCCATCCGGAATATGGCCACGCGGCAGGCATCGAGACGACGACCGGTCCGCTCGGCCAGGGCATTGCCAATTCCGTCGGCATGGCGATCGCCGAGCGCAAGCTCCGGGAGGAGTTCGGGGCCGAGCTGATGGAGCACTACACCTACGTCATCGCCGGCGACGGCTGCCTGATGGAAGGCATCAGCCAGGAGGCGATCGCGCTTGCCGGTCATTTGAAGCTCAACAAGCTGATCGTCTTCTGGGACGACAACAACATTTCGATCGACGGCCCGATCTCGATCGCCGACTCGACTGACCAGCACGCCCGCTTCCGCGCCTGCAACTGGCACACGATCGCGGTCGACGGTCATGATCCGGACGCGATCGCCGCCGCGATCGAGGAGGCTCAGAAGTCCGATAAGCCAACGATGATCGCCTGCAAGACCGTCATCGGCTTCGGTGCGCCGAACAAGGCCGGCACGCACAAAGTGCACGGCTCGCCGCTCGGCGCCGAGGAAATCGCCGCGACTCGTAAGGCGCTCGGCTGGGAAGCCGAGGCCTTCACCGTTCCCTCCGACGTACTCGACGCCTGGCGGCTTGCCGGCTTGCGCTCGACCAAGGCACGCAAGGAGTGGGAAGAGCGGCTGGAATCCGCCGAGACCGAGAAGAAGGCGCAGTTCATCCGCCGCTTCGCCGGCGACCTGGAAGGCAGCCTCGCTTCGGCGATCGGCTCCTATAAGCAGAAGCTCGCGGAGACCAAGCCGTCGCCGGCCACCCGCAAGGCCTCCGAGGATGCGCTCGAGGTCATCAACGGCGTGCTAGCCGAGACGGTCGGCGGCTCTGCCGACCTGACCGGCTCCAACAACACCAAGACGAGCCAGACCCATTCGATCACCCCGGACAGCTTCGCCGGCCGCTATATCCATTATGGCGTGCGCGAGCACGGCATGGCCGCCGCCATGAACGGCATGGCGCTCCATGGCGGCCTCATCCCCTATTCCGGCGGCTTTCTGATCTTCTCCGACTATTGCCGCCCGTCGATCCGCCTTGCCGCGCTGATGGGTATTCGCGTCATCCATGTGCTGACGCATGATTCCATCGGCCTTGGCGAAGACGGTCCGACGCATCAGCCTGTCGAGCACCTCGCCTCGCTGCGCGCGATCCCGAACCTCCTGGTGTTCCGCCCGGCCGATGCAACGGAGACCGCCGAATGCTGGCAGCTCGCGCTCGAAAGCCGCGCGCGCCCGTCTGCAATCGCGCTGACGCGCCAGAACCTGATGGCCGTGCGCACGGAATACGAAGAGGAAAATCTCTGCGCCCGCGGTGCCTATGACCTCATCACCGCCAGCGATGCCAAAGTGACGATCTTCGCCACCGGTTCGGAAGTCGAGATCGCGGTGAAGGCATGTCAGACCCTGACGGCCAAGGGCATTGCGACGCGCGTCGTTTCCGTTCCCTGCGTCGAGCTCTTTGCCGAGCAGAGCGAGGATTATCAGCAAGCGATCATCGGCAATTCCCCGGTCAAGATCGCGGTCGAAGCCGGTGTCCGCCAGGGCTGGGATCATCTGATCGGCAGCGACGGCACCTTCATCGGCATGTCGACCTTCGGCGCTTCCGGCCCCTACAAGGACCTCTACAGGCATTTCGGCATCACGCCGGAAGCGGTGGTGGCTGCCGCCGAAGCCAAGTTGTCCTGATCAACCGGTGGGCGCGCTTACGGCGCCCTCTATATGTTTCAACGCCACCCTGACAGGGAGAGACCCGACATGACAGTGAAAGTCGCCATCAATGGTTTCGGCCGCATCGGCCGCAACGTGCTTCGCGCCATCGTCGAATCCGGCCGCACGGATATCGAAGTCGTCGCCATCAACGACCTCGGCCCGGTCGAGACCAACGCCCACCTCCTGCGCTTTGACTCGATCCACGGCCGGTTCCCGGCCGATGTAAAGGTCGAAGGCGACGCTATCATCATCAACAACGGCAAGCCGATCAAGGTGACGGCGGTCCGCAACCCGGCCGAACTGCCGCACAAGGAACTCGGCGTCGACATCGCGATGGAATGCACCGGCATCTTCACCACCCGCGATAAGGCCGCCGCCCATCTGGAAGCCGGCGCCAAGCGCGTCATCGTCTCGGCACCGGCCGACGGCGCCGACCTCACCGTCGTCTACGGCGTCAACCATGACAAGCTGACGAAGGACCACCTCGTTATCTCCAACGCATCCTGCACGACCAACTGCCTGGCACCGGTCGCCAAGGTGCTGAACGACGCCATTGGCATCGATCACGGCATGATGACGACGATTCACTCCTATACGAACGACCAGCCGTCGCTCGACCAGATGCACAAGGATCTCTACCGTGCCCGTGCCGCGGCACTGTCGATGATCCCGACCTCTACCGGTGCCGCCAAGGCTGTCGGCCTCGTACTGCCGGAACTTAAAGGCAAGCTCGACGGCTTCGCCATGCGCGTACCGACCCCGAATGTCTCGGTCGTCGACCTGAAGTTCGTCGCCAAGCGCGACACGACGAAGGAAGAGGTCAATGCCGCGATCAAGGCCGCGGCCGAAGGTCCGCTCAAGGGCGTTCTCGGTTATACGCTCGCCCCGAACGTCTCGATCGACTTCAACCACGACCCTCATTCCTCGGTCTTCCACATGGACCAGACCAAGGTCATGGAAGGCAACTTCGTGTCGATCCTGACGTGGTACGACAACGAATGGGGCTTCTCGAACCGCATGTCCGACACGGCGGTCGCTCTCGGCAAGCTCCTCTAAGTTCGATGTTCCGGCCCCTTTCCTCAACGACGGTACGCTGGCGTCCGATCGAGGGGGCGGGGCTCGAACATCTGACGCTTAGACCTTTAAATGCATCTTTCGGCGCGGCAATCCGCGCCGAAAGCGTCATTATCGGCGAGCGCGACGGCGCGGCTTACGGGCTTCGCTACCGGATTGATTGCGATGCCGGCTGGCGCGTGACGGCATTGGCAGTCGAGACGACGGACGGGCGCAGCCTTCACCTGCTGTCCGAGGGCAGCGGCCACTGGCGAACGGCCGAGGGTGCCGCCCTCCCCCACCTCGACGGCTGCATCGACGTCGACCTTGCCGGCACGCCCTTCACTAACACCCTGCCGATCCGTCGGCTTGGGCTTGGCCGTTACCCGGGCGCGGTGAAACTCAAAATGCTTTACGTGCCGTTCGACAGTTTCGAGCCGACGGTCGACGTTCAGCGCTATACCTGCCTCGAGGACGGCAAGCTCTATCGCTTCGAGGAAGATGACGGCAGCTTCACCGCCGATCTGTCGGTCGATGAGGACGGCCTCGTCATCGACTATCCCACTCTTTTCCGAAGACTATCACCGGAGACCACCTGATGACTTTCAAGACACTCGACGATCTCACCGACATCGCCGGCAAGCGCGTGCTCGTGCGCGTTGACCTCAACGTGCCGGTCAAGGACGGTCAAGTGACCGACACTACGCGCATTGAGCGCGTCGCGCCGACAATCCGCGAGCTCTCCGAAAAAGGTGCGAAGGTCATTCTGCTTGCCCATTTCGGCCGGCCGAAGGGCGAGCCCGTTGCCGAGATGTCGCTGAAGGCGATCGCGCCCGCCGTCGAGGAAATCCTCGACCAGCGCGTCGCCTTCGCCGCCGACTGCATCGGCGACAAGGCAGCCAATGCGATCGCCGAAATGAACGACGGCGATGTTCTGCTCCTCGAGAACACCCGCTTCCACAAGGGCGAGGAAAAGAACGATCCAACCTTCGTCGCCGCCCTCGCCGCCAATGGCGATCTCTATGTCAACGACGCCTTCTCCGCCGCCCATCGCGCCCATGCCTCTACCGAAGGCTTGGCAAACCATCTTCCCGCCTATGCCGGCCGCACCATGCAGGCCGAACTCGAGGCGCTCGAAAAGGGGCTCGGCAATCCGAAGCGCCCGGTCGTAGCCATCGTCGGCGGCGCCAAGGTCTCCACCAAGATCGACCTCCTGCAGAACCTTGTGAAGAAGGTCGATGCACTGGTCATCGGCGGCGGCATGGCGAATACCTTTCTGGCAGCCCAGGGCATAAACGTCGGCAAGTCGCTCTGCGAGCACGATCTTGCCGAAACGGCAAAGGCGATCGTCGCTGCGGCATCCGCCGCCGGCTGCGCAATCGTCCTGCCGGAAGACGGTGTCGTCGCCCGCGAGTTCAAGGCGGGCGCCGACCACGAGATCGTCGACATCGCGGCTATCCCCGCCGATCAGATGATGCTCGACGTCGGACCAAAATCCGTCGCCGCTATCAATGACTGGATTTCGCGCGCCGAGACACTCGTCTGGAACGGACCGCTCGGCGCCTTCGAGATCCCCCCCTTCGACAAGGCGACGGTCGCCGCAGCCAAGCATGCCGCCTCGCGCACCCGACAGGGTTCGCTCGTATCCGTTGCCGGCGGCGGCGACACGGTCGCAGCCCTCAACCATGCCGAAGTCGCCGACGACTTCACCTATGTCTCGACCGCCGGCGGCGCCTTCCTTGAATGGATGGAAGGCAAGCCGCTGCCGGGCGTTGATATACTGCATCGACAAAAGTGACAGCAACCGTTCCGACCCGGGTACGAAGCTCGGGTCGGAACAAAAAATTCCAATACTTCAAACGATTAAAATTATTTAAATCGTTTTATCCCGTTTTACTGCCATTTTCCCGCACAGTATCTTCTGTTAACGCGCCGTCGTTCGGCAGCGCGGAACCGTCTTCGCGCGCCGAGACCATTTGCTGCTCCGCCGATGATCGGCGCTGTGTGTAGGAGAACAAGATGAGCGAAAGACTGGAAGATATTGCGGTTGCCATGGTTGCCAACGGCCGGGGCCTGCTTGCAGCCGACGAGTCGACCGGGACGATCAAGAAGCGCTTCGACGGCATCGGACTGGAATCCACCGAGGCCTCGCGCCGCGACTATCGTGAAATGCTGCTGCGATCCGACGAAGCAATGCGCAACTATATCTCCGGCGTCATCCTCTACGAGGAAACTCTGTTCCAGAAAGCAGCCGACGGCACGCCGCTCGTGGAGGTCATCAAAAACGCCGGCTCGATCCCGGGCATCAAGGTCGACACCGGCGCCAAGCCGATGCCCTATTTCCCCAACGAAACGATCACCGAGGGCCTGGATGGCCTCGCCGGCCGGCTTGCCAAATATTACGAAGCCGGCGCCCGCTTCGCAAAGTGGCGCGGCGTCATCGCCATTTCCGAGGCGCTTCCGACCTGGGGTGCTGTCAAGGCCAACGCGCATGCGCTCGCCCGTTATGCCGCACTCTGCCAGGAAGCGAG
Source organism: Sinorhizobium sojae CCBAU 05684 (assembly GCF_002288525.1). Classification (NCBI taxonomy): domain Bacteria; kingdom Pseudomonadati; phylum Pseudomonadota; class Alphaproteobacteria; order Hyphomicrobiales; family Rhizobiaceae; genus Sinorhizobium; species Sinorhizobium sojae. The sequence continues at coordinate 2,712,021 of NZ_CP023067.1, forward strand.
GATCGTGCCGATCGTCGAGCCGGAAGTGCTGATGGACGGCGCCCCCGGCGACCATTCGATCGAGCGCTCGGAAGACGTATCCGAATGGGTACTTCGCACCGTTTTTAAGGAACTCGCCGACGCACGGGTCCAGCTCGAGGGCATGATCCTGAAGCCGAGCATGGTGATCGACGGCAAGAAGGCGCGCAAGGCTTCGGTCGAGGAAGTCGCCGAACGCACGATCAAGGTACTGAAGCGCACGGTGCCCGCCGCCGTCCCCGGCATCGCCTTCCTCTCCGGCGGCCAGTCGACGGAAGAGGCAACCGCCCATCTCTCCGCCATGAACACGGCGCACGACCTGCCCTGGAAACTGACCTTCTCCTACGGCCGTGCCCTGCAGCAGGAGGCGCTCAACGCCTGGACCGGAAAGGCAGAAAACGTTGCCGCCGGCCAGCGCGCCTTTATCCATCGCGCCAAGATGTGCAGCCTCGCCGCCAAGGGCAGTTGGAAGAAAGACCTCGAAAAGGCTGCTTGATCGGCACCTTACTTAGCGGGGAGAGAGGAAAAGGCCTGGCGACAGCGATGTCGCCGGGCTTTTCTGTGAACAAAATGTGCTCACAGAAATTGTCCGGGTGACAACTCCGCTGTTTCGCCGGGCATGGCCGGAATCTACATCTCGATCATCGCCGACCGAATCCGGGGACTCCATGACAAGCATCTCCTTCGTCACCGTCGACGTCTTCACCTCCGAGCGTTTCGCCGGAAACCAGCTCGCCGTGATTACCGATGCTCGCGGCTTGAGCGACCGCCAGATGCAGGAGATCGCGGCAGAGTTCGGTTATTCCGAGACGACCTTCGTCTTGCCGCCCGAAAACGCTGAGAATACGGCACGGGTGCGCATCTTCACGCCGACGGGCGAAGTCCCATTTGCCGGGCATCCGAATGTCGGCACCGGCTTCGTGCTCGGACTGCAGGAGGAAATCTTCGGCAAAAGCGCGGGCGGCCATCTGCGGTTGGAGGAAAAGGCGGGGCTCGTCGAAGTCGCCCTGCGACGCAAGGGCGGGATCGTCAGCGGCGCGCGGATCCTTGCCCCGCAGCCGCTCGCCGTCGGTCCCGCGATCGACCCGGAGAGCGTTGCGGCCTGCGCTTCGCTCGATCCAGATGCCTTGAGCGACCGCAATCACGCACCGGTACGCATCTCCGTCGGCCTCGCTTTCACCGTCGCCGAGATCGGGGATATCGAGATGCTTTCCAAGGCGCGGCCGAATGTCAGCGCCTTCCATGAGGCGAACGCTCGCTATCCGCTGGCCGAGGACTCGTTCAGCCTGTTTCTTTACGCCCGCACCCGCGACAATCCCTGGCACATTCGCGCCCGAATGTTTGCGCCGCTCGACAATGTCATCGAGGACCCGGCAACGGGGAGCGCCTCAGCAGCGCTCGGCGCCTACCTCGTTTCGCGTCTAACGGAAGCGGATGCCGAGATTGAGCTCGCGATCGAGCAGGGCGTCGAAATGCGCCGCCCCAGCCTGATCACGGTCGCCGTCAGCAAGAGAAACGGCGCTCTTGGCGAGGTCAGCGTCTCGGGCGACTGTGTCATGGCCATGCGCGGATCGATCGACATCTGACGACCCGCCCCCTCAAAGCTCCCGACCCTGCAGCGCCGCGTGTCTTATCGGACGGGATGCGCAACGGTCGCCTTGTCTTTGATGAGGTCGATCTACGGTGACATCAAGCAATTGGCGACGGAGTCGAGGAGGCTGCGGAAGCGCGGATGGTCGCGAATGGCATCGAGGTCGGAGTCCTGCTTGAACCAGAGCAGATGATAGCCGGAGCTCTGCGGAACGACCGCCTCGAGCAGGTCGAGTGCGCGCTCGCATTCGCCGACGATCGCACAGACGCAGGCGAGATTGTATTGCGCGACGAGGTCGTCCGGATCGATTGCGAGCGCGCGTGCCGCCCATTCCTTCGCGCGCTCCACCTCACCGAGATGCGCGAGCGCCAGGGCGCCGCGATGGGCCGGACCTGAATTTTCCGGGTGCTCCTCCAGCGCCTTTTCCGCCCGTTCGATGCCGATCCTGGCCCAATGCCGCCGCTCCGGCTCCGCGCCGAGCGCGCGATAGGAGCTCATCAGGTGGATCGGTGAAAGATAGTCGTCCGGCCGGATCTCCGCGGCGCGCGTGAAGAACTCGACCGCCTCGCTAAACCGGCCCTGCATGTAAAGGTACCGGCCGTAGTGGAAATTGGCCTCGTAAAGCGACGGGTCGAGCGCCAGCGCCTGACGGAGTTCGCGGCCGGCTTCCTCCGTCCGCCCGTCCTGGTGCAGCGCCATTCCGCGAGAAGCATGCGCCTCGGCGAGATGCGGATCGAGCGCCAGCGCCCGAGCACTCATCTCGAGAATGCTTTCGAGCGGAAAGTCCTTTTCGTGCCAGTCCCTGATCGCGCATTCGCAATCGGCGATGCCGGCATAGGCCCGGGCATAGTTCGGATCGAGTTCGACCGCCTTCAGGAACATCCGGCGCGCCAGCAGCATATAGGCGCGCGTCCAGGCATGCGAGAACTGACGGCCGCGCAGGTAATAGGTATAGGCCTCGACCGAGGTGGTCGGGTCACTCTCGATCGCCTTCTTCTCTTCGGGCAGAAGCTTGATCCTGAGCTGGTTGACGATCGCGTGGGTGATCTCGTCCTGAATGGCGAAGATATCCGTCAGATCGCGATCGTAGCGGTCGGCCCACAAATGTCCGCCGGTGTGGGCGTCGATGAGCTGGCCGGTGATGCGTACCCGCTCGCCCGCCTTACGCACGCTGCCTTCCAGGATGTAACGCACGCCGAGTTCATGGGCGATCTGCTTGATTTTTACCGCCTTGCCCTTGTAGGTGAAGACGGTGTTGCGCGCGACGACATGGAGCCGTGAAATCTTCGACAGGTCGGTGATGATGTCCTCCGTAATCCCGTCGGAGAAATATTCCTGCTCCGGATCATGGCTCATATTGGTGAAGGGCAGGACCGCGATCGACAGCTCGTAGCCGCGGTCGACGGTCGAAGCCGACTCCGTTTGTCGCCTCGCGTCACCGTCGCCGAGGACGACAGTATAGACGCGGATATTCGGAGCGATGTTCTTCAGGCTGAACTCGCCCCTGTCGATAAAGTCTAAATCGAGCCGCGAGCCGATCTGGTCTCGCACCGATGCGGAAACCGCGATACCGGAGGGATCCGCAAGTCCTTCGAGACGCGCAGCCACATTGACGCCATCGCCGAATATGTCTCCGTCCTCGACGATCACGTCCCCGAGATGGACGCCGATCCTGAGTTCGATGCGCCGGTTTTTCGCCAGGCCGCGGTTGCGGTCGAGCATGCCCCGCTGGATCTCTGCGGCACAGGCGACCGCATTCACGACGCTCGAAAACTCCACCAGGATACCGTCGCCGGTCAGCTTGACGATGCGGCCCCTGTGCTCCTCGATCTTCGGTTCCACGAATTCGCGGCGATGCCGTTTCAGCGCAGCCAGTGTCCCCGCCTCATCGGTTCCCATGAGGCGGCTGTAGCCCACGACGTCGGCTGCGAGGATTGCGGTCAGGCGGCGTTCCAAGAGAGAGCCTCGATGTCCATCTTCTGGCGGAGCACGGTAATTTAACCTTTTCTTGCCATCCTGTCCTGCAGAGACTTTCATCCGTGCGGCGCTGCTGCTTCGAGGGCAAAAGGCACCGGCAGTGCTTCGAACACCGCGTGGCCGCAACGATAGCCCAGCGCATCGGGCCGAAAATCGGACCCGATTTTCGGAAAGCTCGATGCGCAGATGAATAGCGTTACACCTTTGCGCGTCTGAAAAGACGCGCGGCGCTGTAGCCGCAAAAGCTGAGCTGTTTTCAAAAGGAACGCCGACCCGCATGCCCGAGGCGGCACGCGTAGCGCAGGCGGAGGAGGAGCGGGGCCGGGCTGTCAACGACCCGTTGGCGGCTAGGGCCTCACGAGCACCGTGATCATCATGACCGCGATGGCGAAGACGGCAATCTTCCAGAAATCCCGACGCTGCCTGAGCCCCGGATATCCAAGCGGCCTGATGAGTTGCGTACACATGGCGAGGAGCAGTAATACCGCCAGTATTTTCGACATTCGATCGATCCGGAGAATTCTGCAGCCGCAGGCTCTGCGTCATACGGCTGTCACTTTTCGTCGCATAGAGGGCTATTGTTTTCGCCGCCAATTTGCAATGACCGGCGGAATCGAACTTGGCCGCCAAAGCGTCGTATCCTGCCGCGACTTGCCGAAGGCAGAACGACTTTCGGATATATCATGAGAAAAAACCTCCTTCTTCCCGTCACCGCGCTCCTGCTGGGCACCCTGTTCCTCTTCCTCGGAAACGGTCTTCACAGTCTGCTCCTACCCGTGCGCGGCACGGCGGAAGGATACCCCACAATTGTTCTCGGCCTACTCGGCACATCATGGGCCTCCGGCTTCGTCCTCGGCTGCTTCTTCGCGCCGAATGTGGTCAAGCGCATTGGCCATGTACGCGCTTTCAGCGTTTTCACGGCGCTGACTGCGATCATCGCGCTCATGACCGGGGTGATGATCGATCCGGTTTCGTGGGTCGTGCTGAGGGCGGTTACGGGCTTTTCCACGGCCGGCACGTCGATGATCATCGAAAGCTGGCTGAACGAACGCGCCACCAATGAAAGCCGCGGGGTGATCTTTTCGCTCTACATCGCGATCACGCTCGTCGGCGTCGTGGGCGGTCAGATGATGATTCCCTTCGGCGAAACGTCGACGACCTTCTTCTTCATGATCTGCGGCATTCTCTACTGCGTCGCCATGCTGCCGACCCTACTGTCGAAGGCCGCCACGCCGCAGCCGCTCCAGCAGGTCCGGCTCGATCTTCGCGGCCTTTATCGCAATTCACCGGTTTCCTTTCTCGGCATCCTGCTGGTCGGCACCGCCAATGGCGCCTTCGGCACGCTCGGGGCCGTGTTCGGGCGCCAGGCCGGCCTCTCCGACAGCACAGTCGCCACGATGATGAGCGTCGCGATCTTTTCGGGCGCGGTCATGCAATTGCCGGCCGGCCGCATCTCCGACCGGGTCGACCGCCGTTATGTGCTGGCCGTCCTCGCCGGCGTCGCAGCCTTGGCAGGGCTCCTGCTCTTCCTCTTCGAACCGGGGCAGGTCTGGATCGTGCTGACGATGATCGCCATCTACGGCGCCGCCGCCAACGCGCTCTATCCTATCGCCGTTTCTCACGCCAACGACTTCGCCACGGCCGAGGACTTCGTCAAGGTCTCGGGCGGCCTCTTGCTGCTCTATGGTATCGGTACAATTATCGGCCCGACGATTGGCGGACCGGTGATGACCGCGGCGGGTCCCTATGGTCTCTTCATGATCACGGCCGCAGCGCATATGCTGATCACCGTCTATGCGATCGTCCGCAGCCGCCGTCGCGCACCGGTGCCCGTCGCCGAACGCGAGACCTTCTCGCCGGTCAATGCCGGCACGGCGACGACGCCGGAAAGCCTGCAGCTCTCGCCGCGGGCGGCACCGCTGGACGAGCCGCACGAAGATGCAGACGGTGTCGAGGAAGAGCAGGAGGAGAAAGAGGATGAGCCTGTATGACGATGATCAGCCGAAGAAGAAAATCGTCCACGAAATCGGCAGCGACCTGTCCCAGCTCTCGGTCGATGAACTGACGGCGCGCATCGCGCTGCTGAGCGAGGAAATCGCCAGGCTCGAGGCGGAACGCGCCCGCAAATCTGCAAGCCGTTCGGCCGCCGAGGGCCTCTTCCGTTGACGGGGTGAACTGCCCGGCATGCGGCTTTCGGCCGTATGAGGGTAACCCCGAACGATTGGGTTCTATCCCGAATCGGAGCCGATTGAAGCACAAGGGCTGCGCCCCCGGATTGAGGCTGTTTTAACCGCACATTAAGCATTTTCTGCGATTGTCCGAGCATCCGGCCCTTGCCGGACTCAGACATTTTTCACCGACTGGCGAATGGGTCTGATTTTTTCTCCCTGTTTTACCTTGAGAGCCGCTCCGCGCGGCTCTTTTTTTGTTTCGCGACGAGAAATTCCAAAGAATTGTGGAGATTAACCCTTTCTTAAGAATACCCTTGCGCGGAATGCGGTATCAGATCATTCTTCCAGCAAGAGAGGGGCCAAGGAAACTTTTCCCACGGCCTCGTCGTTACCTGACCGTCGTGATGCGTTTGAACCAGGGAAGAGACAGGCCATGTCCGAGAGAGGATTGAATACCGTCAGTTTCGCGGGACATGCTGCGTCCTCGGCGCAGTTCAAGGCCCTCTACGCGGAAGGCATGGGCCTTGTCGAGGAAACCGCAGGCTATCTCGACGGCCCGGGCCGGACGGCCTCCAAGGTTCTGCCGCGCATGGCCTCCGTTCTCTATGCGGCCGAGTCGATGCGGCTGACCACGCGGCTGATGCAGGTGGCCTCCTGGCTGCTCCTGCAGCGCGCCGTCAACAATGGCGAGATGAGCCGCGACCAGGTAATGTCGGAAAAGAGCAAGGTTCGCCTCGACAGCTTCAACGTCGATCGCAGCGCTCCCGGCTGGAACGATCTTCCGGACGCGTTCCGCGATCTGATCGAACGTTCGCTGCGCCTGCAGAACCGCGTCGCCTTGCTCGACCGCGAGATCTACCGGCCGCAGGAAGCATCCGCCTTCGTTCCGGACAACCAGAATGGCGTCAAGGCGCAGATAAAGCTGCTGCAGACCGCCTTCGGCACGAACTGACGCCGCTTTTCTTTTGCTTGAGCTGAGCCCGGCCTTGCCGGGCTTTTCTTTGCGGCGATGCTCGGCCGAGCGCGTGCTCCCCATTCGCTGCGGCCCCACAAAACAAAAGCCCGGCGCTAGGCCGGGCTTTTTTGTAATCACTCGGTGAAGACTTAGAGACCGAGGCCTTCGAAGCGCTTCTTGAACTTGGAGACGCGGCCGCCGCGGTCGACGAGCTGCTGATTGCCGCCGGTCCAGGCCGGATGGGAATTCGGGTCGATTTCCAAGTTCATCGTCGCACCTTCCGTACCCCAGGTCGAGCGGGTTTCGTATTCGGTGCCGTCGGTCATGACCACCTTGATGATGTGGTAGTCGGGATGGATGTCTGCCTTCATAACAATCTTCCTAGAGTTCCGGGGTCCAATTGTCGCAAGGCATTGCGACTTTGGGACCGAACACGTAAATGAAGCCGCAGACCGCTCTGGCCACGGCTTCCCAATTCGATGCCGTGCCTATACATGAAGGTCTGCGGGATAACAAGTGCCGCGCGGAAGACTTATCGACCCTCCGTGACAGGCGAAGGGGGGTCAAATGGCAAGACAAGCAAACCAACCGCCAGCAAAAAAGTCCATCCGTCCGCTGGTGACAGTCCTGCCCTACATGCGCCGGTACCGCCGCTTCGCGATCGGCGCCGCGATCTCGCTGACGATTGCCGCAGTCACCACGCTGACGCTGCCATTGGCCGTCCGCCGCATGATCGACCACGGCTTCTCAAGCTCCGATGTCGCTTTCATCAACACCTATTTCTCGATGCTGATGGTGCTGGCGATCGTCCTCGCGCTGGCGAGCGCCGCCCGCTATTATTTCGTTATCTCGCTTGGCGAGCGCATCGTCGCCGATCTCCGGCGTGAGGTCTTTGCCCGGGTGACGGAGCTTTCGGCCGCCTTTTTCGACGTCAACCAGTCCGGCGAGATCGTATCGCGCCTGACGGCAGATACGACGCAGATCAAGTCGGCAGTGGGCGCAACCGCTTCTGTTGCGCTGCGTAACCTCATTCTCTGTCTCGGCGCCGTCGCCATGATGGTCTATACGAGCCCGAAGCTATCGAGCCTCGTGCTTGCCGCCATTCCGCTCATCGTCTTCCCGCTCGTCGGCTTCGGACGCTCGGTCCGCCGCCGCTCCCGCGAGGCACAGGATACGCTCGCCGCCGCCTCGGCCTATGCCGGAGAGGCGATCGCCGCCACCCGCACGGTCCAGGCCTTCAACGGCGAGGAAAGCGCCAATCGGCGTTTCGGCACCGCCGTCGAAGACGCCTATGGCGCCGCCCGATCCGCCATCAGAGCACGCGCGGCGCTGACGGCCTTCGCCATCACCATGGTTTTCGGCAGCGTCGTAGCCGTATTGTGGTTCGGCGCGCGGGACGTCCTCGATGGAACGCTCTCGGCGGGAACGCTCAGCCAGTTCTTGCTCTACTCGGTCTTTGCAGCCGGCAGCCTGGGCGCACTCTCCGAGGTTTGGGGCGAGCTCTCCCAGGCGGCGGGTGCAGCCCAGCGCCTGCGCGAGCTCCTGGCGGAAGTCCCGCAGATCCGCGCGCCCGAACACCCGGTTGCAATGCCGACGCCGGCGAGGGGCGCCATCGCCTTCGCCGATGTGCACTTCGCCTATCCGGCCCGTCCGGATTACAAGAGCCTCAAGGGCCTGAGCTTCGCGGTCGAGCCGGGAGAGACCGTGGCCATCGTCGGCCCCTCCGGCGCGGGCAAGAGCACCGTTTTTTCGATGCTTTTGCGCTACTATGATCCGACCAAGGGCTCCGTTCTGGTCGACGGAACGGACATCCGCGCGGCCGATCCGAAGGACTTGCGCGAGCGCTTCGCCATCGTGCCGCAGGACGTAACGATCTTCGCCGCATCCGTCCACGACAACATCGCTTTCAGCGCACCGAACGCGAGTCGCGAAACGGTTGTCTCCGCAGCGATTGCCGCCCAGGCGGATGAATTCATCACCAGGCTCGATCGCGGCTACGATACGCTGGTCGGCGAGCGTGGCGTCACGCTATCCGGCGGCCAGCGCCAGCGCATCGCCATTGCACGCGCAATCCTCCGGAACGCGCCTATCCTGCTTCTCGACGAGGCGACCTCCGCGCTCGATGCGGAGAGCGAGAAACTCGTACAGAAGGCGCTCGACGGGCTGATGCAGGAACGGACCACCCTAGTCATTGCCCACCGGCTCGCAACCGTGCTCAAGGCGGACCGCATTCTCGTCATGGAAAACGGCCGCATCGTCGAGGAAGGCACCCATGCCTCGCTGATCCACCAGGGCGGCCTCTATGCCAAGCTCGCGCGCCTGCAATTCGACCATGGGGCGGAGGGGCTCTTTCGTCGCAACTCGGCAATAGACGCATGATGCAACAGGGGGCATCCCCTCGACCTCCGCCAGCAGCGCCGACCTCAAACCGCCGCGCCGGCGTTTTGCCCCGCCGCGCGGCCGGAGAAAATGCAGCCGCCGAGGAATGTGCCTTCGAGCGCATTGTAGCCGTGCATTCCGCCGCCGCCGAAGCCGGCGACTTCGCCGGCCGCATAGAGGCCCGGCACCGGCGTACCGGAAAGCTCCAGCACCCGGCCCGAGAGATTGGTCTGCAGCCCGCCGAGTGTCTTGCGGGTCAGGATGTGGAGGCGCACTGCAATCAAAGGGCCGGCCTTCGGGTCGAGGAGACGATGCGGCTTCGCCGTTCTCAATAGGCGATCACCGCGATAGGCGCGCGCGCCGCGGATGGCAGTGACCTGCGCATCCTTCGAGAAGGGGTTGGCGATCTCGCGGTCGCGCGCCTCGATCTGCACTCTGAGATGAGCCGCTGAAAGCCGGTTCTCACCCGTCAGCCTGTTCATCCCCTCGACGAGATCCTCGAGCCGGGTGCCGACGACGAAATCCTCGCCCTTCTCGATGAAGGCTTGCACGGGCCCGGGTGGATTCTGACCGAGCCTCTTCAGAAGCAGCGGAATGCTCTTGCCCGTTAGATCCGGGTTCTGTTCGGAGCCCGAAAGGGCAAACTCTTTCTTGATGATCTCCCGCGTCAGGATGAACCAGCTATAATCATGACCGCTGCGGCGTATCGCCTCGAGCGTCGCGAGCGTATCGAAGCCAGGCATTGCCGGGGCCGAAAAGCGGTTGCCGTCGGCATCGCACCAGAAGGAGGACGGCCCCGGCAGGATGCGGATGCCGTGGTCCGGCCAGATCGGGTCGAAATTCCTGAGGCCCTCGGTGTAGTGCCACATGCGATCGGCATTGATCACGGAGCCACGGGCCTGGGCGGCGATCTCGACCATCCGGCCGTCGACATGGTGCGGCACGCCGCTCACCATCGAGGCCGGCGGCTGGCCGAGCCGCTTGCGCGGCCAGTTGCGGCGCACCAGCTCGTGGTTGCCGCCGATGCCGCCGGAGCTGACGATCACCGCGCCGGCGGAAATTTCGAAATCACCCACCACATCACGGGAACTCTGTTCGCCGCGCGAGGCCGTATCCGACTTGAGGATGGCGCCGCGTGCTCCAGTCACCACGCCGTCGGACGTCACCAACTCGTCGACGCGATGGCGGAAGCGGAAGCGGACGAGGCCGCGGCCCTCCGCCTCGCGCGTCAGGCGGATGAAGGGTTCGAGGACGGCTGGACCCGTGCCCCAGGTGACGTGAAACCGCGGCACCGCCCAGCCGACGACCGGGAACCAGCGCAAGCCAAGCGAATGAAGCCAGCGTCGCTTTTCGCCCGCGGCGAAATCGAGATAGGCCTCGGCCCAGAGCCGCGGCAAATGATCTTCCGGCCGATCGAACTGCGACGATCCCATCCAGTCCTGGCCCGCAAGCGCGCGGCTGTCGCGAATGCCCATCCGCCGCTGCTCTGGACTGTCTATGAAAAAGAGGCCGCCGAGCGACCAGAAAGCCTGGCCGCCGAGATTCTGCTCCCGCTCCTGATCGAGCACGATCACCTTGCGGCCGCGCGCCGCCGCCTCGGATGCCGTGACGAGTCCGGCAAGGCCCGCACCGATCACCAGCACATCACAATCTATCAACGGCGCCCTCCCCCACATCCTTCGACCCGAACGATTCTTACGCGCACGTCAAAGTCAACTCAAGCGGGGGTCTGCGCCTATTTCTCGGTGAGCTTGAGTTCGATGCGGCGGTTCTGCGCCCGTGCCTCCAAACTCTCGCCCTCGGCTATCGGCTGATACTCGCCGAAACCCGCGGCGACCAGCCGGTCGGCCGGAACGCCCTGGGATATCAGGAATTTGACCACCGAAGTCGCGCGCGCCGACGAGAGTTCCCAATTGTCCCGGAGGCGCCCGGTTCCGGAGAGGGGAACATTGTCCGTATGTCCGTCGACGCGCAGAACCCAGTTTATCTCCGAGGGAATCTCCTTGGCGAGGTCGAGCAGCGCCGTGGCGAGCTTCGTCATCTCCGCCTGCCCTTCGGCATTCAGGTCGCTGCTGCCGGAAGAAAACAGCACCTCCGACTGGAAGACGAAACGGTCGCCGACAATGCGGATGTTTTCGCGGTCGGACAGAATTTCTCTCAAGCGCCCGAAGAAATCCGAACGATAGCGGTTGAGCTCCTGCACGCGCTGAGCGAGCGCAACATTGAGCCTGCGGCCGAGGTCCGCAATCTTCGCCTGCGACGCCTGATCCTTCGCCTCGGAGGCCTGAAGCGCGCCCTCAATGGCGGCGATCTGGCTGCGCAGGGCCGCGATCTGCTGGTTCAACAGTTCGATCTGGCTCATCGCACGGGCGCTGATCTGCCGCTCTGTCTCTAGCTCGGATCCCAGCCTCCCGAGCTTTTCGTTCGCGACGTCGACGCTGCCGGCGCCCTTGTCCAGCAAGGCCTGTAGGCGCGAACGCTCGCCCTCGGATTGCGCCAGTGATGCCTGGAGATTGGCAAGCGAATCCTCCAGATCCTGCTTGCCGCTCTTTTCGAGAGCAAGCAGTTGGGTCAGTTCGTTGATCTGGCTGTTCAGCCGGTTCAGCACCTCGTCTTTACCGCTGATCTCCCTGCCGAGCAGGAACTGGGCCAGCACGAAGACGCTGAGCAGGAACATGATCGCCATAAGCAGGGTCGACAGCGCATCGACGAAGCCCGGCCAGTAATTGATAGCCCGCTCGTTGCGGCTTCTTCTGGCGAGTGCCATGGTCAATCACCCCCATCGTCGCGGTGGCCGAGCTTCGGCTGCGACAGCGCCTTCTCGCTATTGACGGCAATCCGATCCGCCTGTCCGATACGCGAGGTCAGCTTGTCGAGCGTCTTGCGCATGGATTTCGCCTCCTCCTGCTGTGCTTCGATCCAGTCGCGCAGCATCTGCTGCTCGCCGCGCATGTTCTTGACGAGACCTTGGATGCCTTCGGCCAGGCTCGCCATCGCGGCCGTCGTGCGCTGGTTGACGCCGCCGTCATGGGCGATGCGGGCGATCTGATCCGTCAGGCGCCGCAATTCCTCGACCGGCGCGCTGTCGGAGACCTCGACCGGACCCGATACGCCGGAGCCGACATCGGTCACCGACGACAGCCAGTTTTCGAGTTCCGTGTAGAATCGGTTCTGGGCTCGGCCCGCCTGCAGGTCGAGGAAGCCGAGGATCAGCGAGCCGGACAGGCCGAACAGCGAGGCCGAGAAGGCGGTCCCCATGCCGGTCAGCGGCGCCGACAGACCGCTTTTCAGCGACCCCAGCAGATCTTCCGTGCTGCCGGTACCCGCATCGAGCGACTGGATGACCGTGTTGATCGAACCAATTGTGCCGAGCAGGCCCCAGAAGGTGCCGAGCAGGCCGAGAAAGACGAGAAGGCCCGTGAGATAACGGGTAGTGTCGCGAGACTCGTCCAGGCGCGAGGCGATGGAATCGAGGATGGACCGGAGCGCCGTGGTCGAGATGCCGCTGCCGTGACGCTCGCCGATCAGCGCTCGCATCGGTGCAAGCAGCACCGGATCGCGTCCGACCTTGGCGGCGCTGCCGGCGGCGCGGAACGAATTGAACCAGCGCACCTCAGGCCGTAGGCTGAGGACGTGGTTGAACGCGAGAAGAATGCCGATCAGCAGAACGCCGAGGATCAGCCCGTTGAGCCCGGGATTGCCGAGGAATGCGTCACGCGCCTGGCGGAAGAGGATGGCGGCGACGAAACCGACGATGATCAGGAAAATGGCCATCGTCCAGAAATAGGGCATGGGGCTTGAAAGCTTGTGCGGGTTGTAATTTTCCTCCGCGCCTTCCCGGTCACGCCAGCCAGACAGGTTCAATGTCGTCATATGTTTGCCAGTCTCCCGGTTTGCAGCAACGCCCACCTCTCATGCCAGGTGAAGATCGCCGCAACGCTCTGATTCGTCGGATCATTCTCGAAGCGATTGCGACCCGAAGACGTGATGCCACGGTGAGGCCGAGGCCATCGGTTACTGGCCCGGAGACTAGTGTAACTTTGCGCCGAATTGAAGGGAAAACAGATGTTACGCGAACTATAAGGAACGGCAGTAGTTTCTGACCGATCCGATGGGCCAAACCCACTACCGTTGCTATTCCGCGACTGTCGGAACTTGACTGCCCGCGCAGCGGCTGCGGACATCACCCGAGCAGCTTCCGCGTTCTGCACCCGTCTGGCTACTTGCTGGGGACCGGGCGGCGAATGACCTCGCTGAGCGCCTTGGCGATATATTCGTTACCGCAGATTATGGAGCCGTCCTCCAACGGCCTGCTGTCGCCGTTGGAATCGGTCACCCATCCGCCGGCCTCGCGGATCAGCAGCACGCCGGCTGCGATGTCCCAGGCGGCGAGATCGCGCTCCCAGTAACCGTCGAAGCGTCCGGCGGCCACATAGGCAAGATCGAGGGAGGCGGAGCCGAAGCGGCGGACCCCGGCAACTTCGCCCATGACATGGCGAAGCTCGATCAGATACTTGCCGTGGTTGCCGCGGCCGAGATGCGGCGTGCCGGTGGCGATGACGGCCTCGGAGAGCTTGCGGCGGGCGCCGACCCGCAGCCGCCGGTCGTTCAGGAAAGCGCCGCCTCCGCGCTCGGCGGTGTAGAGCTCGTCGGTCGCGGGGTTGAAGACGACCCCGCCAACGATCTCGCCCTGGCGCTCCAGGGCGATCGAAACGGCAAAATGCGGAATGCCGTGCAGGAAATTGGTGGTGCCGTCGAGCGGATCGACGATCCAGCGGTGGGCCCCGTCGGTGCCCTTGATCTCCTCACCCTCTTCGCCGAGGAATCCATAGGTCGGGCGCGCCTTCAGGAGTTCGTCGCGGATGAGGCGCTCGGCCTTGTGGTCCGCTTGGGAAACATAGTCGCTGGGACCCTTCAAGGACACCTGCAGGTTCTGCACCTCGCCGAAATCGCGTGCCAGCGATTTGCCGGCCTTGAAGGCGGCCTGAACCATGACGTTGAGAAGGGCAGAACGGGCCATAGGACGATCCTCTGAAACGAAGGCCAGCCGAACACCCCGGCCGGAGATTGAACCTGCTTGACGGCTCGCGCCTTGAAAAGCACTGCGCATCCTGTCGGAACGCCAGAGTGGGGTGCGATGCCGTCGTCAAAAAACCGAGTGAGATCACTCCGTCCACGGGGAGACGATGAAGGGAGACCCGCAGACCAAACCGCGGGTTCAAGACCACAAAAGACCCGGAATTTCAAGTAAAATAGATGGCGGCCGCCGAAGTGTGCGCTGCCGCTGTAGCCCATTGACCCGCCCGTATGCCTTCATCCTTCAGATCGAGGTCGATTAGGGAGCCACGCAGTAGTCAGGACGAACGGAACCTGTTCGCTGCCGACAGCGCCGACTTCTGTTGCTCCTCGGTGAGGCCGAGATAGAAGTCTTCGAGCGCATCGTCCTTAAGCCCCGCGCGGCGTGAAAGCACGTACCACTTCGCCGCCTCGAGCGGGTCCGGGCGCGTGCCGATGGCATTGACGTACAGATGCGACAGCCGGTTCTGCGCGACGACGTTGCCGCCTTCGGCCGCCCGCTTCATCCAGGCGAAGCCTTCGTCGAGATTGCGATCGCCGGCAATGCCTTCGATCAGCCAGATGGCGATGTCGAGCTGTGCCGTGTCGTAGCCGGCGCGGGCGGCGCGCATCAGCCATTCGCGCGCCCGCGCGCGCTTGCTTTCCTCGATTCCGTCGACATTGAGATAGATCTGCGAGAGCGCATATTGGGCGTCGGCGATCCCCTGCTCGGCGGACTTCTCGTAATAGGGCATTGCCGCCTTGAGCCCTCTCGGCCCGGGCATGTCGGCCACCAGCGTCTGCCCGTAATTGAACTGTGCGGAGGCATTGCCGAGATCGGCCGCCCTCTTCATCAGCGCTTCCGATTTCTTGCGGTCGCGCTCGACGTAACGCCCCTCCATGAGCATCAGGGCATATTTGAACATGGCGGCAGGATCGCCGTTCCCGGCCGCCTGGCCGTACCAGAAGGCCGCCTCTTTCGGGTCGCGCGCAACACCGAGCCCCTGCTCGAGGATCGACGCGACGAGCGTCTGCGCGGCAGGATCCCCGAGCTGGGCGCGCGGCAGAGCAAGATCCATCGCGGTCAGGTAGTAACCCCGCTGGAAGGCGCCATAGGCCTCGTCAATCTTGCCGGTGAAGGGCTTTTCCTCCGGAAGCGCCGGCAGTTCGGCACCCATGCGCTCGATGACATTGACCCCCTCCGAGGGCGCATCGCCGTCGCTCGCCTTCGGCTCTGACGGCTGACCGGTGTCCGCTTGCGGCGCCCCCTCCGGCGGCGCGGCGCCATTGAACGGCGTGATCCGCCCGCGCTTCGGTGCGCTTCCCTCCTCGACCGGTTCCTGAGCGGTCGGCTGCGCGGCCCACGACGGCAGGACCGTCAGGACGGCTGCCGCGGACAGGATCGCGGCCAGGCTGGATCTCAGTAGGAAACGGCTCAGCATCCGCACGTCTTAATCTTCGAACCGTGGCGCTTTTTCGTCAAGCAATGCATTGACGGCCGCAACCACGGATGGCGCTTGCGCCGGATCGGCGAAGATCGCAAGGCGAAGCGCGACGAACTCTGCGCCGGTTTCGGCAATCGCGAGCGCCGATTGCGGATCGGTGCCGCCCATGACCACACAGGGAATCTCGATCATCGACGCCCACCATTCGGCAAGTGCCAGGTTCTTCGGGTGCGCCTCGGGCTTGATGTCGCCGTCGGTGCGGCCGAAAAAGACGTAGTCGGGCCTGAGCTCGCCAATTTCGAGCGCATGGTGGCGGTCGGTGGCATTGCCGCCGCCGACGATCATCTTCGGCGTGTGTCGCTCGATCGCCTCGGCGAGCGCATCCGCGCCGCCCGGTATGTGGAGCCCGTCCGCCTTGGCGCGGCCGGCTACCCGCGTATCGCCTTCGATAAGCGCCGCGGCGCCCGCCGCCTGGATCACCGGCACGAGCGCCTCGGCGTGTTTCTGGAAATCCGCTTCGTTAAGGCCGTATTGCGGCAGGATGACGGAGGCCACGTCGCCGCCCTTCAGCGCATCCGCGAGCACTCTCGATCGTTCGGCGAAATCAGGCATGTCGGGCGCAACCAGAACGAGGCGGCAGCGGTTTTCGATATTGCTCATGTGGTCCGTTTCCTGGCGGCGTCCGCTTCCCGCGCGCGGAAGCCGGTACTCGATTTCGTTCCGGAAAACCGATAGACGGAGATGACCAAAGGATCAACCGCCGCCTATGCTTCCCGATCTCGACTTCTATCTCGTCGCCGTCCCGGCCGTCCTGCTCGTCGGCCTCAGCAAGGGCGGCATGGGGGAAGCGCTGTCTCTGATGGGCGTGCCGCTCCTCTCGCTCGCAGTTTCGCCGGTGGAGGCAGCGGCGCTGCTCCTGCCAATTTTGATCGCCATGGACATGGTCTCCCTATGGTTCTGGCGCAAGCATGGCGACCGCAAGACGCTTTTCATGCTGCTGCCGGGCGCGATCGTCGGCATCGCCGTCGGCTGGGCAACCGCGGCGCACGTGCCGCGGGACGCGCTGCGGCTGATCATCGGAACGATCACGGTGGTGTTCGTGCTGCGATATGCCTATACGGTCTGGCTGAGCCGCAGCGGCGCACCGATCCTGCCCAAGCCGCACCGCCGAGGCCCGGCCGCTCTCTGGGGAAGCTTCGCCGGCTATGGCAGCTTCGTCGCCCATGCCGGCGGCCCGCCTTTCCAGATTTACGCCCTGCCGCTGAAGCTCGATCCGCGCGAATATACCGGAACCATCGTGCGCTTCTTCGCCACCTTGAACGCGGTGAAACTCATCCCCTATTTCGCGCTCGGTCAGCTCGACCTCAGCAATCTTGCCACATCGGCAACGCTTTTCCCGCTTGCCATGCTTGCAACGGCCTGCGGCGTGTGGATCGTGCGCCGAATGAAGGCGCAGATCTTTTATCCATTCATGTATACGATGGCCTTCTTCGCCGGCTCGAAACTCGTCTGGGACGGTCTGTCCAGCCTATTCTGACCGAGAGCGCGTCCCACGGCACAAGCGACGACACAGGCGACGCAACAGTGATGCTGCAAAGCAACAGAAATTGCCGCACTGCACAATTTCTTCTTGCCGCACCGCAGAAATTCGCTTAACGTCACGCCCATGACCATCGCGGACCCTTTCGATGCAATTGCGGATCCGAACCGGCGCCATCTGCTGGAGGAACTGCGACGCGCGCCCAGGACCGTCAATGAGCTGGCAGAGGGGCTGCCAATCAGCCGCCCGGCCGTGTCGCAGCATCTGAAGGCGCTGCTCGATTGCAATCTGGTGTCGGTGTCGACGAACGGCACGCGACGGATCTACGCCATCAACAGGCCAGGATTCGATCGGCTCAATCTCTGGCTCGACCAGTTCTGGTCGTGAGTTCGAGAGCTGCCCTGCAGAGCAGACCGGGCAAAAAGCCCGGTCGACCCATTATTTTCTTCCGTTTTGGGATTGTTCTTGACCTTGCCGCCGCGCCGTCAGGCGGTGGGTGCGAGACGCCTCGCGACCGGACGGAAAAAGCGTCCGCGATCAGTGGGACGCGGAACGGAGTCTTTCGATTTCGTCCTTGATGCGCAGCTTCCGCCGCTTGAGTTCGCTGATCAACTCGTCCTCGCAGGAGGGAGAGTTGAGAGCTTGATGGAGCTCCTCTTCCAGGGCGCCATGTTTTTTCTCAAGCGTTGCAAGATGAGCCTCAATGGTCATTGGCAGTCCCTTCCTTTTGCTTGCATCCAGCACGCAAATGCCGGATCTTCCATGGTGTAACCTTACTACTGTGCCATGCCATTTTTCATTTGTCGAAGGCGAAATGATGACGTCTTCACGTCACGGGCAAAGATGTGATAGAGCGGCGCAGGAAATGCCGGATCGTGAATCACGACCGGGCTTATGGGGATCGTACTCGCATGCCGGACCAGGACCAGGCCGAACTCAGACTAACCATAGCGCGCCTGAGGCAGGAGCATGAGGACTATGACGTTGCGATCAACGCCATGATCGAAACCGGCTGCGACGCCCTACGCATCCAGCGCATGAAAAAGAAAAAGCTGGCGATCAAGGACAAGATCACCAAGATCGAAGACCAGATCATTCCAGACATCATCGCCTGAAGAACCAATCGCCTGAAACGGACCTGACCGCGTGACAGAAGCCACCACCCCGCCCGTCGCCATCATCATGGGAAGCCAATCGGACTGGGAGACGATGAAGAATGCGGCCGATACGCTCGAGGCGCTCGACATCGCCTACGAAGCCCGCATCGTCTCCGCACACCGCACGCCCGATCGCCTGGTCCGCTTTGCCAAGGGCGCCCGCGACGAGGGCTTCAAGGTCATCATCGCCGGTGCCGGCGGGGCCGCTCATCTTCCGGGCATGTGTGCCTCGATGACGCCGTTGCCGGTCTTCGGCGTTCCGGTTCAGTCGAGGGCGCTTTCCGGCCAGGACAGCCTGCTGTCGATCGTGCAGATGCCAGCCGGCATCCCGGTCGGCACCCTGGCAATCGGCAAGGCCGGTGCCGTCAATGCCGCCCTGCTCGCTGCCGCCGTGCTTGCGCTCAGCGATGAGGAGCTGGCCGACCGCCTGGACGACTGGCGTGAACAGCAGAGCGTTTCGGTTGCCGAATACCCGGTGGACGAGGAATGAAGACCATTGGCATTATCGGCGGCGGTCAGCTTGGCCGCATGCTCGCCATGGCCGCTGCCCGGCTGAACTTCCGTACGGTCATTCTCGAACCGCAACCCGACTGTCCGGCCGCCCAGGTTGCAAACGCCCAGATCATCGCCGCCTATGACGATCCGCAGGGGCTCGAGCAACTGGTCGAGGCCTCGGACCTGATCACCTACGAATTCGAGAATGTCCCGGTTTCCGCGGCCGAGCGGCTCATGGCATCGCGGCCGGTCTTTCCGCCGCCGAAAGCCCTTGAAGTTGCGCAGGACCGGCTGGTCGAAAAACACTTCATCAACGCCTGCGGCATCGCCACGGCGCGCTTCCACGCGGTCGACAGTCAGGCCGATCTCGAAGCGGCCCTGGCAGATTTCGGCGGTACCGGCGTCCTGAAGACCCGGCGTCTCGGCTATGACGGCAAGGGCCAGCGGGTCTTCCGCTCCGCCGAGGACGATCCGTCCGGCGCCTTTGCCGCGCTCGGCGAGGTGCCGCTCATTCTCGAAAGCTTCGTGTCCTTCGAGCGGGAAATCTCGATCATCGCGGCTCGGGGGCCTGACGGCACAATCGCCAGCTTCGACCCGGCGGAGAACGTGCATCGCAACGGCATTCTCCACACCTCGACCGTGCCGGCAGCCGTCGACCCGTCCACGGCTGAAGCCGCCCGCGAGGCAGCGACCGCCATCCTGAACGCGCTCGGCTATGTCGGCGTCATCGGCGTCGAGTTCTTCGTGCTTGCCGACGGCGGCGTCGTCGCCAATGAGATGGCGCCGCGCGTTCACAATTCCGGCCACTGGACGGAGGCAGCCTGCGCCGTATCGCAGTTCGAGCAGCACATCCGCGCCATTGCCGGCCTGCCGCTCGCAGACGCGTCGCGCCACTCCGATTGCGTCATGCAGAACCTGATCGGCGACGACATTGCCGCAGTCTCCGGCCTGCTCGCCGAGCGCGATGTGCTGGTCCACCTCTATGGCAAGGCCGAGGCACGCCCGGGTCGCAAGATGGGTCATTTTACCCGGCTCCTCCGGCCTCGTTAGCCACAGGGTTACGCCGGCCGGCGGCAAAATCCCTCCGTCCCGCGGTTGACACGCCAGCGGCGACACGGTATGTGCCTGCCTACTTGAAAAGCGCGCTTTCCGGCGCGCTTTTGATTGTTGGAATTACCGGGCGAATTTTCGTTCCCCGAAACCTGCGGATCAGGAAAAATGAAGATCAAGAATTCGCTCAAGTCACTGAAGGCCCGCCACCGCGAAAACCGTCTCGTTCGCCGCAAGGGCCGCGTCTACATCATCAACAAGCTGAACCCGCGCTTCAAGGCACGCCAGGGCTGAGCCCTCGCGGCGGCCCTTGCCGCTTGCCTGATCGTCGGTCGCTTCGGTGATCCATCATATTTGATTTTGATCTTGCGCCATGGCGGGCTACGATGCCCGCCATGCGCATTTTTGTGACTTTGATTCTGGCGTCCTCCGCCTTGGCCATTTCGATGGCGTCCGGCACTCCGCTCCCGGCCGCCGAGGCTTCGCCGCAATCCGAGACGGCCAGTCTCGCAACACCCGAGCAGCAGCTCGATTCCCTGTTTGCCGAACTGAAGAAAGAGCGCGATGAGGATCGGGCGCGGGACGTCGCCAACCGCATCCGACTGCAATGGCAGGATTCCGGTAGCGCGACCGTCAATCTGCTCATGCAATGGGCGGACAAGGCGATCTCCGACGACAAGAAGTCGATGGCACTTGATATCCTCGACCAGGTCATCGTTCTCGCGCCCAAATATGTGGAGGGCTGGAATCGTCGCGCCACGCTGCATTATCAGATGGGTAATTTTCGCAAGTCGATGTCGGACGTCAGCCGCGTGCTGCTACTCGAACCAAGGCATTTCGGCGCCATCGCCGGCATGGCGACGATGCTCGACGACGCCGGCAAGAGCGAGCTCGCCCTGCGAGCCTGGCAGCAGTTTCTCGACATCTACCCGTCGGACCGGAAAGCGCAGGAGCAGCTCGGCGCGCTGGCGGAAAAGCTCGCCGGCAGCCGGACCTGATCTAACGCATCGGACCAATTCTCGGAAAGCGCTATGTGTAGATCCAATGGTTTAGAGCGCCCTCGGCGTACGGAGTCGTACTGAAGGACGCACGCCCGTGTGAGTAATCGCAGCGCAATCGTAGGTCCCTCATTGACCTGCCGGCATCTCTCCCCCAAGCGGGCGAAGGGACCCGCAGCACGCGTCCACCCCCTTCTCCCCGCCTGCTGGAGCAAGCTCCGCCCGTGAAATGGGTCAAGGGCAGTGGCTCTCGCCTCCGAAGCGGCGGCTCAAATGCCCGTCAAACCGTCCGAATTGATGTAGGCGATACGCAGCATGTTGGTGGCGCCGGGCGTTCCGAGCGGCACGCCGGCGGAGATGATGATGCGGTCTCCCGGATTGGAGAAGCCTTCGCTAACGGCAATGCGGCAGGCTCGGTTGACCATGTCGTCGAGGTCCTTCGCGTCTTCGGTGACGACGCAATGGAGCCCCCACACGACCGAGAGGCGCCTCGCCGTTTCGACGATCGGCGAAAGGGCGATGAGCGGGACTTGCGGGCGCTCCCGCGCCGCACGCAGGCCCGTGGCGCCGGAGGACGTGTAACAGACGATCGCGGAAAGATTGAGCGTTTCAGCGATCTGGTGGGCGGCAAGCGAAATGGCGTCGGCGCCGGTCGCCTCGGGCGGCGTGCGCTGGGCATAGATGATGCCCGAATAATGCGGGTCGCGCTCGACATTGCTCGCGATCGAAGCCATGGTCGCAACCGCTTCGATCGGATATTCCCCGGAGGCGGATTCGGCCGAAAGCATCACCGCGTCGGCGCCCTCGAACACGGCGGTCGCCACGTCCGACACTTCCGCGCGCGTCGGCACCGGCGCCGAGATCATCGATTCCAGCATCTGAGTGGCGACCACCACCGGCTTACCGGCGCGACGGCAGGCGCGCGTCAATCGCTTCTGGAGGCCGGGGACTGATTCGAGCGGCATTTCGACGCCGAGATCGCCACGCGCCACCATAAGCGCATCGGACAATTCGATGATCTCGTCGATGCGCTCGATCGCCTGCGGCTTTTCGATCTTCGACATAAGCCCGACGCGGCCGCGCGCGATCTTGCGCACCTCGGCAATATCCTCCGGACGCTGGATGAAGGAGAGCGCCACCCAGTCGATCTGCTCCGTGGCCAGCACCGCGTCGAGATCGGAGCGATCCTTGTCCGTCAGCGCTCCGACACCGAGCAGCGTATCCGGCAGGCTGACGCCCTTGCGGTCCGAGATCTTCGTGCCGGAGACCACAGTGGTCACGATGCTGTTGCCGTCGACCTTTTCGGCGCGCAAATGCAACTTGCCGTCATCGATCAGCAGGCGATCGCCAGGTTTCACCGCCTGGAGTATTTCGGGATGCGGGAGATAGACGCGCGTGTTGTCACCAGGCACGTCCTTGTTGTCGAGCGTGAAGGTCTGGCCGATCGCGAGCTCGACCTTGCCGTCGGCGAACTTGCCGACGCGCAGCTTCGGCCCCTGCAGGTCGGCCAGGATCCCGATCGGGCGGCCGCAACGCTCTTCGACGGCGCGGATCCGCGTAATCAATGTGCGCATGACTTCGTGGCTGGCATGGCTCATGTTGATGCGAAACAGATCAGCCCCCGCCTCGTGCAGTTTCTGAATGGTCTGCTCCTCGGCCGATGCCGGTCCGAGCGTGGCGAGAATTTTGACTTTTCTGTTCCGTCTCATCAATTCTGGCTTTCCTGCGTGCCGGGTGTGTCGGAAAGCTGAACCATCCAGCTTCCCTGCCGCCCTGTGTCGTATTCCTTGAAGCCCATGCGCTGGAAGCCGCGTGCGTAGCAGTCCTCAACGCCGACAATCTTGAACTCGTTCTCCGCGACGCACATGTTGACGTCGCCCGTCCAGCGGCCGCCCTTGGCCGCATCTTCCGCGTAAAGATAGTAATAGCGCGACTGGAGCTCGCCCTCGATCAGAGTGGCGCAGGTCGTTGCCGGCACCTGCCACCAGCCCTCCGTCACCCAGCCCTCTTCGGCGCGATAGCCTATCGCCACTCCGACCAGGGTTTGAGTGCCGTTGCAGACGCGAAAGTCGGCGCGAGCCTCGCCCGCAAACAGGAACGAACCGGATATAGCCAAGGAAAACAGGAGGGCAGGCCCCAATGTCATCGTCCCCGGCTTCGCTTCGGAAAATGGATGTCTGAACACGGTTTCCTGCGGAACTCCGTTTTGATTTGCATGGCACTTTCTTGCGACGGCCAGCCCCGAAAGTCAACGCAACTCTAATCGATTATATTCTCCATTCCTGTGACAGAAGCTGCCGAACTTGCGCCTTTTTCTTGCGGAAGGCAATTTTGCATGCGATCAGGTTGCGACCTTCGAATCCCAGCAGAAAACGGCATGCGGCACTACTCCCCTTACGAGATCATCAAGGGCAATCCGGCGAAAGGTCTCGTGCTTCTGGCAGACCATGCGATGAACCGGCTGCCGCCTGAATACGACAGGCTCGGCCTTCCGGAAGGCGCCTTCGAGCGCCACATCGCCTATGACATCGGCATCGAGCCGCTCACACGGCAGCTCTCGGCGGCGCTCGACGCACCGGCGGTTCTCGGCTGCTTTTCGCGTCTCCTGATCGATCCGAACCGCGGCGAGGACGACCCGACGCTGATCATGAAGATTTCCGACGGAGCCATCGTCCCGGGCAACCATCCGATCGCCGAAGAGGAATGGCAGAGGCGGCTGAACCGCTTTCACCGCCCCTATCACCAGGCAGTCTCCCAGACGATTGCCGAAGTCGCGGCCACCGGCGGGAGGGCTCCGCTGGTCATTTCGCTGCACTCCTTCACACCCGCCTGGAAGGGCGTGGCACGGCCCTGGCACGCGGCCGTGCTCTGGGACAACGACCCGCGCGCAGTGTTTCCGCTGATCGAACGGCTCGAGGCGGCAGGCGACATCGTCGTCGGCAACAACGAGCCCTATGACGGCGCACTCCGGGGCGATACCATGTACCGGCACTGCATGGCGCCCGGCATCCCCCATGCGCTGATCGAGGTACGGCAAGACCTGATTGCCGATGATGCGGGCGTTGCCGCCTGGACCGAGCGCCTGGCGCCCATTCTCGCGGCCCTAAACGCCATGCCGGCGCTCCACGCCTATAAGCGGCACCCTTCGCGCACGGGCGCCTATCAGGACGGCGATGAAGAGGAGAGACTGCCATGACCGAGATAAGTGCCGAACAACGCGTGGCCCTTGAAGCCGCCGCGTTTCGCCGGCTGGTCGAGCATTTGCGTAAGCGCAGCGACGTCCAGAACATCGATCTGATGAATCTCGCCGGCTTCTGCCGCAATTGCCTGTCGAACTGGTATCGTGAGGCGGCCGAGGTTTCCGGGATCGCGATGAGCAAGGAAGAATCGCGCGAGGTCATCTACGGCATGGCCTATGAGGAGTGGCGATCACGCCACCAGACGGATGCATCGGCCGAGCAGAAGGCCGCCTTCGAGCGCAGCCGGCCAAAGGAATAGAGAGATTTTGCAGTCAGGTGGAATCACCTGACGTCGCAAGAAATGCGGGGAGAGCAAACAGAGAGAGCGGCGGTCGCGAACGCCTGTGAGCGCATCCGCTGTAGTGTAGCTGCAGAAGCAGGAGAATGCGGCGCCTGTGTGTAGCGCGGCAGGAAATGCGGGCGTTGTTGCGCAATCACCCTTGACCTCGACGGCGGTTCGCGGCAGGTCACAGCACCTGCAAATTCATTCCCCAAAAGGAGAAGACCATGTCCGATGCTCAAGGCTTCGCACGCGATCAGCTTCGCGCTTTCATCGAACGGATCGAACGGCTGGAAGAGGAGAAGAAGACCATCGCGGACGACATCAAGGACGTCTATGGCGAAGCAAAGTCGATGGGCTTCGACACGAAGATCCTGCGCAAGGTGATCTCGATCCGCAAGCAGGATCAGGACGAGCGCATGGAACAGGAGGCGATCCTCGACACTTACCTGCAGGCGCTGGGCATGATGCCTGCGGCCGAGGACGCGGCGTAAGCCGACGCGGCTGGACCGCGTCTACGCTCGTACCGTTGCCCACAAACGAAAAAGTCCGCCGACCGGCGGACCTTTTCGGTTCTGCGAAGGGTCTCAATTGGTACTGAACCTCTTCACTTCCATGAAGTTCACGGCATTGCCGCTGAAGCGGGCCGTGTCGACCGCGCCGGCATCGCTGGAGAAGCCGGCGGCATAAACCGTCGTGGGCGCGGCCCTGAGCGAGCTGCTGACGAAACGTGGGGCCTTGACCGGTTTCGACAACGTCGCGACACGGCCTGTCGACAGAGCCCATTCGGAAATGATCTTCTGCGTCAGCTTCGGCTCGGTGCGCACCGCGGCGCGCGACGCGGCCGCCGCATCCCGCTTCTTCGGCCGCGCGCCCTTCGATGGCGCATCCGCCTGCGTATCGAAGGCACTGTCGAAAATCGAAGCACTGCCGTTCGTTTCCGGTTGCGGCGCATAGGCCGCCGCGCGTAGCGCCGGAGCCTCGACCTTCCGCCCGGCCGCGGCGCTCGGCGCGGCCAGCGCTACCTGCGTGCCGGTCTCTGCCGGCACATTCAGCGGCTCGGCTATTGACGCGACGGCCGGACGATCAGCGACGGTCGGGACCGTGACCTCGACCTCTGCAACGGCGGCAAGCGCGGCCTGGCCCGCCGGGCGCATGTCCGGCACCGGCACGAAGCCCAGTTCGTCAACCCCGCCATCGGCAGAGGCCAGCAGCGTTTCGCCGGCAGCGGCCGCTTCACCCCGGTCGAGCATCTGCGGCACAGGCACCGCAAGCGAACTCAGATCGGTAAATTCCGAACCCGATGCCGTCGACGTCTGCGGCATCGCCGCCGCCAGTGCCTGCTCGGCGCTGTTCTTCTCCGGCGCGACGAGCGCAACGGCTACGCCGCTTTCGGCAGGCGCTTCCTTGAAGGCCGGACGTACGCTCGGAACGGGCGCGTTGAAATTCTGCTGGCCATCGGCGGAGGTCGCGACACCCGGCAATCCTTCCTGGCTTGACGCGGCCCGCACCGCAGCCGGAGCCGCCGTTTCGCCGGCGTCGGGCGCGCCGGCGGCGATCGCCGTCGGCTCTTCATCCTCGTCCCCGCCGCCGAAGAGCATGGCAAGCAGATTGCGGCGCTTGCCGACGTCGCCCGGGCCCTTGGCCCCGCCGCCCGCCACCTCGATCGCCGATGCTCCAACGCGACGCTTGTAATCGGCAACAGCCTGCTGGTAGCCGGGAAGCGGTCTGCCGTCGGCAGGAATATGCATGGTCCTGCCGTCCGGGAAGAGCCGCACAAGCTCGTTGCGCGTCATGCGCGGCCAGGCGCGCACGCCGCCGACATCCATATGCACGAAGGGAGAGCCCGAGGTCGGGTAATAGCCGACGCCGCCGACCTGGAACTTCATGCCGATTTCACGGAGAGTCTTGAGTTTGACGTCCGGCAGATAGAAGTCCATCGCCTTGCCGAGCATGTGCTGGCTCTTCTTGGCGACGCCCTTCGAGCGCGACCGGAGCAAGGAGTTCGTGGCCGGCGAGCGATAGGCGGAGACGACGTGGATGTAATCGCGCGAACCGCTCTTCTGGTAGACTTCCCAAATCAGGTCCAAAAGGCGCGGATCCATGTTTGTCGGCTCGTTTCGCCGCCAGTCGCGCAGGAGTCGGTTGACCTGCTGCAAGCCCTTCGAATCATAACGGCCGTTGCGCTTGTAGGTGATCTGCGCCTTTTCCTTGGTATGAATGAAATAGAGCTTCAGCGTCCGCGTCTGGCCGGCTGCCTCGACCGGCGGTGCCATGCCGGGGGTCACCAGCGAACAGGCCAGAGCAATGGCGGCAAGAACCTTCGGCGCCGCACGGGCGACAGCCGAGCAGAGTCTGTGCGCTAAGGAACCGACCGGTTCCTCCAAACCGAACAAATTTGGCATTCAATCCCCGTCCGACGGACAACCGTGCTTTTGCCGTGTCACATGACTGTCAATTAAGGTGACAGAATGGCAAATATGCCACAGTGGTCACCGCTCCATATAATATAGTGAACGGTTCACTAACAAGGTCTAAACGGAGCGACGGAATTTGCGCAGCGAACAGGGTGTGAATACGTCGAATTAAGCAGCATCGCGCAGCGGATTGTCCGGATCGATGCCGTAATCCTTGAGTTTGCGATAGAGAGTCGAGCGGCCGATGCCGAGTTTGCGTGCCACTTGGCTCATCTGCCCGCGATAGAACTTCAATGCAAAGCGAATCAGCTCTTCCTCCACGTCGGAGAGCTTGCGCACGTCTCCGCCCTCGTCGACACTGGCGATGGCGTTCTCGACCCGTCCCTCCGGTACCTGCTCCCTCGAAGT
Organism: Sinorhizobium sojae CCBAU 05684; assembly: GCF_002288525.1. Classification (NCBI taxonomy): domain Bacteria; kingdom Pseudomonadati; phylum Pseudomonadota; class Alphaproteobacteria; order Hyphomicrobiales; family Rhizobiaceae; genus Sinorhizobium; species Sinorhizobium sojae. The sequence goes on from NZ_CP023067.1 coordinate 2,739,196, forward strand.
GGGTTTTGCGGATGCGGCGACATCGGGCCGCACGAAGCCGATGAAGTCTTCCGCGGCGCGCCGCTCCGGCCCCGCCTCACCCCAGGAAAAGCCGCTTCGGTCTGCAACCACGTAACCCGGTATCTGTGTGGCGATCTGGGGGAAATCCTTGACCGTCAGTTCGTCGCCTTCGGCGAGCACCACGGCGCGGAAAATCGCATTCTCCAGCTGGCGGATATTGCCCGGCCAGTCATAGGCGGTGAGCAGCGCCAGTGCGCCGCTCGCAACCGTCAGGCGCTGATTGAGCCTCTGCTCGGCGGCGAAGCGCTCCACGAAGGCGCGCACCAGCACGGGGATATCCTCCTTGCGCCGGCGCAGAGCCGGAATTGTGATCGGGAAGACATTCAGCCGGTAATAGAGATCCTCGCGGAAACGCCCGTCGCGCACCTCATTGATCAGGTCCTTGTTGGTGGCCGAGATCAGCCGCACGTCGACCTTCTGCGGCTGGCGGGCACCGATCGTTTCGATCTCGCCCTGCTGGACGGCGCGCAGCAGCTTCACCTGCACCTCGAGGGGCAGGTCGCCGATCTCATCGAGGAACAGCGTGCCGCCGTCAGCATCGACGAATTTGCCCGCATGCTTTTCGGTTGCGCCGGTGAACGCGCCCTTTTCGTGGCCGAAGAGAATGGTTTCGACCAGGTTGTGCGGGATGGCGCCGCAATTGACGGTGACGAAAGGCTTGTTGGCGCGATCGCTCGCCGCCTGGATCGCCCGCGCCACCATCTCCTTGCCGACGCCGGACTCGCCTTCGAGCACGATCGGAATGTTTGACTGCGCAGCGCGGCGGGCAAGGTCGAGAACACGGATCATCGCCGGGCTCGCAGATACGATGTCGTCGAAACCGATGGCGCCGCCGCGGGGGCGCCGCGCGGTTTTGACCTTGCCGTCGCGGCTCGCCATCTTCAGCGCATTGCCGATGGCGATCGACAGGCGCTCCGGCGACACCGGCTTGACGAGGAAATCGAAGGCGCCGGCCTGCATCGCCTGGACCACCGTCTCGATGCCGCCCTGGCCCGTCTGCACGATGACGGGCGTGTCGACGCCGCGTTCGGCAAGCGCCTCGAGGAAGCCGTGGCCGTTCATCTCCGGCATCAGCAGATCGAGCAGGATGACATTGATGATGCCGCCCTTGCGGCCCAGGAGCTCGAGCCCGCGGCGCCCGTTATCGGCCACATGGGCGACATGGCCCAGCCGTTCGATCATGTTCGTCAGCAGCCGGCGCTGCACCGGATCGTCATCGATGACAAGAATATGGGATGTCACGAAAGCCTCCTGCTCTGGACACGCGGGTACTCTTGGCCAACCTCATGTGCCAATTCATGCCAATATTGGTGCCACAAAGGGCTGAAGATCATGTTTTGAGAAATGCTTGCATTTTATCCATTGCGAGGGATAGCAATGGGCCCCATATCGCTTGCCTACGGCACCCCTCTTCCCGGATCGGTCCGGTCCGGTGAAAAGATGCAGCAATTCAAGTCGAAACGAGAGAAACGCCGATGACATTCGCCTCGCTCCTTTCCGCCGGTTCCGGCCGTTCCCAAGTGCGCGCGCAGGCCGAACAGGCGGCGGGCGGAGGCGCCGAGCTGGACGACCTGCCGAGCTGGCGGCTCGAGGATCTCTATATCTCGGCGAGTTCCGAGGAATTCCGTGTCGACCTCGCAAAGGCGGAAGCCGATGCGATCGCCTTCGAGGCCAAATGGAAGGGCAAGCTCGCAGAAGCCGCGCGCAGGACCGGCGACGAGGGCATCGGCGCGGCGGTAAAGGAACTGGAAACGCTCGAGGAATTGATGGGCCGCATCGCCTCCTTCGCGGGGTTGACCTATTTCTCCGATACGTCCAAGCCGGCAAATGGCAAGCTCTATGGCGACGTACAGTCGAAGCTGACCGACATTTCGGCACATCTCCTGTTCTTTTCGCTGGAGCTCAACCGCGTCGATGATGCCGCGATCGACGCCGCCCTGGAAACCGACAGCCTCGCCGCGCACTACAAGCCCTGGATCCTCGACCTGCGCAAGGACAAACCCTACCAGCTCGACGACCGACTGGAGCAGCTTTTCCTCGAGAAATCGATGACGGGCGCCGCTGCCTTCAATCGGCTGTTCGACGAGACCGTCGCGTCCCTCACCTTCTCGGTCGACGGCGAAGCCCTGCCGATCGAGATGACCCTGACTCTCCTGCAAGATCCATCGCCGGAGCAGCGCAAGAAAGCAGCCATGGCGCTTGCCGAAACCTTCAAGGCAAACATCCGCACCTTCGCGCTGATCACCAACACGCTCGCAAAGGACAAGGAAATCTCCGACCGCTGGCGGGGCTTCCAGGACATCGCCGACAGCCGCCACCTCGCCAACCGCGTCGAGCGTGAAGTGGTGGACGCGCTCACCGCGGCGGTGAAGTCCGCCTATCCGCGTCTTTCCCATCGCTACTATACAATGAAGGCCAAGTGGCTCGGCATGGAACAGATGGAGTTCTGGGACCGCAATGCCCCCCCCCCCGAAACCCCGAACGCGGTAATTCCCTGGGACACCGCCAAGGACACGGTGCTTTCCGCCTATCATGACTTCGCGCCGGAAATGGCGGCGATCGCCCGGCGCTTCTTCGACGAGCGCTGGATAGACGCGCCGGTGCGGCCCGGCAAGGCGCCGGGCGCCTTCGCTCATCCGACGGTTCCCTCCGCGCATCCTTACGTGCTCGTCAACTACATGGGGAAGCCACGGGACGTGATGACGCTCGCGCACGAGCTCGGCCACGGCGTTCACCAGGTGCTGGCGGGCGCGCAAGGGGCGCTGATGGCCTCGACGCCGTTGACGCTCGCCGAGACCGCCTCCGTCTTCGGCGAGATGCTGACTTTCCGCGCGCTGCTCGACCGGACCAAGGACAAGCGCGAGCGCAAGGCCATGCTGGCGCAGAAGGTAGAGGACATGATCAACACGGTCGTGCGCCAGATCGCCTTCTATGATTTCGAACGCAGGGTCCACACGGCCCGCAAGCAGGGCGAACTGACGGCGGACGACCTCGGCGAGCTCTGGCTGTCTGTGCAGGGCGAAAGTCTTGGCCCGGCGATCCGGCTGTCCGGGGGATACGAGACCTATTGGGCCTATATTCCCCACTTCATCCACTCGCCCTTCTATGTCTATGCCTATGCCTTTGGCGATTGCCTGGTGAACTCGCTTTATGCCGTCTATCAAAGCACCGAGAGCGGCTTCCAGGAGAAGTATTTCGAGATGCTGAAGGCCGGAGGAACCAAGCACCACTCCGAGTTGCTGGCGCCATTCGGGCTCAATGCCGCCGATCCGTCGTTCTGGGCACAGGGCCTGTCGATGATTGAAGGGCTGATCGATGAACTGGAGGCCCTTGATAGAGCGTGACCGAGCCCGTCCGGCAAGACGACGACTGACTGCAACCCGTATGATCGAAAACGCGCCCTTTGTCCTTTTCCGGGACGACAGCGAAAACCTGACGACCGTCTTCGCCGAACCGTCGCGCGTGATCACCGCGCGCACGCGGGCGGAGTTTCAGCGCGGCCTTGCCGAACTCGATGCCGCCCACCGTGCCGGCAAATGGCTTGCCGGCTACATGGCCTATGAGGCGGGGCACCTCTTCGAGGAAAAGCTTGCGCCCTTTGCCGAGGAGAACCGGGAAACGCCGCTGATGTCCTTCGGCGTCTTCGACGCGCCGGCGGAAGATCACCCGCTTGCCGTGCCGCTCCGGCGCACCGAAAACGAGCCGTTTCTCGTCGAGCCGCGTGCCGGTTGGGACTTGGCGGCCTACCGGCAGCGTTTCGAGCGGCTGCACCAGCATCTGCGCCAGGGCGATTGCTACCAGGCGAACTTGACGATGCCGGTCTTCGCGCGCTGGTCCGGCGACCCGCTCGCCGCCTTCTGGTCGCTGATCGAGCGCCAGCCGGTGAAGTACGGCGCGTTTGTTGCGCTCGATGGACCGCTGCTCCTGTCGCGCTCGCCCGAATTGTTCTTCCGCGTCGATACCGACGGCTGGATCGAGACGCATCCGATGAAAGGAACGGCGCCGCGCGGGGCAAACCCTGCTGAGGACGCAGCCATCATCCAGGCGATGCGGGACGACGAGAAGAGTCAGGCCGAGAACCGCATGATCGTCGACCTGCTGCGCAACGACATCTCCCGCGTCACCGAGGTCGGTTCGCTCGACGTGCCGAGACTTTTCGACATCGAGACCTATCCGACGGTTCACCAGATGGTGAGCCATGTCCGTGCCAAGCTTCTCCCCGGCATCGGCATCGCCGACATTTTTGCCGCGCTCTTCCCCTGCGGCTCTGTCACCGGCGCGCCGAAGATGCGGGCGATGGAGATCCTGCATGCGCTGGAGGCCGGCCCGCGTGACGCCTATTGCGGCGCCATCGGCTTCGTCGCGCCGAACGGCGTCATGCGCTTCAACGTCGCGATCCGCACCATCTCACTCTTTCCCGACGGCCGGGCAATCTTCAACGTCGGCGGCGGCATCGTCTTCGATTCCACGGCCGAGGCGGAATATGCCGAATGCCTCCTGAAGGCGCGCTTCGCCGTCGGCGACGCCGAGATCGCGCAATGACGGATTTCGCGCTGGTAGAGACGCTGCGCTACGACCCGGAAGCGGGATTGGTCCGTCTCCGGCTGCATCTGGCACGCTTGACACGATCGGCCCGACGCCTGGGATTTGCCGGCGCAGCCGCCGCCGGCGAGCGCCTGCAAGAGGCCGTGCGCGGCGCCGAACGACCGCTCCGCGTCCGCCTGACGCTCAGTCGCGACGGCACCGTTGCGGTTACAACCGCCCCCTTCACCCCGCTCGGCCGCGACACCACATGGCGCGTGCGGATCGCCTCGACGCGGCTCGATTCCGGCGATCGGCTCCTGCGGATGAAAACGACGCGGCGTCACGTTTATGAGACGGCGCGCGGCGAATTTTCCCCGGAAGAGGCCGACGAGGTCATCCTGCTCAACGAAAAGGGCGATATCTGCGAGGGCACGATCACCTCGGTTTTCCTCGACGACGGTAGCGACGTGCTCAAGACGCCGCCGATCGCCTGTGGCCTTCTCGCCGGTGTGCTGCGCAGCGAACTCATCTGCGGGCGCAGGGCGCGCGTCGCACAGCTCCTTCCGGCCGATCTTCAGCATGGCCGCTTGTTTGTCGGCAATTCGCTAAGAGGTCTGATCCGGGCGGAACTCGTGGTCTGAACCGGGGAGCGTATAGCGTCTCACCTGATCGCGGCCCTCGCGCTTGGCGAGATGGAGCGCTTGGCCGGCGCGCACATAGATGTCGTTGACCTTGTCACCCTCGCGATATTCCGCAAGCCCCGCCGAACAGGTGTAGTAGAATTCCGGAATGTTCGCCAACGGCCTGGCGCTGCGCACCTTTTCGAGCAGCCGATCGAGAATCAGGTTCGCTTCGCTGACGGTGGTGTCGGGCAGGATCAGCATGAACTCCTCGCCGCCGATCCGGCCGAAACAGTCGGTACGACGGACGAAGCCCTGCATCTGGCGGGCGAAATCGAGCAGCACCTCATCGGCCCCGTGCGGACCAAAGCGGTCGTTGATCGCCTTGAAATAGTCGATGTCGAGGATCGCCACGCATCCCCACATCTGTGGATTGTCGGCGCAGTTCTGGATGAAGTCGGCAAGCTTTCCCAGGGTGTGCCGGCGGTCAGGGACGCTCACCAGTTCGTCCACCTGCGAATCCCTGAGGGCGAAATCCCGATCGCGCCGATGCTTGCGCTCGTCCTCGCGCATCGCGGTGACATCGACGGCGATGGAAAGCCGCCAACCCTTCTCGTCGACCGTTTCGGTCACGAACAGGGTGCGTCCATCATGCAGCTCGACTTCCGCAGTCCGGCTAGGGGCGCCGCCGCGGCGCTCGAGCGCGGCGCCGATCCAGCCTTCGATGTCGCCGGTCTCGATCATCGCTCCGCTGCCGGTCGCGTGGTTGCGGCGCGTGATCTCCGCCCAGGTCGGAGCCTCTTCCAGGCCGACGTGATAGGCGGAACGAAATGCCGCATTGGCAAAGCGCAATCGGTCGTGCTGATCGTAGAGCGCGATCAGCACGGGCGTTCGGGCTTGCAAGCCCATCAGGGCCTTGGCGTATTCACCGGTCACGTTTGGTCTGCTCCAGCTAGAACGGCATCAATCGCGGCGCGAAGCGGACGGCTCAACCTAAGCTATAGCACGAAACGCTTGTGACAAGTCGGATTAACATGCGAAACGCAAGGGATTGGTAAAGTCGAGTCATCTCGAATGAAGCACACGCCTTACGACGGCACGTCGAAACCCTTCACCATCGGTCTCGCCCAGCTCGATCCCGACCGATGGATCGAGCCGGACGAGGCGCTCGACTTCTATCTGTCGGAAAAGGTGCGGCTGCTGGGCGCAGACCGCAGCAGCGTTTTCGCAGCCGCGGCGGAGAGCGAAGGCGCTCAGCGGGAGCTTCTGTCGCTGCTCACGGATTATCTGTTGCGCCGCTATCCACATATTTACCGGCGCGAGGGCAAGACGATCGTCGTCGGCGGGCGCGAAGCGAACCTGAATGGCGACCTCCCGATCCTCTCCGCCGGATCGCTCATTCAGGACGATCTCGCCATCATGGAGTTCAAGGAGGGCGAATGGCGCCTGACCGCCGCCTATATCGCCTTTCCCTCGTCCTGGTCGCTTGCGGAAAAGTTCGGCCGTTCGATGGACGAGATCCACGCGCCCGTTCCCGGCTTCGGAGGAGGCTCGCGCAATGCGGAACTGATCACCCGCATGCTTGACCGGCTGCCGCCCGACCGTTTCGTCGAGCGTTTCAACTGGTCAATCAATGTAGACGGCGCACTGCATCTGCCGAAATCGAAATCGGAAGACATCGGCGCAGACGCCGTCGCCCTTGAGGAAAACCGCACCTTTATCCGGGTCGAAAGGCAAACGCTGCGCAAGCTGCCGCAAACGGGCGCCATTGCCTTCACGATCCGCATCTACTCCGACCCGCTTACGGCACTCAGGGACCGCCCCGATGCGGCGAGACTGGCCCTCTCATTCATCGTACAGCTCCGCGAACTGACGCTGCCGCAAGCCGCCTACAAGGGCCTGGTCAGCAAGCGGGAAACGCTGATTGCCGCCCTCGCCTCGATCGCCGGTTAAGCAATAATCGACATCGCGGTTGACCGGCCAGCCCTTTATTGTGACAGGAAACTGTGCTCTACAGCGCCGCGCGTCTTGTCAGGCGCGCAAAGATGGCTGCAGCAGGCTCAAGAATGACCCTAGGCCCGCAATTCCCGAGCGTTTAAGCACCACAGAGACGTTTTGTCAGGAGACACGCTAAAATGTCAGACACCACCTATCCGGTCTATGGCGAGATTACCGGCCCGATCGTCATGATCGGTTTCGGTTCGATCGGCCACGGCACCCTGCCGCTGATCGAGCGCCACTTCAGGTACGACAAGAACCGGCTGATCGTGGTGGAACCGCGCGAAGATGCGAAGGATGCGGAGATTTTCGCCCGCCATGGCGTGCGGCACGTCCGCGAATACGTGACCAAGGACAATTACAAGGAAGTCCTGAAGCCGCTGCTCACCGAAGGCGGCGGTCAGGGCTTCTGCGTCAATCTCTCGGTCGACACCTCGTCGCTCGACCTGATGAAGCTCTGCCGCAAGCTCGACGTGCTTTACATCGATACGGTCGTCGAGCCCTGGCTCGGCTTCTACTTCGACACTGAAATGGACAACGCCGACCGCACCAACTATGCGTTGCGCGAGACCGTCCGCCGCGAAAAGGAAAAGAATCCCGGCGGTACGACGGCGATTTCCACCTGCGGCGCCAATCCGGGCATGGTTTCCTGGTTCGTCAAGAAGGCCCTCTTGAACGTCGCCGACGACATCGGAATCAAGTACGAGGAGCCGCATCAGGACGATCGCGAGGGCTGGTCGAGATTGATGAAGAAGGTCGGCGTCAAGGGCATCCACATCGCCGAACGCGACACCCAGCGGACGAAGAACCCGAAGCCGCTCAATGTCTTTTGGAACACCTGGTCCGTCGAAGGCTTCATCTCCGAAGGCCTGCAGCCGGCAGAACTCGGCTGGGGCACGCATGAAGACTGGATGCCCAAGAACGCGAAGAAGCACAAGAAGGGCTGCAAGGCGGCGATCTATCTCGAGCAGCCGGGCGCCAACACCCGCGTTCGCACCTGGTGCCCGACGCCCGGCCCGCAATATGGCTTCCTCGTCACCCATAACGAGTCGATTTCGATCGCCGACTTCTTCACCGTTCGCGACAAGAATGGCGACGTCGTCTACCGCCCGACCTGCCACTACGCCTATCATCCGGCCAACGACGCCGTCCTGTCGCTGCATGAGATGTTCGGAAATGGCGGCAAGGCGCAGCCGGAACTGCACGTCCTGGACGAAAACGAGCTCGTCGACGGTATCGACGAACTCGGTGTACTGCTCTACGGCCATGCCAAGAACGCCTACTGGTACGGCTCGCGCCTGTCGCTCGAAGAGACCCGCCGCATTGCCCCCTACCAGAATGCGACCGGCCTGCAGGTGACGAGCGCCGTTCTCGCCGGCATGGTCTGGGCGCTGGAGAATCCGAAGGCGGGCATCGTCGAGGCCGACGAGATGGACTACAAGCGCTGCCTTGAAGTGCAATCGCCTTATCTCGGTCCGGTCGAGGGCCACTATACGGACTGGACGCCGCTCGACGGCCGCCCGGGCCTCTTCCCCGAGGACATCGACACCCGCGATCCCTGGCAGTTCCGGAATATCCTGGTCCGTTGAAATGATCGTGGCGTGGGCGGTCATCCGCCCATTTCCTCCGATTCAACACGGAATCGATTGCGCCCGGGCGAACCGCTTCGGGCGCGGCATCCGCAGCTCGGGCCTCGCTACACACCCGCCCTTGCTTTCAACTCCTGATCGCGGCATGTTCTGCGCATCGCTGCGGTAATGCGTTTTATGCACAAAAGTCGCTGCAGCGCCTTGAATTTCTGCCTGATTTTGCCTCTAGCCGGTTCCGGATGGAGGATTTATGCGCTAGAGCGGACAAGTGTGAAGCGGTATTGCGTTCGCATCCGCTGCAATTTTGTGACGCGGGAGAAACGCCAATGAAGCCAGTCGCCACCCTTGCACTTCTTGCCGCCGCCGCGGCATTGGCATCGTGCCACACGACATCAAGGGCCGTCCGACCGATGCCGCAGGCAAGCCAGCCCGCCGGCGTGGAGGGCGCCTGGGTCGATCCGAACGGCATCGTTTCCACCTTCGCGGGCGGTACCTTCTCGACGCGCACGACAGACACCAACCAGCTTCTTGCCTCCGGCAGCTACGTCAATGTCAGCCCGACGCTCGTCGAGATCAACATGACATCGCTCGTGCGCAACACGCAATCCAAGGTCAATTGCGCGCTGGTGACATCCAACCAGCTGAACTGCACCACGGACTCCGGCGCCCAATTCTCGCTCGCGCGCCAAAGTTGAGAAGAAGCACCCCCTGGAATGCCTTCGAAAGCCCCCGCTCCCGGGGGCTTTATCATCTCCAGCGAGCGTTTAACACTGGTTCGACGCAGCGCAAGCACGACACGTTTAACGCTTGCAGTCGGACGCAACTGGTGAAACCATCCGGCCTGGCAAAATCGACTGCGCCCCCGGCGAAGGGCCTTGAAAGTCGGCCGAAGAGGACAGGCAAACAGGAGAACATCATGATCAGACACATGCGGACCGGCCTTATCACCGCATCGCTACTCGCGCTTTCATCGGGCGCCGCCCTCGCCGACTACGAGCTGAACATCCTGCACATCAACGACCTCCACTCGCGCATCGAGTCGATCAACAAATATGATTCGACCTGCTCGGCAGAAGAGGAGGAGAAGAACGAATGCTTCGGCGGTGTGGCGAGGGTGAAGACCGCAATCGACGCCCACCGCAAGCATTTTGCGGATGCCGGCGCCAATGTGCTGGTCCTCGATGCCGGCGACCAATTCCAAGGATCGCTTTTCTACACGACCTACAAGAGCGAGGCGGTGGCTGAATTCATGAACGGCATCGGCTTTGACGCCATGGCCGTCGGCAACCACGAATTCGACGATGGACCGGAGGAACTGGCGAAGTTTCTCGATAAAGTGAAGTTCCCTGTTATTTCGGGCAACACCGTCGCCGGCGCCGACACACCGATCGCCAATCGCATTCCCGGCTACATCATCAAGGAGGTCAACGGCCAGAAAGTCGCTGTTGTGTCGGTCCTTGCAACCGACACGGATGAAACCTCCTCGCCCGGCAAGAGCGTGTTCTTCGAGGACGAAATCACTTATCTGAAAGGGATCGTGCCGAAAATCGAAGCTGAGGGGATCAACAAGATCATTCTCCTGTCCCACGTCGGCTATCCCCGCGACAAGGAGATCGCCGCAGCCGTCAACGGCATCGACGTGATCGTCGGCGGGCACAGCCACACGCTGCTGTCCAACACGGACGAGAAGGCCGCCGGCCCCTATCCCACGAACGTCAAGAATCCGTCAGGCGTAGAGGTGCCGATCGTCCAAGCCTATGCCTATTCGAAGTATCTCGGCAATCTGAAGGTCGTCTTCGACGATGCAGGCAAGGTGAAGTCCGCAAGCGGCACACCGGAACTGCTCGATGCCTCGATCACGCCGGATGCGGGTTTCAAGAATCGTGTCGCCGAGCTCGGCAAACCGATCGAGGAGCTGAAGAAGAGGGAGATTTCCGAAGCGACCGCCGTCATCGACGGATCGCGCGAGACCTGCCGCGCACGGGAATGCCCCATGGGCAATCTCGTCGCCGACGCCATGCTGGCGCGCGTCGCCCCGCAGGGGATTTCCATCGCCATCCAGAACGGCGGCGGCCTGCGCGCATCCATCGACGAGGGTACCGTGACCATGGGCGAAGTGTTGACGGTGCTTCCCTTCCAGAACACGGTCGCCACCTTCCAGCTCAAGGGCTCGGACCTGATCACGGCGCTTGAAAACGGGCTGAGTCAGATCGAGGAAGGCGCCGGGCGCTTTGCGCAGGTTGCAGGCCTCAAATACAGCTTTGACAAGTCCAAGCCGGCCGGCAGCCGCCTTGTTTCCGTGGAGATCAAGGAAGGAAACGGCTTCGTGCCTCTCGACCCGGCCAAGATGTACGGCGTCGTCTCGAATAATTACATGCGTGCGGGCGGCGACGGCTACAAGATTTTCGCGACAGCCGGTATGAATGCCTACGATTTCGGCCCGAGCCTCGAGCAAGTCGTCGCCGACTATCTCACCGCCAATCGCCCCTACAAGCCCTATACGGACGGCCGCATCACCGAGGTCGCAGGGGTAGCAGCAGCGCCGGCGGCTGAGCCGACGGCAGAGATGCAACCGGCCGAGACAGTCGCCGCCGCGCGCGAGGTGACGCCCGACGCGACGGCACCCGCCGGCGGCCCGCAGAAGCACGTCGTCGCCAGCGGCGATACGCTCTGGGACCTCGCCGAGACCTTCTACGGCAACGGTGGGGAGTGGAGGAAGATATCGGCCGCCAATGGCAACCCGGCGCCGGGCAGGCTCGATGTCGGACGCGAATTGCAGATTCCAGCGAAGTAGGACAGTTTGCCTCAAGTTTAGCGCCGGCGCGAGCTTTCCCGCGCCGGCGTTTCTTTTTAGAAGGGTTTGAAAGTGGAGGCGTCAATCAACATATAGGCGCCCATGAGGAAGACGATGACCGAAGCAACCGCAGAACCGATCGCCCCCGCTCATCCGCCCGTGAATTGTGGGAAGGTCGGCGTGCTGCTCGTCAATCTCGGCACGCCGGACGGTACCGATTACGCCTCCATGCGCCGCTACCTCAAAGAATTCCTGAGCGACCGGCGCGTCATCGAATGGTCGCGTCTTTTCTGGTATCCCATCCTCTACGGCATCGTGCTCAACACCCGGCCACAAAAGGTCGGGAAGGCCTATGAGCTGATTTGGAATCAGGAGAAGAACGAAAGCTGGTTGCGGACCTATACACGCAGCCAGGCGGCGCTGATGGCCGAGAGCTTCGCAGACACGCCGCAGGTGGTCGTCGACTGGGCCATGCGTTACGGTCAGCCTTCGATCGCCTCGCGCCTGGAGGCGCTGCAGGAACAGGGCTGCGAGCGCATCCTGGTCTTTCCGCTCTATCCGCAATACGCGGCGGCAACGACCGCTACCGTCAACGACAAGGCCTTCGAGAGGCTTCTGAAGATGCGCTGGCAGCCGGCTTTGCGCACCGTTCCGCCCTATCATGACGATCCGGTCTATATCGACGCGCTCGCCACCTCGATCAACCGCCACCTGGCAAAGCTAGATTGGCAGCCGGAGGTCGTCCTTGCCTCCTTCCATGGCATTCCGAAAAGCTATTTCGACCTGGGCGATCCCTATTACTGCCAGTGCCAGAAGACCGCGCGGCTGCTCAGGGAAAGGCTGGACTGGCCGAAGGAGAAGCTGCAGGTCACCTTTCAGTCGCGCTTCGGCCCGGAAGAATGGCTGCAGCCCTATACGGACGCGACCGTCGAGAAACTTGCCAAAAACGGCGTCAAGCGCATTGCGGTGATCAATCCCGGCTTCGTCTCCGACTGTCTGGAAACCCTGGAGGAAATCGCAGGCCAGGCGGCCGAAAGCTTCCTTCACAATGGTGGCGAGAAATTCGCCCATATCCCCTGTCTGAACGACAGTCCCGAGGGCATGGCGGTGCTCAACCACGTCGTGCGCCGCGAGTTGCAGGGGTGGATTTAACGGAAATCGCACGGAGAACGGCCCCACTCAGCCTTCCGCTCAGAGGGCAAGCTCTTGCAAACGGGCCGGAACCGTGCCTCCTCGCAACTACCCGACCTTTTTGATGGCTTTCGGGTCCTCGGCGATCGAACGGATGAGAACGCGATTGCGTCCCTGCACTTTGGCATCATAGAGCGCGGCGTCCGCCTCCGACAGAAGAAGATCCGGCTCCGCCTGCAGGACGTGGCCGCTCGCAACGGCTATACCGATGCTGGCGGTTACTTTCCGGAACTCACTCTGCGAATGGACGATATTCTCCTCTTCGAGAAGTTGCGCAAATTGTTCCGCAACCGTGACCGCACCCCTCTCGTTGGTATCCGGCAGCAAGACGACGAATTCCTCGCCGCCGTAGCGGGCGACAATGTCCGCGGGCCGTTTCGCCGACTTCAGCAGACAGTTGCTCACCAGGCGCAGACATTGATCGCCGGCAGGATGCCCGTAGGTGTCGTTATAGGCCTTGAAGCGGTCGATATCGATCATCAGCAGGCTGAGCGAAGCACTGTTCCTGGCGCATTTCGCAGCCTCGCGCTTAAAAGCCTCGTCGAAGGCGCGGCGGTTGACGATGCCGGTCAACCCGTCCGTCTCCGCGAGATTCTTCAGCTGCTCGGCCGACATCCTAAGCGCGATTTCGGACTGCTTCGTCGCCGTGATGTCGGAGACGACCACCATCGCGCTGCCGTCCGCCGCAAGCCTCGTGCGAATGCTGAGCCAGTCTCCATTCTGGAGTTGAACCTCTTCATCCTTGTTCTGGTGCAAAGCGGCGCTGAGCGACGTTATCCAGTCTTCCACCGCCTCATAGTCGATACCTGAACGCTCGCGCGTTTCGGCAACGCGCCGTAGAATGTCGCTGATATGGGCGCCGATCACCCGGGCATTTCCGGAAAGCGGAAAAGCATTGCGGTATTGCTCGTTGCAGAAGAGCAAATAGCCTTCCCTGTCGAACATCGCAAAGCCATCGGACATTCCCGCGATCGCATGGGAAAGCAGGTTCTTGCTTTCCCGCAATTCCCGCTCCAGAGCAACCCGTTCGGTTACGTCCCGCGTGACGCCGGCAAGGCCGATCACGCGCCCCTCATTGTCCCTGAGCGGAACCTTGGAGGCGAAAAGGTCTCTGCCTTCAATGTGCTCGACAGAGTCGATCAGAGGCACGCCCGTGCGCATGAGCTCCTGTTCGCTATGATAGAGCTCTTCCGCCAGCCGCAGCGGCTGGAGATCGAAATCCGACAGGCCGACCATTTCCGCGGCCGTCCCGTAGCGGTAGAGCCGGATCATGTTTTCGTTGACGGTGATGAAGCGGCTATCCCTGTCCTTGACATAGAGATAGTCGGGCGACTGCGAAAACGCGGTCTCAAGCATCCGACGCTCGAGATCCAGTTGGCGTGTTTTCAGGATGATGAGGCCGCAGATCAGCGTCGCCGTCACATTCATCCCCGTCATGGGCAGGCCGATTTCGGCGAGGGTGTGCGCTTTCGAAAGGGTGGGCAGCAGCGCCATCGATACGACGAGCACGCAGCCTACGGCGGCGGAGAGCACGACGACGTGCAGCAAAGTCGCCGATTTCTTCTTCATGCAGTGATTGGCGATAAGACCAGCGGCCGCAAGGACGGCCATGACCAGGATCCCCTCTGAGACAGCCGCTCCGCCCAGCATGAGACGAGCGGCGATCGCCAGCGTCGTGGCTATTGTCGCAGAGAGCGCTCCGCCAAACATTCCGGCAAGGGCGAGCGGTGCGAAGCGCAGGTCGATATAGATACCGGGAGCGAACTCGATGGCGAGCAGAATGGAGCCGATGGAGGCTGCGCCGGCTATAGCTCCGAGCACGGCATTTTCACGATAGGAAAGCCGCGAGCGGAACCAGATCGACAGATGCGCCCAAAGTGAAATCGTCAGGCTTACGAAAGCAAGATTGCCTACAAATTGACCCCACATGCCATTCATCACGCTGCATCGGCCTTCTAAAACGTCCTGAAGGCCACCCATACGCGAAAAGTCCTTTGAGCTTTCTTAAGGCAAAGCTGAAATTGCGCACAGATTTCTTTCTCGACCGAGCCGGTTTCGCCCGCTGCCGCTTGAAAAGTCGGAGCGAATCGCCACGTGTTGGATTGAAGCAGCATGCCTATCGCTGAAGTTGTAAAGTGGAGGATTGTCCTTGGGCGGCCTGGATATCGCGGTCATCGCTTTCGTCGTCTTCGTATTTCTGGTGCTCCTCACCGGGGTCAAGACGGTCCCGCAAGGCTATCGCTACACTGTCGAGCGCTTTGGCCGGTACGTAAGGACAATTGAGCCGGGATTGAACATCATCATCCCCGTCTTCGACCGCATCGGTGCGAAGATGAATGTGATGGAGCAGGTTCTCGACGTCCCGACCCAAGAGGTGATTACCAAGGATAATGCCAGCGTTTCAGCCGACGCCGTCGCCTTTTACCAGGTGCTGAACGCCGCCCAGGCTGCTTACCAGGTCGCCAATCTCGAAAACGCCCTTCTGAACCTGACCATGACAAATATCCGCTCCGTCATGGGATCGATGGACCTCGACGAATTGCTTTCAAACCGCGATACGATCAACGATCGCCTGCTGCGCGTCGTCGACGAGGCTGCAAATCCCTGGGGCATCAAGATCACCCGAGTCGAGATCAAGGATATTGCGCCGCCGACGGACCTCGTCGAGGCCATGGCCCGGCAGATGAAGGCGGAGCGCGAAAAGCGCGCCCAGGTGCTGGAGGCGGAAGGTGCGAGAAACGCCCAGATTCTCCGTGCCGAAGGCGCCAAGCAGTCGGCTATCCTCGAGGCCGAGGGCCAGCGTGAAGCCGCCTATCGCGAGGCGGAGGCGCGCGAACGGTTGGCAGAGGCCGAAGCCAAGGCGACCCGGATGGTTTCCGAAGCGATTGCCGCAGGCGACGTCCGGGCCATCAACTATTTCGTGGCGCAGAAATATACCGAGGCCCTGGCTTCGATCGGTACAGCAAACAACCAGAAGATCGTTCTGATGCCGATGGAAGCGGCCTCGCTGATCGGTTCGCTCGGCGGCATCGGCGCAATCGCCCGGGAGGTCTTCGCCGACGGGCACCCGGCCGCCGCGCGGCCGCGTGCCTCCACGCCGCGTACCGGTCCGGCCCCCGGTCCACTCGATACGCCGTGAGGGCCGCTCCATGATCGCCCGCCTCGTTGTCGAACTCGGTCCCTGGAACTGGTGGGTACTGGGCCTCCTACTGCTGGCGGCGGAAGTGCTTGTCCCCGGCGTATTCCTGGTGTGGATCGGGCTTGCGGCGCTCATCACCGGCACCCTGTCCCTGCTCCTGTGGGATGCGGCATTCTGGATCTGGCAGGTCCAGCTCATCGTATTTGCCCTGCTCTCGATGGTCGCGGTCCTGATCGGACGTCGCATCGCCGCGACCTCCGAGGAGAGCGACGAACCTCTGCTCAACAAACGTGCCGAAAGCCTGGTCGGCCGCACCGCCGTGCTCGAACAGCCAATCGCCGAGGGCCATGGACGCGTGCGCCTCGACGACACGACCTGGGCGGTTGAAGGACCCGATCTTCCCACGGGAACACGCGTGCGCATCGTTGCCAGTACCGGAAGGCACCTCACGGTCGAACGCGCCTGACCGGGCCGTCGGACATCGACCCCGTTTCTCATTAGCGCATTTGGCCCGACGAATTTCGGAAGCACGATGCGTCGTTCAAAGCCTCACAGCCACCCTTGTGCGTCCCGCAGGACGCAAGGCGATGTAAGGCTGCAAATATAACGGAAACCATTGGTTAACCACACCGCTTTACGATTGCGAAAGAATTGCAATCAGATACGCGGACAGACGATCAATGGCGCCCAACACCTTACGCTCTCAATTGGCGGGCGCCATGCGGGTGACAATGCCGGCGGCGTTGTTGGCGGGCTGTACCGCTGTCGCGCTGACGCCGGCCGCGGCGCAGAGCCTCGCACCTCCGGTGAACGATGGCTTCGCCACCAACCTGACGGGTGTGACCCCGGGCATTGCCGATCCGCAGACGACCGGCGCCGTCTCCGGTGCCGATCTTCCGCCCGCGCTCGACGAGGATCTCAACCGCCTCAACCGACGCGAAGAAACGATCGACGGGCTGCGCGCGCGCCCCGATCCCTATCGCGACGAGGCGGTGGGGATCCGGATCGGCACCTTCGTCCTCAAGCCGGCGCTCAGCGAAAGCTTCAATCATGAGCGGCAGAAGACCGGCGGCGACAGCCAGGGCCGGAGCTTCCTTGAGACCGGCCTCAAAGGCTCGCTCACCTCGGACTGGTCGCGCCACCAGTTGAGCATTACCGGCGAAGGCGTGCTGCAGCACAATGTCTCGGGCGAGGGCGAGGAGCAACCGCGCGCAGATATCGATGCGGAACTGCGGCTCGACTTGAGCGAGGACACCATTGCTAGGCTGCGGGCGGGCTACAGCTTCGAACGCGAGGACGCCACCGACCCGAACGCTGTCGCCAATGCCGAGAACCAATCCGGCGTCAACAGCTACCGGCTCGGCGCGGCGGCTGAGCGTGATTTCGGTATCATCCGGGGCTCGATCGGCATCGATTTCGACCGCCGCACCTACGGTGACGTCGAACTCGACGACGGCACGACGCTGTCCCAGGAGGACAGGGATCGCAACATTGCCACGCTAACAGCACGCATTGGCTACGAACTTTCGCCGGCGCTCATCCCCTTCCTCGAAGGTTCGGTCGGCAAATCGGTCTACGATCTCAGGCGGGATACCCTCGGCTTCGAACGCTCCTATCAGAGCTATGCCGGCCGCGCTGGCATGGAGTTCGATTTTGGCGAGAAGCTCAACGGTGAACTCGCCGCCGGCTACGAAACCTACCGTTTCGACGATGCGCGGCTCGGCGAGCTTCGCGGGCTATCGGTCGACGGGCGCGTCAACTGGTCGCCACAGCGGGGCACCGATGTCCTGTTCGGCTTCCTGACCTATCTCGACCCGTCCACCACGGCCGGCGAGGCGGGATCGATCAATTACGAGCTGACGAATGTGATCACGCATCAGGTCAGGTCGGATATCGTCGCCAGGCTATCGAACAGCGTGACGCTGCGCAATTTCCCCTCGAATGCCGCCGCCTCCGACGAGACAACCTGGCGCACGGGCGCCGGGCTGACCTATGACATGAGCCGCTATCTCGCGCTCACCGGAGACGTGAGCTACGAACGCACGAACAGAGACAGCGGGCCTACGAGCGAAACGGCACGCGTGGGAGTCGGGCTCATGCTGAGGCGCTGATTACCAGCCATAGAGCCTTCCCCTGGTTAACTGGAAACAATTCTGTTGGCTCAATCGGAGCGGAATGTTTGCGCCGCTGACGCGCGGCGTAGCCAAAGCATACGGCCAAGCCAGCCGGGCAAAGAGGCCGCCCGCTTCAGCCAACAGAATTGTTTCCAGTTAACCAGGAAAGGCTCTAACACGCGAACGGCCACGCCCAAGACGTGGCCGGTATTCGCACTGTCGAGCTTGGATCACTTGAGCCTTTCCAGCAACCCCTTGAGCGGCCCCTCTACCACCGGACGGATGTCGGCGCGCTCCAGCGCAAAGGCGACGTTGGCGAGGATAAAGCCGTCCTTGGCGCCGCAGTCGAATGTCTCGCCGCGGAAGTGATAGGCCGAGAAGGGCTGCGTCTCGGAAAGCTTCACCATGCCGTCGGTCAGTTGGATCTCGTTGCCGGCACCGCGCTCCTGGTGTTCGAGGATCGGGAAGATTTCCGGCTGCAGGATATAGCGGCCGTTGATGAAGAAGTTCGAAGGCGCCGTGCCCGGTGCAGGCTTCTCGACCATTCTGGTGATCCTGAAGCCCTCGCCGACCGGCTCGCCGACGCCGACGATTCCGTATTTGTGCGCCTGGTCGGGCGCGCATTCTTCGACGGCGACGACATTGCCGTTACTCTCTTCGTAGAGATCGACCATGCCCTTGAGGCAACCCTTCTCCCCCTTCATGATCATGTCGGGAAGAAGTAGGGCGAAGGGTTCATTGCCGACGAGGTCGCGCGCGCACCAGACCGCGTGTCCCAGGCCGAGCGGCGCCTGCTGGCGCGTGAAGCTCGTGGTGCCGGCCTTCGGCAGCATGGCTTCGAGGAGCTCGATCTCTGCCTTCTTGTTGCGCTCGCGCAGGGTCTGGTCCAGTTCGACCTGGATGTCGAAATAGTCCTCGATAACCGCCTTGCTGCGGCCCGTCACGAAGATCAAATGCTCGATGCCTGCTTCGAGCGCCTCGTCGACGACGTATTGAATGACCGGCTTGTCCACCACCGTCAGCATTTCCTTCGGCACCGCCTTGGTGGCGGGAAGGAAGCGCGTCCCCAGGCCCGCGACGGGGAAAACGGCTTTGCGGACTTTACGCTTTTCGGTCATGGAAACCTCCTGCAGTGGTTCTCTTCTCCAGCGCCGCGCGTGTTATCAGACGCGCAAAGCTCGCTGTATCTCTTTGTGTTGCTGCATGTCTTTGTCCTTGAATCGAGGCGATTTAAGGAGACATGCAGTAGCCTGAAGCAGGCGAAATGGAACAGGCCTGCGCCGACAACAGGCGCGGGGTCCTGTAACGATTTGAATCTCTGCGCGCTTCCATAATCAACTTCGATTGACGAAATCTTGCAGATACACCGTTTGCCGACTTTCCATCGTGGAAGACGATTCGGCACTTTCATGGTAAAGACTTTATTGACCTCGTTTCTGTAGGCTTCTCCACTGACCCGTTACGGCTGCCTGCCGTACGGCCTCACATAGGACGACCGCATGCTGCCCCAGCGGCCCTTGCGGGCGACATTCGCAATCCGGAGTAGTCGGTCCGGCATGAACACCGGCTGAATGCTCCGCCGAGAAACGGAACCGACAGCAAAATGATCAGAAACCGCAGGACGTTCTTCCGACATATCGCCGCCGCTCTTGTCATCGCCGCCGCGTCTGGTGCCTCACCCGCGCGCGCAGATGCGGGTTTTCAAAACTGGATCAATGATTTCTACGCGACGGCCGCCAAGAACGGCATCTCCAGGGCGACCTACCGCCAGGCCTTTGCCGGTGTGAAGACACCCGACCCGACGGTCATCGAGAAAGCCAACCACCAACCCGAATTCAAGCACAAGATTTGGGAATATATCGACTCGCGAGTCAATCCATATACCAAGCGCATCGGCCAGGAAATGGCGGCCAGACATGCGCGCACGCTCGCTGCCATCGAACGGCATTTCGGCGTCGACCGATCGGTGCTTTTGGCGATCTGGTCGATGGAATCGAATTACGGCGCCATCCTCGAAAAGGACGACCGACTGCACTACGTGCCCCGCGCGCTGGCGACACTTGCCTATGCCGACCGGAGGCGGGCGAAATTTGCACGCACGCAACTCATCGCTGCCTTGAAGATCCTGCAGGGCGGCGATGTAGCGCCGCGTAACCTCACCGGCTCCTGGGCCGGTGCAATGGGCCATACACAATTCATCCCGACGAGTTACCTTCTCTACGCCGTCGATGCGGACGGAAACGGCCATCGCGACATCTGGAATTCGGTTCCGGACGCGCTAGCAACGGCCGCCAATCTGCTGAAGAAGAACGGCTGGCGGACGGGTGAGACCTGGGGCTACGAAGTAGTGCCGCCAGCGAATGCTGCCAAATATTCGGGCCAGACGAAGACGCTCGGCCAATGGGCGGCACTCGGCTTCGCCCGCCCGGGCGGCAAGGGCTTCCGCAATCCTGGCATGCGCGCCGAACTCAAGCTGCCGAGCGGCGGCAATGGTCCAGGATTCCTGATGACGAGGAACTTCTTCGTCATAAAGCGCTACAACGCCTCGGATTCCTACGCGCTCGGCGTCGGCTTGCTTGCAGATCAGATTGCCGGTTATTCCGGCATGCAGCAGCGCTGGCCGCGGCCGGACGGTTCCCTCGACATCAGCGAGAAATTCGAGCTGCAGAGCCGCCTCAAGGAACTCGGCTACTACAGCGGCGAGGTGGACGGCAACTTTGGTTCGGGATCGCGGGCCGCAATCCAGGCCTTCCAGGCCCAGAACGGTCTCACGCCGGATGGCGAGCCGACGCAGCATATCCTGCGCGCGCTGCGCAAGTGAGCGGAAAGACGCACCTTTCAATCGCGACGATCTGCGATCTGACGGTGCCAAATCACCGTGATCTGGCGTATGGTGAGAGCATTGCCATTGAACGGTAAGCAGGCATGTTGACAGACAGAAACGCCGGGAAGGGCAAGATCTTGCGTCCGTTCCGCCTCGCAGCTGTCCTCGCGGGGGCGGCGGCGATGCTTGTCGCCGGCTTCCTTGCCACCATCGCCGCGGCCCAGGAGCCGGTTCCGCGGCGCAACCTGCTGCAGCGCCTTTTTGGCCTCGGCCAGCGGCCGATCTATTATGACGACCGATACACGTATCCCGAAGCACCCAGGCCGCGGCGGATACAGAAACGCCGTGCACAGCCCGCAGGTGTGCAGCAGCGGCGCCAGCAGCGCGCCAAGCCGCGCCTTGCCGAGACGCCGCCGCCCGCCCCGGTCATCGAGAAGTCGCCGGATGCGAAGAAGATCCTGGTGGTCGGCGATTTCGTTGCCGCGAGCCTTGGCGACGGCCTGAAGGTGGCTTTCGAGGAGACGGCGGGCATCGCGATCGAAACGCGCGCCAGCGGCTCCTCGGGCCTCGTGCGCGACGATTATTTCGATTGGCCGGAAGTCCTGCCCGGCTATGTCGCCGAACTCAATCCCGCCGCGATCGTCATCAGCATCGGCGCCAACGACCGACAGACGATGGGCGTCGGAGACAGCAAGGAAAAGTTTAGGACCGATCGCTGGACGGAAGAATATCGCAGACGCGTCAGTACGCTCGCCGCCCTTGCGCGGAAGGACAATCTGCCGGTCTTCTGGGTCGGCATGCCGCCTTTCCAATCCAGCGCGATGACCGCCGACATGGTGACCTTCAACGGCATCTATCGCGAGGAGGCCGAAAAGGCGGGCGGCCATTTCATCGACATCTGGGACGGCTTCGTTGACGAGGAAGGCAAGTTCGTGCTGACGGGTTCGGACATCAACGGCCAGCAGGTCCGGTTGCGCGGCTCCGACGGGATCAATCTGACAAAGGCCGGCAAGCGCAAACTCGCCTTTTACGTCGAGAAGGAGATCCGCAAGCTGCTTGGCGACGGCGCGACGACAGGCAGCGACCTAGGCGCCGATGGCCTGAAGGATCTGGTTGTCACCACACCGCTCGCCAGTGAGGACATCGTCAGGACGCAGCCGATCAGCCTGACGGATCCGGCACTCGACGGCGCGACGGCGCTTCTCGGTGCGGGCGACCCGCCGAAAGGAAATGGCAAGAGCGCGAGGGACCTGCTCGTCGAGAAGGGCGAAATCGTTAGCGCCCCGCCCGGACGCGTCGATGATTTCCGCCTGGCGAAGCCCGAAACGGTGATCAGCAAACCGCTGATGCGGAATTGAGTGCTGCCCGGCAATCTGAGGGAAGTGCGTGTAGACGAAAGCAGCGCACCAGAGCAAGCCGGGGACATTGCCGGCCCATTTGCCGCCCCCCTGAAGGTCTTTAGGCTCGGCTCGACCAGGTCAAGCCGGAGGATGACGGCGGCTAGGCATCGGCCCGAAAATCGTGACTGATTTTCGGGCCGACGCGTAGGTTCAAGAGTTACATCGACCTTTGCGCGTCTGAAAGGACGCGCGGCGATGTGATTCGGGCTCGTAAGCGGTAAAGGAGTCCGAACCCGCCGGCGCCCGCGGAAACAGAGCGCGAAATCGCCTACCGCGGCAGCACCGTCGAGCCCATCAGCGCCTCGTCTATCGCGCGCGCTGCCTGGCGGCCTTCGCGGATCGCCCAGACGACGAGCGATTGGCCGCGACGGACGTCGCCGGCCGTCCAGAGCTTTTCAACCGAGGTCCTGTAGTCCCGCTCGTTGGCAATGACGTTGGTCGAACCCCGACGGTCGACATTGAGGGCCAGCCGGTCGCCGAGATCCTTGAGCACGCCGTCGGTAAACGGCCCACGGAAGCCGATGGCGATGAATGCTAGGTCGGCCTTGATAACGAATTCGGTGCCGGCGATCGGCTTGCGGCGCTCATCGACCTGGCAGCACTTCACGCCTGCCAGAATGCCGTCCTCGTCGCCGACGAACTCCAGCGTCGCCACCTGGAACTCGCGAACCGCGCCCTCTGCCTGGCTGGAGGACGTGCGCATCTTCGTCGCCCAGAAGGGCCAGACGGCGAGCTTGTCTTCCTTTTCCGGCGGCTGCGGGCGAATGTCGAGCTGCGTCACCTTGACGGCGCCCTGGCGGAAAGCGGTTCCGACGCAGTCGGACGCCGTGTCGCCGCCACCGACGACGACGACATGCTTGCCGCCGGCCAGGATCGGCTCGGACGGCCAGCCGACACTGTCGATATTCTCGCGGCCGATGCGCCGGTTCTGCTGGACGAGGTAGGGCATCGCATCGTGCACGCCGATAAATTCCACGCCCGGAATGCCGGCGTCGCGCGGGGTTTCGGAGCCGCCGCAATAGAGAACGGCGTCGTTCTCGTCGAGGAGTTGCTGGACGGCCAGCTCGACGCCGACATTGACCCCACAGTGGAAGGTGACCCCCTCGCCCTTCATCTGCTCGATGCGGCGATCGATGAAGTTCTTCTCCATCTTGAAGTCCGGAATGCCGTATCGCAGCAGCCCGCCTGGCTTCGATTCGCGCTCGTAGACATGGACCTCGTGGCCAGCGCGGGCGAGCTGCTGGGCGGCCGCCATTCCCGCCGGACCGGATCCGATGACCGCGACTTTCTTGCCGGTCTTGGTGACGGCAGGCTGCGGCACGATATAGCCCATTTCATAGGCCTTGTCGGCGATCGCCTGCTCCACCGTCTTTATCGCAACCGGTACGTCTTCGAGGTTCAGCGTGCAGGCTTCCTCGCAAGGCGCGGGGCAGACTCGGCCGGTGAATTCCGGAAAATTGTTGGTCGAATGCAGGTTGCGGATCGCCTCGTCCCAATTGCCGTTATAGACGAGGTCGTTCCAGTCCGGGATCTGGTTGTGAACGGGGCAGCCGGTCGGCCCATGGCAATAGGGAATGCCGCAGTCCATGCAGCGAGCAGCCTGCTTCTGCACTTCCTGATCGGACATCGGAATGGTGAATTCGCGGAAATGGCGGATGCGGTCGGATGCCGGCTGGTACTTGGCCACCTGCCGATCGATCTCGAGAAATCCTGTAACCTTGCCCATCTTACGATCCTGATATCTTCAATCTCAAACAGACACGCCTCAAAGCGCGCATGATGGCCCCGCCGCCGGAAAACGGATCGGGGCCGCGGTCACGTGGAGCCCGTTACTCGGCCGCTTCCGACATTCTCATGCGCTCCATGTCTTCGAGCGCGCGGCGATACTCGACCGGCATGACCTTGCGGAATTTCGGCCGGTAGTCCGCCCAATGTTCGAGAATCTCCTTGGCGCGAATGGAACCCGTGTAATGCATGTGGTTCGAGACGAGCTGATAGAGCCGCTCTTCGTCGTGACGCGTCATGTCGCCCGAGACGTCGACCCGCCCCTTGTGCATGAGGTCGCCGCCGTGGTGGTGCAGCTTCTCCAACATGTCATCCTCCTCCGGAACCGGCTCCAGCTCGACCATGGCCATGTTGCAGCGGCGGGCGAAGTCGCCCTCCTCGTCGAGCACATAGGCGACACCGCCGGACATGCCGGCCGCGAAGTTGCGTCCGGTGTTGCCGAGCACGACGACGACGCCGCCAGTCATGTATTCGCAACCGTGATCGCCCACACCTTCGACGACCGCGATTGCACCGGAGTTGCGCACCGCGAAGCGCTCGCCGGCGACGCCGTTGAAGTAGCATTCGCCCGAAATCGCCCCGTAAAGCACGGTGTTGCCGACGATGATCGACTCCTGCGGCACGATCCTGGCGTTTTCCGGTGGCCGGACGATGATGCGTCCGCCCGAAAGACCCTTACCGACATAATCGTTGCCGTCGCCGACAAGGTCGAAGGTGATGCCGCGAGCCAGGAACGCACCGAAGGACTGGCCCGCCGTGCCCTTGAGCGTCACGTGGATCGTGTCGTCCTTGAGCCCCTTGTATCCCCAGCGCTTGGCAAGCGCACCGGAAAGCATCGCGCCGGCCGAGCGGTCGACATTCTTGATCTCGGCTTCGAAGGCCACCGGCACCTTGGTTTCCAGCGCCAGCTTCGCCTTTTCGATCAGCCCGCGGTCGAGAACGTCGTCAATCGGATGGCTTTGGCGCTCCGTCCAATAGGACGCTTCCTTCGGCGCCTCGACCTTGTGGAAAATCTTGGAGAAGTCGAGGCCCTTGGCCTTCCAGTGCTCGATCATCCCGTCGCGCTCGAGCAGTTCCGAAGCGCCGATGATTTCGTCGAGCTTCCTGACGCCGAGCGAAGCGAGAATTCCACGCACCTCCTCCGCAACGAAGAAGAAGTAATTGATGACGTGTTCAGGCGTACCCTTGAAGCGCTTTCTGAGCACCGGGTCCTGGGTGGCGACGCCGACCGGGCAGGTGTTCAGATGGCACTTGCGCATCATGATGCAGCCGGCCGCGATCAGCGGCGCGGTGGCGAAGCCGAACTCGTCGGCCCCCAGCATGGCACCGATGATGACGTCGCGTCCGGTCTTCAGGCCCCCGTCGACCTGAAGCGCGACGCGCGAGCGCAGGCCGTTCAAGACCAGCGTCTGCTGGGTTTCGGCAAGACCTATTTCCCACGGGCTGCCCGCATGCTTCAGCGAAGTAAGCGGCGAGGCGCCGGTGCCGCCGTCGAAACCGGCAATGGTGATGTGGTCGGCGCGTGCCTTGGCGACACCGGCCGCGACCGTGCCGACACCTACTTCCGACACCAGCTTGACCGAGACATCGGCCTCCGGGTTGACGTTCTTGAGATCGAAGATCAGCTGCGCCAGATCCTCGATCGAATAGATGTCATGGTGCGGCGGCGGCGAGATGAGGCCGACGCCCGGGGTAGAATGCCGGGTCTTGGCGACGGTCGCATCGACCTTGTGGCCGGGAAGCTGACCGCCCTCGCCGGGCTTGGCTCCCTGCGCCACCTTGATCTGCAGCACATCGGCATTGACCAGATATTCGGTGGTGACGCCGAAGCGGCCGGAGGCGATCTGCTTGATCGCCGAGCGCTCCGGATTCATCGATCCGTCCGGCAGCGGCAGATAGCGGTCGCTCTCCTCCCCGCCCTCGCCGGTGTTCGACTTGCCGCCGATCCGGTTCATCGCGATCGCCAATGTCGTATGGGCCTCTCGGCTGATCGAGCCGAAGGACATGGCGCCGGTCGAGAAACGCTTGACGATCTCGGATGCCGGCTCGACCTCCTCGACGGGGATGGGGTTGCGGCCGACGTCCTCGGCGCGCCTGATCGTGAAGAGGCCGCGGATCGTGTTCATGCGGCTCGCCTGCTCGTTCATCATCGCGGCGAACTCACGATAGCGATCCTCGGCATTGCCGCGCACCGCATGCTGGAGTGAGGCGATCGCATCCGGCGTCCAGGCATGGCTTTCGCCGCGCATGCGGAAGGCATATTCGCCGCCGACCTCGAGCGCGTTGGAGAGAACCGGGTCGGCTCCGAAGGCCGCCCTGTGGCGGGCGACGGTCTCTGCTG
This sequence comes from Sinorhizobium sojae CCBAU 05684, assembly GCF_002288525.1. Lineage (NCBI taxonomy): Bacteria > Pseudomonadati > Pseudomonadota > Alphaproteobacteria > Hyphomicrobiales > Rhizobiaceae > Sinorhizobium > Sinorhizobium sojae. Next base: position 2,765,575 of record NZ_CP023067.1, read on the forward strand.
CGATCTCTTCGAGGCCGATGCCTTCGATGGTCGTCGCCGTACCGAAGAAGTACTTTTCGACCAACGCCGACGAAAGGCCGACGGCGTCGAAGATCTGCGCGCCGCAATAGGACTGGTAGGTCGAGATGCCCATCTTGGACATGACCTTGAGAATGCCCTTCCCCACCGCCTTGATGTAGCGGTAGACGATTTCGCTGGCGTCGACCTCCTTCGGGAACTCGCCGCGCTTGTGCATGTCGATCAGCGTGTCGAAGGCGAGATAGGGGTTGATCGCTTCCGCGCCGAAACCGGCGAGCAGACAGAAATGGTGTACCTCGCGCGGCTCGCCGGATTCCACCACGATACCGACCGACGTGCGCAGGCCCTTGCGGATCAGGTGGTGGTGAACGGCCGCCGTGGCGAGCAGCGCCGGGATCGCCACGCGATCGGGCCCGACCTGCCGGTCCGAAAGCACGATGATATTGTAGCCGCCCTTGACCGCCGCTTCCGCCCGTTCGCAAAGGCGATCGAGCATTTCCGGCATGCCTTCGTCCCCACGCGAAATGTCGTAGGTGAAATCAAGCGTCTTGGTGTCGAAGCGGTCTTCGGTATGGCCGATCGAGCGGATCTTCTCGAGATCGCCATTGGTGAGGATCGGCTGTCGGACTTCCAGCCGCTTGGCATGCGCCATGCCCTCATGGTCGAGAATATTCGGGCGTGGGCCGATGAACGAGACGAGGCTCATTACCAGCTCCTCGCGGATCGGGTCGATCGGCGGGTTGGTGACCTGCGCGAAGTTCTGCTTGAAATAGGTGTAAAGCAGCTTCGGCTTGTCCGACATCGCCGAGATCGGCGTGTCGGTGCCCATGGAGCCGATCGCCTCCTGGCCGGTCGTCGCCATCGGCGACATCAGGATCTTCGTATCCTCCTGCGAATAGCCGAAAGCCTGTTGGCGGTCGATCAGCGACACGTCGCGTCGCAGCGCCCTCGGCTCGACCGGCTTCAGGTCTTCGAGGATGAGCTGGGTGTTGTCGAGCCATTGACGATAGGGGTGTTTGCCCGCGAGCGCCGACTTCACCTCCTCATCGGATATGATGCGGCCTTCTTCCATGTCGATCAGCAGCATCTTGCCGGGCTGCAGCCGCCATTTCTTGACGATCTTGTCCTCTGGGACCGGCAGCACGCCGGCTTCCGACGCCATGATGACGCGATCGTCGTTGGTGACGATGTAGCGCGCCGGGCGCAGGCCGTTGCGGTCGAGGGTCGCGCCGATCTGGCGCCCGTCGGTGAAGGCGACTGCCGCCGGCCCGTCCCACGGCTCCATCAGCGCCGCATGATATTCGTAGAATGCCTTGCGTTCCGCCGACATGAGCTGGTTACCGGCCCAGGCCTCCGGGATGAGCATCATGACCGCATGGGCGAGCGAATAGCCGCCGCGCACCAGGAATTCGAGCGCATTGTCGAAGCAGGCCGTGTCCGACTGTCCTTCATAGGAAATCGGCCAGAGCTTGGAAATGTCGTCGCCGAAGAGCGGCGAGGAGACCGAAGCCTGGCGCGCCGCCATCCAATTGACGTTGCCGCGCAGCGTGTTGATCTCGCCATTGTGGGCAACCATGCGATAGGGGTGCGCCAGCTTCCAGGACGGGAAGGTGTTGGTGGAGAAGCGCTGGTGCACCAGGGCTACCGCCGACTGGAACCGCTCGTCCGACAGGTCTTTGTAATAGGCGCCAACCTGATAGGCGAGGAACATGCCCTTGTAGACAATAGTCGTGGTGGACAGTGATACAATATAGAAGCCGAGATCGCCGCCGTCAGCTTCCGCATAGATACGGTTGGAGATCACCTTGCGCAGCGTGAACAGCCGGCGCTCGAACTCGTCGTTGGTGGCGGCTTCACGGCCGGCGCCGATGAAGACCTGCACATGATACGGCTCCGTGGCGGCGATATCCGGCGCCTTGGAAAGCGACGAGTTGTCGACCGGCACCTCGCGGAAGCCGAGCAGGTACTGCCCCTCCTCTTCGACGACCTCGCGGATCACGTCCTTGAAATGGGCGATCAGTTTTTCGTCCCGTGGCATGAAAAGGTAGCCGACGGCGTATTCGCCGGCCCTCGGCAGGGTGACGCCCTCTTTCGCCATCTCCTCGCGGAAGAAGCGATCGGGGATCTGCACCAGGATGCCTGCGCCATCGCCCATCAACGGGTCGGCACCGACCGCACCGCGGTGCGTCAGGTTTTCGAGCATGAAGAGGCCGTCGCGCACGATCTGGTGCGACTTCTCACCCTTCATATGGGCAACGAAACCGACGCCGCAGGCGTCGCGTTCGTTGCGCGGATCGTAAAGCCCCTGCCTTCGCGGCAGCCCGGACGGGAATGCGGGCGTTTTCACAGCCGTCGCAGCGCTCGTTGCGAGGTTGAGCCCAATCTGTTGCGATGGCGAATGATCCGTCATCCTGTTCCCTCCTGTTGCGCCCAGAGTCTTGGGCAAACCGCGGGCCCCGCCTGTCGCCACCTTGCGTCTGCTTTTGCAGTGCGACAGGCCGGGCGTTATCGTCGCATGATCCTGATCAGGTCGCAAATGAAGCGCGGCCGCATCAGGCACGAATGTCTGCGACCATACAGATGGCAATGGCTAACAACCGAATAAAATCCGGAGAAACCCCTTGCGCCCTCGCCGGAGGTCGCTTTTCGCGCCGTTCCCCGACGATTGTTCCGGTCCCTAGACCGAAATAGGACAGCAAACCTGTCCTATTTCATGCGCTGTATGCCAGAAAGCACCCCCCTCCGCAAGGGGCTTGCCCCGCAATAGTGGAGGAGATTTTGCCGAACATTGCCGAAAGTTTCACAGTTTTGAAATAAAATTACACACTTCCCATAGTTTCTTCCCTTTGGTTTCAAATTGGTCTTAATTTGGAATTACCGCATTCGTGAAGCATTGCCAGCTGTCCGAAGTCCGCTATGGTCTCGCCGAGAGCAGATGAGCACAGGGTGTTTTGCATGATCTTCGCTTCCGACAATTGGGCCGGCGCCCACCCGGCAATTGCCGATTCCCTGATGGCGCAATCCCACGGCTATGTTCCCGCCTACGGCACCAGCGAACTCGACCGAAAGGTGGAGAAGCGGTTCTCGGAGGTCTTCGAGAGAGAGGTCGCCGTGTTTTTTGTCGGCACCGGAACGGCAGCGAACTCGTTGGCGCTTGCCACCGCCAATCGGCCGGGCGGCGTCGTCTTCTGCCACCGCGAGGCCCATGTGAATGTCGACGAGTGCGGCGCGCCGGAGTTCTTCTCGCATGGGGCAAGGCTCGACCCGGTGGACGGCGCTCTCGGCAAGATGGATGCAGCGCGGCTCGAAGCGGAGATCCGCCGCTTTCCGCCGCATTTCGTGCATGGTGGCCAGCCCATGGCCGTGACCGTGACCCAGGCAACCGAGAGTGGCACAGTCTACTCGCTTGACGAGATCGAGGCGATCGCTGCGATTGCCAGGGCGCACAAGCTGCCGCTCCATATGGACGGCGCGCGTTTTGCCAATGCCCTCGTCGGCCTCGGCGTCGCGCCGGCCGAGATGACCTGGAAGCGCGGCGTCGATCTGCTCTCCTTCGGGGGAACGAAGAACGGCTGCTGGTGCGCCGAAGCCGTGGTTCTGTTCGATCTGTCCAAGGCACAGGAGATGCAATTCCTGCGCAAGCGGGCGGCCCAGCTCTTTTCCAAATCGCGCTTCATCGCCGCGCAGTTCGACGCCTATTTCGCGGGCGACCTCTGGCTCGATCTCGCCCGTCATGCCAACGCCATGGCAAATCGCCTCGCCGACGGCATCGCGGCGTCCGCGAGCAGCCGTCTTGCCTGGACGCCGGAGGCCAACGAGGTCTTTGCGATCATGAAACGCGAGGTGGCGACACGGCTTCAGCAGGAAGGGGCGATCTTCTACGACTGGCACGTGCCGCAGCACCTTGCCGGCAGCGTCGGCGAAGACGAGGGCCTCTATCGCCTCGTCACGAGCTTCGCCACCAGGATCGAGGACGTCGACCGCCTCCTCGCCGCTTGCTGAGCAACTGCGGCGACTTCCCCTATGAAAAACGGCGCCACGATGGGCGCCGTTCGGTGAATCCCAGCCTTGTGATCTAGGCGTTCTGCGCCTCGATCTGCTTCGGCTGCGAGGATACCGAGGTGATCTCGATCCGGCGCGGCTTGGCGGCTTCCGGGATCTCGCGCACGAGGTCGACATGGAGCAGGCCGTTCTTCAGCGAGGCCGACTTGATCTCGACGTGGTCGGCGAGCTGGAAGCGGCGCTCGAAGGCGCGCTTGGCAATGCCACGATGAAGAAACTGGGTCTCATCAGCCTTTTCCTCGCTCTTTTCGCCTTTGATCGTCAGCGTGTTTTCGCGCGCCTCGACCGACAGCTCGCTTTCGTCAAAGCCGGCAACGGCCATGGTGATGCGGTAGGCATTCTCGCCGGTGCGCTCGATATTGTAGGGCGGGTAGGTCTGCGCCTGATCGGGCTGGCCCAGGCTGTCAAGCATGGTGAACAGGCGATCGAAGCCGACGGTGGAACGATAGAGGGGGGAGAAATCAAAGTGACGCATGTTGTCCTCCTTAGAGCAACTGTTTGCGATTACTGGCCTGCCACCCCATCCGGCAGTGGCGCGACCGGTGAACGGACCCGTCAACGGCGTCCGGGGGAAGACATGGGAATGCGGATCACTGAGTTCAAGGGCGCGCATTGCGCACCCGCGGCCTTGGTGAATGCTGCATGAATGGCGGATTCGGGCGCGGTTCATGGGCTCGCAAGTATAAGCAGGATACTGGGAGCGAAAGCCCCGGTGCTGAAGTGACATGTCCCTTCTCCCTTCAGCGGCCGGAAGCGGTGATCGCCCGGACTTCATCCACCGCTTCCGGCTTTTTCCTTTGACGGACGAGAAGCCACAGCCTATCCGTGAAGGGGGATGGGAGCGCGGGGAGCAGCCCAGCGTCTCCGTGTCCCGGCCGACAGGCACGTAGCAACTCAAGTTCATTTTCATCTCGCCCGGCGCCCCATGACCGCGATTCTCGACGCCACACCGGACAATCCGATCCCGGGAAATCCCGTGGCAGGCTTTTTCGATGGCGTCGGCAGCCGGAAGATCCGCTACGCGATTTTCAAGACGAAGGCGCGCGTCGCGCGTGGCACGGTGGTGCTGCTGCAGGGGCGCAACGAATCGATCGAGAAATATTTCGAAACCATCGGCGAGTTCATGGAGGCCGGCTATTGGGTCGCGACCTTCGACTGGCGCGGACAGGGCGGGTCGGAACGGCTGCTGCCACAGCCGGCGCTCGGCCATGTGGAGCACTTCTCCGATTACGGGCGCGACCTGATGATTTTCCTGGAGCAGATCGTGTTGCCGGACACGCGCCTGCCCTTCTCGATCGTCGCCCATTCCATGGGAGCGCTCGTCTGTCTGTCGGTGGCGCCGGCGATGGCGACTCGGGTCGACCGCATCGTGCTGCTTGCCCCTTTCGTAGGCTTGGGCGGGCAGGTCATCGGCGAGCCGGGCATCGTCGCGCTCGCGGCCGTGATGCGCTGGCTTGGCCTCGGCAGAATGCCGCTCCACCGGGACAGGCGCGGCCACGGGCCCTTCGCGAACAATCCGTTGACCAGGGACGCCGACCGCTACGCCCGCAACCTGGCGCTGCTCGAGAGCCACCCGCGCTTGCGGCTCGGGCCGCCGACGGCGCGATGGTTGAACGAGGCCTTCCGGACCATACGGCGCGTGACGCGCCCCTGGCATCTGACAAGGATCACCGTACCGACCGTCCTGCTGGCGCCGACGGCCGACGGGCTCGTGCCCTATCTCGCGATCGAACGCCTGGCCAGCAATTTCCGCGCCGGCCACCTGATACCCATCGATGGTGCGCGCCACGAACTGCTGCAGGAGGCGGATCGCTATAGGGCGCAGGCCATGGCGGCGATCCTCGCCTTCCTGCCGGAGGCCGAAGCCGAGGAAGCGGACGGCTCGCCGCAAGTCCTGGAAGAGGCCTGACGCTTTCGCATTCAGCGGGAGCGCAACATCTCCAGCGCTTGCGCGTGGACCTCGCGGCTGCCGGCGGCGATGACCTCTCCCCCCATTTCCGCCGGTCCGCCCTGCCAATCGGTGATGATGCCGCCGGCCTGTTCGATCAGCGGGATGAGCCCGCCGACGTCATAGGGCTTCAGGCCGCATTCGATGACGAGATCGACATGGCCGGCAGCCAGCAGCGCAAATGCGTAGCAATCGCAGCCATAGCGGAAGAGCCGGACCTCCGACTGCAGCGCCTCGAAGCGCTCCTTGATTTCGCCCGTATAAAGATGCGGCGAGGTGGTGAAGAGAACGGCATCCGAAAGCCCGCCGCAATCGCGTGTACGCAGCACCTTCTCACCGCCCGGACCGCGATAGACCGATCTCTCGCCATCGGCGAAATAGCGCTCGCCGGTGAAGGGCTGATCCATCAGTCCCATGATCGCCTCGCCGTTGCGATAGAGCCCGATCAGCGTGCCCCAGACCGGCAGGCCGGAGATGAAGGCGCGCGTTCCGTCGATCGGATCGATAACCCAGACATGCTCGCGATCGAGCCCGACATTGCCGTGCTCCTCGCCCAGGATTCCGTGCTCGGGATATGCGCTTTCGATCAGCGCCCGGATCGCCGCCTCGGCCGACTGATCAGCCTCCGTGACTGGATCGAAGCCACCTTGGAGCTTGTTGGTCACACATGCGTCGGTGCGGAAGCGCGGCATGGTTTCCGCCTTGGCGGCGTCGGCGAGGCGATCGAAGAAGGAACGGTCGGGCAACATGGCACTCTCTTGGCGGATGTGGAAAATCTTTGAATAGACGAATCCCACCGAAAGGCAACGACCGCCCTGGGCGCACGGACGCAAGCAAGTCCGGCGAGATCACGAATGTTTCTTGTTGCGCCGCAAAAGTTACCGACCGGAAAACTTGACAATTGTGCAGCGCAATATTAGCCTGATCGTGCAGTCACTCGTGGCTGCGAATACCCTCCTTGGGTGTTTCCTCCCTAGACTTGACCGCGCCGCTGGCGCGGTTCTTTTTATGGACGGCGAGGTTTGAAGAGACGCGAGCGCTACTCGGCCGCCAGCGGCAGATCGGCGGCAAAATCCTCGACATGTCGGGAAAACGTTCCGATGAAGGTGGCGAGATCGGTCGCCAATGCAGAGAAACCAGGCTTTTTGATCAGTGTCGACTCGTCGATATAGAGAGAGCGATTGATCTCGATCTGCAGCGCGTGCAGCCCGCGGGTGGGGCGGCCGTAATGCTCGGTGATGAAGCCGCCGGCATAGGGTTTATTGCGGGTCACCGCATAGCCAAGCTGTTCCAGGAGTTCCACCGCCATGCGCGACAATTCCGCGGCGGCACTCGTTCCGTAGCGGTCGCCGATGATGAAATCCGGCCGCTGCCCGCTCGCTGCAAGATGCACGTTGCCGGGCATGGAATGGCAATCGATGAGGACCGCCATCCCGAACTGCACATGCGTGCGGGCGATCAGCTTCCGAAGCGTCGCGTGGTATGGCTTGTAGATCGACTCGACGCGCGTGAGCGCCTCCTCGACCGGAAAACGGCCACGATATATCTCCATATTCTCGGCGACCACGCGCGGAACGGTGCCGAGCCCGCCGGCAACGCGCATGGAGCTGATATTCGCATGCGGCGGCAGGGCGCCGTCGAACATGCGGGGATCGAGTTCGTAGGGTTCGCGATTGACGTCGAGGAAAGCCCGCGGGAAATGCGCCCTCAGAAGCGGCGCCCCCAGGAAGGTGGCGCTCTGAAACAGTTCGTCGACGAAATGGTCTTCCGAACGGCGGATCGAATGGGCGTCGAGGCGCGATTGATCGAGAAAGGACTGAGGATAGAGGCGGCCGCTATGGGGAGAGTTGAACACGAAGGGAATCCGCTGGGTCGCGGGTTCCAGAATTTCGAACATTTCCCACTCACCCACTTCCCCCATCGGAACCCTTTTTACCATGTCGGGATCTTGCTTCGTCGACCATGTTGCCAGTTGGCCGCCTCTGTGTCCATAGTGGCCGCTTCCCGGATTCGGGGGGTTGACCCATCCCATTCACCGGATATTTACGCGGCTGCGGTTAGCTAGACTGCCGCCATTCACAAGCATTGAAAAGAAGTAGCCACGGCCGAATTCATGACTGCGAAAATCCTCCTTGCCGAAGACGACAACGACATGCGCCGCTTCCTCGTGAAGGCGTTGGAAAAGGCGGGCTACAAGGTCCAGTCCTACGACAACGGCGCCAGCGCCTATGACCGGCTTCGCGAAGAGCCCTTTTCGCTGCTCCTGACCGACATCGTCATGCCGGAAATGGACGGCATCGAACTTGCCCGCCGCGCCACCGAGCTCGATCCGGACCTCAAGGTCATGTTCATCACCGGCTTTGCCGCCGTGGCGTTGAACCCCGATTCGAAGGCTCCGAAGGACGCCAAGGTGCTTTCCAAGCCCTTCCACCTGCGCGATCTCGTCAACGAGGTCAACAAGATGCTGGCGGCCTGATCTCGCTGGGTTAGGTGCGGCCGGCAACCGCTCGCTTACAGAGCCGCCGCAGATTTATCCACAGCATCCGTTCCAAATGGCTTGCGAGGCCATCGCAGACGAAAGCGTCCGCGATGGCCTTTCCTTTTCAAGGATTTAAGTCCCGCCGACGGCTGCGCCGATCCTGAAGCGGCAAGAACAAACGGCAAATCCCGCACCTGCGTCGCTTTCGAAATCTCGGTCGAATTTTCTGTCAAAAAACCTTCGAATAGCCTATTGACGCCGGTGCGGGTTTTGTGGTCTATGCGCCGCATCGGATGGGCGTGTAGCTCAGCGGGAGAGCACTACGTTGACATCGTAGGGGTCACAAGTTCGATCCTTGTCACGCCCACCATTCCGATTTCTTCCTGTGATGTCAGTAGTCAGGCGCATTTTTCGAAGGCGTCATGCTGTTGTCACGTTTGAAGGCTAAGAAATAACCACCTCGCCATTGACCACGGATGTACTGGCACTAGCGAAAGGTCACGAGGAAGGTCGGGTTTGCCCCGGCCTTTTTTTGTTCGCGCAGTCGATGCAAACCTTCGATCCGCCCTACCGCGCCGCCCTCGCATGGTGCTTTCCGAAGATCGGGTCTGATTTGGACGGATGCGCTGATCTAATGTGCCACCTGCGCTGCCGCCGACATCACCTCCTCGGGCGACGGGGTTCGAAACATGTTTCTGCCTTCCGACACCGCCTCCGTGAAACACCAGCGCACAACGCCGTCACGGTCGAGCAGGAACTCGCCGACGAGTTGCCCGAAGGCGGCCGCCTGCATGCGGTTGTCGTCCTCCGTCATCTCGTAGCCGTCCGATTGCTGGAGATAGTCGGAGGCGGCAGCAGGATCCATGGGTTCCGGCAGTTCGCCGGGCATCTCCACCCGCATCGACATCATTGTCGGCATGCTGATCTTATAGGGCCAGTCGTCCTCGTCTTCGGTGAACTCAGGGTTGGCCAGACCGAAGGCTCGGTGTGAAAGCCGCTCGGGATCGGCCGCAGCAAGCAGATCGGGCAAGGGATGGTACCGGAAGTAGAGGCGCGCCCGCTCGATCGGGGTGTTCACCACCGTCAGGCTCTCGATGCCCTTTTCGTTCAGGGCGGCCTTGAGCTGTCCCATTGTCGCGATCTGCCTACGGCAGAAGGGGCATTGCAGACCCCTGAAGAGACCCACCAGGACAGGCTTGTGTCCACGAAAATCGTCGATGGCGATCTTGCCCTCATGGGTGATCGCATCCAGCACGACATTGGGTGCCCGATCGCCGGGCTGCAACGGTTCGGAACGACGATATTCCTCCATGGCTTTTTCCTCCCGTAACGCTAACGCCGCTTCGGCTCGGAAGGCGGAAAACCCCGCATCTCGGCGACTAGTCAAGAAACGGCAATACCACCAAGGCTTCCGGGTCGAGATCATGTCGCTCGCAGACGTCGCGAGCCAAAGCGAAGTAGCGCTCCGCGTCGGCGAGTTGGCCCTCGTCGAGGCAGAGTGTCGCTAACCCATCATAGCATGGAAACAGCACCTGCGCCTCGCCCGTTTCGTCGGCAAGGTCGAGCGCCTCTCGGTAAAGCGCGCGGGCGTCCTCCGGCCGGCCATGGCACTGGTAGATCTGACCGAGTACGAGCAGAGATACCGGGAGATGCTCGCGCTGGTCGAGGCTCCGGTCGATCTCGATTGCCCTCTGCGCCGCAGGCACGCCTTCCCTTCCGCAGCGGTCGGTGAAGGTGCAACAGGCAACCGCGAGATTGGCGAGCAGACGCGCCTGGAAACCGAGATCGCCGGTGCGGTGCGCCACGTCGAGGCCGCGCCGGCAGACATCCACGGCCAGCTTGGGATCGACGATCGTGTAGAGCACGGCGAGGTTCGTATAGCCGCGGCAGGCGGCATGCATCAATTCAGCCTGGCCGGCCACCCCGACGCTCCTTTCCACCGCATCGATCGCGTCGCGGAGGCTACCGCGCCGCGCCAGCGCAACACCCTTGGTGTTCAACGCCTCGGCGGTAACCAGAGCCGCCTCGCGCCGCGTCTCCTCAGTGGCGTCGGACGCGAGCCCTGCGACTTTGTCCAAGGCCTCGTCGGCCCAACGGGCGGCAGCGGGATAGTCACCCATGCGGAAGGCGAGGTGTCCGCGCTCCTGCAAGAGCGATGCACTCTCCAGGGGAGCGTGCGCGCTTTCGAGCAACGCCGCGGCCCGGGCGAAACTCGCCTGCGCCCGATCGCGCTTGCCCGCCTCCCAATAAAGATGCCCGAGCTTGCGGAGAATACGGGCGGAGGCAACCGTGTCCGCCGACACCCGATGGCTGTCGAGCAGCGCATTGTAGTGCTCCTCCGCCTCGGCTCGCCTGCCGGCAGGCCCGAGCAGATCGGCGAGGCGCTCGCGCGCGATGAACCATTCGGGCTCCTCCAGAGCGGCGAGTGCCGCCATTGCCTGCCTATAGAAGCGGATGGCGTCCTCGTTGGCATAGAGCCGGCGCGCGCGGTCTCCCGCTTCCAGCAGGCACCGGGCCCCTTTCGCCCGCTCGGCCGATTGGCTGAAATGATACCCGAGAAACGCCAAATCTTCGAAGCGCTCGGGATTTGCGCCAAAACGGCGCTCCAGGGCCGCTGCGACAGCCGCATGGATCTCCATCCGCCGCTTCATCAGGAGGTTGTTATAGACCACCTCGTGGAGCAGCGACTGCACGAAGCGATAGGCTTGCTCCCCTGCCCCCGCATCTTCCTCGAAGATTTCCGCTTCGCAGAGCAATTCCAGTCCGGATTCGATGTCGGCCGGGTGGGGCGAAATGGCGGCGAGAAGCGCGGCGTCGAAACGCGGGCCGATGACGGCGGCGTTGTGGACAAGGCTGCGCATCCCCTTTGACAACCGGTCGATGCGTGCAAGCAGCATCGCCTCGATGCCGATTGGAATGTCGACGCTTGCATCGGCATCGGCCGCCTGCCAGCACGAGCCGTCGCGCCGTAGCGTTTCGAGCTCGATCAGGGCTCGGATGATCTCTTCCACGAAGAGCGGATTGCCCCCGGCCCTCGCCAGAATTCTTGTGTGCAGGACTCGCGGCAGCCCGTCTTCGCCGAAGAATGCGCGAAGGAGCCTTTGGCCGTCGGCCGCAGGGAGCGGAGCCAAGCGAAGCGCCGTGACGCTGGCTCGACCCGGCGCCAGCCGCTCCGGCCCGGCATGCGGCCGCTGCGTGGTGATCACCATCAGCGGCCGGCAATCCAAACGGTCAAGCACAAAACGCAGGGCCTCCAGCGAGGCCTCATCGGCCCAGTGCAGATCCTCTATGACGAGAAGCAATGGCGCCAGATCGAGCCGACGCTCAAACAGGGTGCGGATAACGGAGAAGAGCTGGCGGCGAACCTGTTCGGGTGCGAGATGCTGCAATGCGCCCGTTCGATCCCCCATGCCGAAAATGTGAAAGAGGAGCGGCATCAGTTCATCCGCCTCGGCGGCTGTAAAGCCGATCTCCGCCAGGCCCGACCCCAGGCCCTCCCGAACTCTCTCCGCCGAGTCGGCGCGCGACAGCCCGTAGGCGCTGCGGAGCACGGTGGCGAGCGTGCCGTAGGATGGCTCTCCAAGTGGCGAGCAGGCGGCACACCTGACGGCGACATGGGCGAAACGCGGATCGCCGCCTATACTCGCGAGGAATTCTCCGACGAGACGCGTCTTGCCGATGCCCGCCTCGCCGGTCAGCCGCACCAGTTGCGCGGTACCGGCGCAGGCAAGCGCCAGGCAATCCCGCAGGCGGCCGAGTTCGGAGTCCCGTCCGATCAGCGGGGCATTGAGGCCGAGTGCTTCGAGCCCCCTTGCCGGCCGGGGTATCTCCAGAGCACTCAGCACGCGGTGAACCTGCAGGCTGCCGGTCTTGCCGCGCAGACCAACGGCGCCAAGCGTCTCGTAGGCGAAGGCGTGCCGGGTGAGCTTGTGCGTCACCGGGCCTACAAGAATTTCGTCTGCCCCAGCGGTCGCCTGCAGGCGCTGAGCAATGTTGACCGTATCGCCGGTGACGGAATAGGACTTGGAATCTCCCGCGCCGAGGCGCCCCGCGACGACCGGCCCGGTGTTCACGCCGACATGGAGGCTCAGGGGCAAGCCGATCTGTTTGCGCCAGCGCTCGCTCACCCGCCCCGCCCGGCCCACCATCTCGAGCGCCGCGCGAAGCGCCCGTTCCGGATCATCCTCATGCGCCACTGGCGCGCCGAAAAGGGCAAGCAGTGCATCGCCGATGAACTTGTCGACAAAGCCGCCGACGGCTTCGACGGCTTCGGTCAATTCCTCGAAAAGCTCGTTCTGAAGGGTCTGCAGGATTTCGGGATCGACCCGCTCGCTCAGGCCCGTAAACCCGCAGAGATCGGCAAAGACGACCGTTACGGTGCGCCGGTCGGCCCCGGCATCCGGGCTCGACGATGAGGATCGCGGCGCGGGCGCTGCGGAGGGCTCGGGTGACGATCGCCTTGGGACCGGAGAGGTGCCGATCTTCGTGCCGCATCGGGGGCAGAAAGCGAAGTGCGGCGGACACGCATAGCCGCAGTCCGGACACAGCGTCTGCTGCTTCGCCCCGCATCTCGGGCAGTAGGCGAAGCCGCTCTCGATTTCGGTGCCGCATTCGTGGCAGTTCATCTCGGACGAACCTCATGAGGCCGCTCCCGCCGGAATACCCGGGAGAGAACGCGGGAATGCCCGATGACAATGGACCTCTAGCCCCGGCTTGACAAGCAAGAGAGGTCGGCAGCCGCCGGATTGAATCGCGGCGAGAGGCGGAAATATTCTGACGCAAAGATGACGCGGGCGCAATTTTGCGCTAGTACGCCATGCACTGGCGCTCCAGCATCGCCACGTTCCGCGTATCGCCATCCGTCCGTGAAGGAAGACGTTCATGCCTGCCTATCGCTCTCGCACCACCACCCACGGCCGCAACATGGCCGGCGCCCGCGGCCTCTGGCGCGCGACGGGCATGAAGGACAGCGATTTCGGCAAGCCGATTATCGCGGTGGTGAACTCGTTCACGCAGTTCGTGCCGGGCCACGTGCATCTGAAGGATCTCGGCCAGCTCGTTGCGCGGGAGATCGAGGCTGCCGGCGGCGTCGCCAAGGAATTCAACACGATCGCCGTGGACGACGGCATCGCCATGGGCCACGACGGCATGCTCTATTCGCTGCCTTCGCGCGAGATCATTGCCGACAGCGTCGAATATATGGTCAATGCCCATTGCGCCGACGCCATGGTCTGCATCTCCAATTGCGACAAGATCACACCCGGCATGCTGATGGCCGCCCTCCGGCTCAATATCCCCGCCGTCTTCGTCTCCGGCGGACCGATGGAGGCCGGCAAGGTGGTGCTTCACGGCAAGAAGCACGCGCTCGATCTCGTCGACGCGATGGTTGCTGCCGCCGACGACAACGTATCCGACGAGGACGTCCAGATCATCGAGCGCTCCGCTTGCCCGACCTGCGGCTCCTGCTCGGGCATGTTCACGGCAAATTCGATGAACTGTCTGACGGAAGCGCTCGGCCTGTCGCTGCCGGGCAACGGCTCGACGCTTGCAACCCATGCCGACCGCAAGCGTCTCTTCGTCGAGGCCGGCCACCTGATCGTCGACCTTGCCCGCCGTTATTACGAGCAGGAGGACGAGCGCATCCTGCCGCGCTCGGTCGCGTCGAAGCGGGCCTTCGAGAACGCGATGGCGCTCGACATCGCCATGGGCGGTTCGACCAACACCGTGCTGCACATCCTCGCCGCAGCCTATGAAGGCGAGGTCGATTTCACCATGGACGACATCGACCGGCTGTCGCGCAAGGTACCCTGCCTGTCGAAGGTCGCGCCCGCCAAGGCGGATGTGCACATGGAAGACGTGCACCGCGCCGGTGGCATCATGGCGATCCTCGGCGAGCTCGACAAGGGCGGCCTCATTAACCGCGACTGCACGACTGTGCACAGCGAAACGCTCGGCGACGCCATCGACCGCTGGGACATTACCCGCACCACGAGCGAGACGGTGCGCAACTTCTTCCGAGCCGCGCCCGGCGGCATCCCGACCCAGGTCGCCTTCAGCCAGGATGCCCGCTGGGAGGAACTCGACACCGACCGCGAGCACGGCGTTATCCGCTCGGTCGAACATCCCTTCTCCAAGGATGGCGGCCTGGCGGTCCTGAGGGGGAATATCGCGCTTGATGGCTGCATCGTGAAGACCGCCGGCGTCGATGAGAGCATTTTGAAATTTTCCGGTCCGGCACGCGTTTTCGAAAGTCAGGACGCGGCGGTCAAGGCGATCCTCGGCAACGAGATCAAGGCCGGCGACGTCGTGGTCATCCGCTACGAGGGACCGAAAGGCGGACCGGGCATGCAGGAGATGTTGTATCCAACCAGTTACTTGAAGTCCAAGGGCCTTGGCAAGGCTTGCGCGCTGATCACGGACGGTCGGTTCTCCGGCGGCACCTCCGGCCTTTCGATCGGCCACGTGTCGCCCGAGGCGGCGAATGGCGGCACAATTGGCCTTGTGCGCGATGGCGACGTGATCGATATCGACATCCCGAACCGTACGATCGGCCTCAGGGTCGACGAGACGGAACTTGCCGCTCGCCGGCAGGAGCAGGATGCCAAGGGCTGGAAACCGGCCGAGCAGCGTAAGCGCCGGGTAACGACCGCACTCAAGGCCTATGCTGCATTCGCCACCTCCGCCGACCGCGGCGCCGTGCGCGACCTCGGAGACCGCTAATCCTCAACCTTCAACCAAAAAGGCTCCCGACGGGAGCCTTTTTGCGGGCATCTGTCACATATGCCGCGTCTCGACTGGCGGGTTCCACCAGTTGTCATGCAAGCCGTCCATGTACTGCACCGGCAGTTCCGCGAGCAGGGCCGGATCGACGTCGTCGAGGCAGGCGATGTTGATCGAGACGAAGGCGCCCCCGATCTCCTCGACATGGCCGTGACCGTAGGGCGCCATTCCGCAAATGGTGCAGAAGCGGTGGTGCCCGCTCATGGTGCCGAATTGATAGTCGCCGATCCCCGCCTCCTCGCACGCCAGCCGGAAGTCCTCCGGCTTAACGGTCGCGCCCCAGTAGCGCAGTTTCGAGCAATATGAGCAGTTGCAGCGGCTGGTCCCAGCCTGAAGGTCGACATCGACCTCGTATCGGATTCGGCCGCAATGGCAGCTGCCCTTGTAGGTCTGCTTCATGATTGCTCCTCCATTGGGTTTAACATGATGTTGTCATGCGTCGATCAATATGACAATATATTGTCAAAGTAACTCATGACAGTATGTTGTCAATATGAATTCGACCCCGAGAACGCCCTCCGGCGATGCATTTGCCGAACTCGCCATCTCCGTCCTTCGATTGGCGGGCCATCTGACCTCCGAAGGAGATAAGCTCGCTCGCCCTTCCGGCCAGACCAGCGCGCGCTGGCAGGTTCTGGCGGCGGCGAATCATGCACCGATGTCGGTCGCCGATGCGGCCCGCATGCTTGGACTCGCCCGCCAGGGGGTGCAGCGCATCGCAGACCTCCTCGAAGCGGAAGGGATGATCGCCTATCGGGACAATCCGGTTCACCAGCGGGCGAAGCTGATGATACCCACACCAAAGGGCGAGGCCGTCCTCGCTGACATCAGCAGCCGCCAGGCCGTCTGGACGAACGCTCTCGGCGCCGACATCGGCGAGGAGAGGCTGAAGCAGGCGACAGCACTGGTGAGCGACGTCATCGCTCTCCTCAAGGAACGGGGGGCACAGCCTTGAACCGCCACATTCCTTCGCGGCGGCGCTGCAGGCAAGTCACGACGCCGGCAGGAAGGAACCTCCTCACCTCCAACGCGTTTTCAGAAGCCGAAACGGAGGATGAACTTTGGAACAGCCGCCGGTCCGCCGCGACGGACTACAGTTAGAGGAGCATCGCCCTTTTCAGCAGAAGTTCTGGAAAGCGGAGCGGATTGCCTGGGCTGGCTTTGGCCTCCTTCTCCTCCTGGCACTGCTCGGCATAATGGGATCGGGAGGCGTGTTCTCGCGAATGACCATCGACTTCGGTGACGGATATGTCGACGTGCCCCGCTTCAGTCGCTGGCAGGCGTCGGACAGCCTGACCGCGTCGTTGCCTCCGGGAGCGAGCGAGCGCCGCTTCACCGTCGGCCCCGCATTCTTCCGCACATTCCAGATCGAAGACATTGTACCGCCACCCTTCGCCACCGAGAACGGCAGTGACGGCACGATTTACCACTTCCGGTCCGATCCGGAGGCGCCTTTGGCGCTCACCATGCACCTTCGGGCCCAGGGGCCCGGCGTCGTGCGCTATCGCGTGGGCGTTAACGGCGAGGCGATGAAAGACGCGCGGACGATCGTCTGGCCCTAGCGCATCGGCCCGAAAATCGCACCCGATTTTCGGAAAGCACGATGCGTAGATTCAAAGAGTTACAGGGTCCTTTGTCCGTCCTGAAGGACGCACGGCGCTGTAAGCAGGTTGCGTGGCTTCGCCCAAGCCGTGGGACACCTTTTCGAAGCCTGTTTAGGAGGAGACTGCAATGGATTCTGTTGCACGCGGCCTTGCCATCTACGTCATCATGCTGATCGCTATGCGCCTGTCGGGAAGGCGCACGGTTGCGCAGCTGACGCCTTTTGACTTCGTACTGCTGCTCATCGTCGCGGAGACCACGCAGCAGGCCCTGTTGGGCGACGATTTCTCGATCATGAATGCGACGATACTGATCCTCACCCTGTTCAGCGTCGACATAGCGCTGTCCTACGTCAAGCAATGGTTCCCGAGGGCCGAATTGCTCATGGACGGCACACCGACGGTTCTCGTCGCCGACGGGGAAGTCGACACCCATGCGCTGAAGAGCGCAAGGGTCGGCATAGAGGACATCTTGACTGCTGCGAGGCAGCAGCAGGGTCTCTATCGCCTGGACCAGATCAAGTTCGCCGTTCTCGAGGCGGACGGCGCAATCAGCATCGTGCCGCAGAAGACGTAACTGTTTTAAGCGGCCGCGGCTAACCATCCGCATCTGGCGCATGCGTCACCGCAAGAAGGTCGGCACGCAGGCGCTTCGAACCATCTTCGCCGAGTTGCTCGTCGAGCGCCCGATGTGTTTCCTTCCAGACCGGTACGGCCTCGGCCAGCAGGTGCTCGCCATCCGCAGTCAGCCGGATCCGACGCTGCCGCCGGTCGCCCGGATTGGCGGAAATCTCCACCAGGCCGCGGCGTTCCAGCGGCTTCAGTGCCGCCGTCAGCGTCGTGCGGTCCATGGCGAGCAACGCGGCTACCGCGCCGACGGTCGGCGGTTCCGGTCGGTTGAGCGACATCATCAGCGAAAACTGGCCGTTCGTCATGGCAAACGGCCGCAGCGCCTCGTCGAAGCGGCGGGCCAGCGCCCGGGCGGCACGCTGGACGTGGAGGCAGAGGCAGGTATCCCTGACATGCATGGTGGTGGTAAAAGGGATGAGCGACGTCTTTGACATGGAGCATTAATGTTGATACCAACATAATGTGTCAAGCGCGTCTTCAGGCGCGAAGAGCATGCAGTCGGCCCCAGGACCCATGAAATTCGCCTGTCGCCACAACGCCTGATTGACTGCATTATCCGCAATAAGTCATCGGATGCACTGGAGGAGGAACGGACATGAGACCGAACCACGCCGTCGTATCGCAGGAGGAATGGCTGCAAGCCCGCAAATCGCTTCTCGCCCTCGAAAAGGAGCAAACCCACCTGCGCGACAGGGTCAATGCCGAGCGTCAGGCCTTGCCTTGGGTGGTGCTGGACAAGACCTATAGGTTCGAAACCCGTGACGGGCCGAAGAGCCTCGCGGACCTTTTCGATGGACGCAGCCAGCTTCTTCTCTACCACTTCATGTTCGGTGAAAACTGGGAGGCCGGCTGCCCAAGCTGCTCCTTCCTTGCGGATCACTTCGACGGCACCCTACCCCATCTCAACCATCACGACGTCACGCTGGTGGCCGCCTCGAACGCTCCTCTCGAAAAGATCGAAGCCTATCGCAAGCGGATGGACTGGCACTTCCCCTGGGTTTCGTCTCACGGCAGCGATTTCAACCGTGATTTCCATGTGTCCTTCTCGCCATCGGAAATGGCGCGCGGCAAGGTCAGCTACAATTTCACCGAAATCGACAGCAAGGAGGCCCATGAGGAACTGCCGGGCCTGAGCGCCTTCTACAAGGACGAGGGCGGAACCGTCTATCACACCTACTCCACCTATGCGCGGGGCCTCGAGGAACTGGTCAGCACCTTCATGCTGCTCGATCGGGCGCCGAAGGGCCGTAACGAAGGCACCATCATGGACTTCGTCCGCCGGCACGACGAATACGATGGCGAGCCGCGGCGGCGGGCGTAAAGAAGAACCATCCGGGATGGAACCCGTCGCCGCGCCGGGACGTTTTGTCCGGCTGCGTCGACGAAAGAGCGTCCCTTAGCCCTCAGGAGAAAGAAATGCATGCAGAGCCTCAGGAGGAACACCGCTGGCTCGAGCAATTGCTCGGCGAGTGGACGGTGACGTCGGAGGATCCCGCCGGAACCGCGCCGCCGGATGAAGCCTGGGTGGAGAATGTCCGCTCGCTCAACGGCCTCTGGATCGTTTGCGAAGGCAAGGGAACGATGCCGGGCGGAAAGCCCGGCCAGACTTTGATGACGCTCGGATTCAATCCTTCGACGGGTCGCTATGTCGGCACCTGGGTCGGCTCGATGATGAACCATATGTGGCTCTATGACGGCGATATCGAAGACGACGGTCGGACGCTTGCCCTCAATTGCGAGGGACCGGACTTCGAGAATCCCGGCCGGACCGCCAGATATCAGGACAGGCTTACGCTGATCGATGCCACCCGGCGTACCCTGACGGCCCGCGTCGAAACCGACAGCGGAGACTGGAAAGACATCATGACAGCGGACTACCGCCGCCGGTAGACCGATCCGGAGCGGGGCCGGCGCGGCGCAATCCGCCCTAGTCCAGACCACCACGGCGACGGTTCCGTCGCCGTCCTACAGCAGCATGTCCACAAAAAAACGGGAGGACCGACAATGCATGGCAATTTCGTCTGGTACGAGTTGATGACAACGGACACGAAAGCTGCGGAGGCCTTTTACAAGAAGGTCGTCGGCTGGGACGCTCGCGACGCCGACATGCCGGGGGTCGACTACACACTGTTTTCCATGGGCGACCATCTGGTGGCGGGCCTGATGACCATGCCCGAAGGGGCGCTCGAATTGAACGTGCCGCCGGCCTGGCTCGGCTACGTGGCCGTGGATGACGTCGACACCGCCGCCGCCAGGCTCGCCGGCGAGGGCGGCACCGTTCATCGCGAGCCGGATGATATCCCCGGCGTCGGCCGCTTCGCCATCGTCACCGACCCACATGGCGCCGCCTTCGCCCTTTTCAAGGGAACCGGCGAGCCGCCGCCGTCGCTCGACCAGATGGCGCCCGGAAATATCGGCTGGCACGAACTGATGGCCGGCGAGCTCGACAGCGCCTTTGCTTTCTATTCGAAGCTGTTCGGCTGGACCAAGGACCAGGCGATGGACATGGGAGAAATGGGCGTCTACCAGCTGTTCGCCCATAATGGTCAGGCCATTGGCGGCATGATGACAAAGCCGAAGGAGGTTCCAGCGCCCTACTGGCTCTATTACTTCAACGTCGAAGCGCTCGACGCCGCGATCGATCGCGCTCAGTCCGAGGGTGCTCAAGTGGTGGTTGAGCCGATGGAAGTCCCCGGCGGAGCCTGGATCGTCCAGTGCACCGATCCGCAGGGCGCGTTTTTCGCGCTGGTCGCGCCAAAACGCTGATCCGCTCCTCGGTCTCGAGGAACGATTTGTGCCTGCCCTGACTCTACATGGCCGTGTCCGGCATCACCCGGGCATGGCTGGCGAGGAAATCCAAAACGGCGCGCATCCGAGAAGGGAGCGCGCCGCCCTGGCCAAGAAAGACGGCATGAACCTCTTCCAGATCGCCCGGGTTCAATTCTTCGAGCACGGGAACGAGCCGGCCCATGCGCAGATCATCGCGCACCGTGAACTCAGCAAGCCGCGCCAATCCTGCACCGGCGAGCGCCAGATGGCGCAGCCCCTCACCATCGCTTACCTGCACCGCCCCGTTAGCCGGAATTATGATGGTTTCGCCATCCGCTTTGATGGGCCAGCCGTCAACGGTGCGGGCGTAACAGAAACCGAGCCGGTCATGCGTCTTGAGTTCGTCGAGATTCGAGGGCATGCCGAAGCGTTCGGTATAGGACGGTGCCGCGACGATCATCATTCGCGTCGCCCCGAGCTTGCGCGCAATCAGCGTCGAACTCTTCAAGGGACCTGCCCGCACCGCCACGTCGGCGCGCGCCTCCATCAAGTCAACCACCGCATCGGTCTGAACGATATCAAGGGTGACGGCCGGAAAGCGCGCCCGGAATTCGGGTATTAGCGGCATCAGGATATGGGTGCCGAAGGACGCGCTGACATTCAATCGGACCCTGCCCGCCGGGCTTTCGCCGGCCGACGCGCAGCGCTCCGCCTCGTCGATATCGGCGAGGATGCGGGTCGTTCGATCGTAAAATGCGTGCCCTTCCGGTGTAAGCTGAAGCTTACGCGTCGATCGGTTCACCAGGCGAACGCCGAGCCGCTCCTCAAGGCGCAGCACGAGCTTGCTGACGGCCGAGGGCGTCATGCGATAATGGCGGGCTGCCGCAGAGAAGCCGCCAAGCTCAACTGCCTTGGCGAAAACCTCCATTTCGCCCGAGCGATTGACCGAGAGTCGCGACATGTGAATTCAACTCACAGATAATGTTCCCGCACGGAGTCTATATTCAAAAAGCGACCGGCTCCAATCTTTGTCATGGAGAAATCATGACGAGCGCAAAGGAGTTTTGGAATGGATTATCGACGGCTTGGTTCGTCTGGATTGAAGGTGCCGGCGCTCAGTTTCGGCGCAGGCACTTTCGGCGGCAAGGGACCGCTTTTCAGCGCCTGGGGCGCGACGGATGAAGCGGAGGCACGGCGCCTCATCGACATCTGCCTCGAAGCCGGCGTCAATCTCTTCGACACGGCAGACGTCTACTCCGATGGCGCCTCCGAGGTGATCCTGGGAGCGGCAGTCAAAGGACGGCGCGACAAGGCCATCCTGTCGACGAAGATATCGCTACCGATCGGCGATGGTCCGAACGATGCCGGCTCGTCCCGCGCGCGCCTCGTCAACGGCGTGGAGGATGCCCTGAAGCGGCTCGGCACCGACTATATCGACCTCATGCAACTGCACGCCTTCGACGCCGGAACGCCAATCGAGGAGGTGCTTTCGACGCTCGACATGCTCGTGCGCTCGGGCAAGCTGCGCTATGTCGGCGTATCCAATTTCGCCGGCTGGCAACTGATGAAATCCCTCGCGGCCGCCGACCTATATGGCTATCCACGCTACGTCGCCAACCAGGTCTATTATTCGCTCGCCGGACGTGACTACGAATGGGAGCTGATGCCGCTCGGCCTCGACCAGGGCGTCGGCGCCCTCGTCTGGAGCCCACTCGGCTGGGGGCGGCTGACGGGCAGAATTCGTCGCGGCCAACCTTGGCCGGAGAGCAGCCGCCTGCACGACACGGCCGACTTCGGGCCGCCGGTGGACGACGAAAAGCTTTACGACATCGTCGAGGTACTGGACGCACTCGCCGAGGAGACCGGTAAGACCGTGCCGCAAATCGCCATCAACTGGCTTCTCCAGCGCCCAACCGTCTCAAGCGTCATCATCGGTGCGCGCAACGAGGAGCAACTGCGGCAGAACCTCGGCGCGATCGGCTGGGCGCTCTCGACGGAACAAGTGTCGCGCCTCGATGCGGTGAGTGCAACGACGGCGCCCTACCCCTATTTTCCTTATTATCGGCAGGCAGGCTTTGCGCGGATCAACCCGCCGCCGATCTGAGTGGGCAGGAGGCCGGCTGCCATCCGAAAGCCAGCCGCCACCGCCCATGGTTTCGGCTTGCTTTCTTGTTCGCATTGCACAAAAGTCCTCTCGAATGGCGGGCAAAAGGACCTGCCATCGAGGGGAAAACGCTCAATGTCGATCAAGGCCAGTATTTATCATCTGACCCACTATAAATATGACCGGCCGATCAAGCTCTCACCGCAGATCATCAGGCTGAAGCCCGCCGCGCATTCGAAGACGAAGGTCATCAGCCATTCGCTGAAGGTTTCGCCGGCCAATCATTTCGTCAATCTGCAGCAGGACCCCTACGGCAACTATCTCGCACGCTACTTCTTTCCCGATCCCGTGTCGGAATTGAAGATCGAGGTGGATCTCGTCGCCGACATGACGGTCTACAACCCCTTCGACTTCTTCGTCGAGGAAGAGGCAGAGCATTGGCCGTTGCACTATGCCGAAGACCTGAGCGAAGACCTTACGATCTACATGACGCCGGAACCGATGGGGCCGCAGCTCTCGGCCTTCATGGAAACGATCGACCGTTCGCGGCAGCGCACGGTCGACATGATCGTCGGCATCAACATGCGGCTGCAGAAGGAGATCGGCTACGTCATCCGCATGGAGCCGGGTGTTCAGACGCCGGAGGAGACGCTGGGTCTTGCCAAAGGCTCCTGCCGCGATTCCAGCTGGCTGCTCGTGCAGATTCTCCGAAATCTCGGCTTTGCCGCCCGCTTCGTGTCCGGCTACCTCATTCAGCTCACGCCGGACCTCAGGGCGCTCGACGGCCCCTCAGGCACGGAACACGACTTCACCGACCTCCATGCCTGGGCCGAGGTCTATATTCCGGGCGCGGGCTGGATCGGACTCGACCCGACATCCGGGCTCCTGACCGGCGAGAGCCATATCCCGCTCGCCGCCACGCCGCATTATCGCAATGCCGCACCGATCTCCGGCGGCTTCTTCGGCGATCCGGAAACCCAGTCCGAATTCGCCTTCGACATGAAGGTTGCGCGCGTTGCCGAACATCCGCGCATCACCAAACCCTTTTCCGACGAGAGCTGGGAGGCGCTTAACGCCCTCGGCGACGAGGTCGACCGGGTGCTTGCTGAAAACGACGTGCGGCTCACCATGGGCGGCGAACCCACCTTCGTGTCGATCGACGACTTCGAATCCGACGAGTGGAACACCGCCGCCGTCGGTCCGACCAAACGCGAAAAGGCCGACATTTTGGTGCGCCGGCTGCGCGAGCGCTTCGCCCCGGGCGGCTTCCTGCATTACGGGCACGGCAAATGGTATCCCGGCGAGAGCCTGCCGCGCTGGACCTTCTCGCTCTACTGGCGTCGCGACGGCGTGACGATATGGCAGCGTCCCGACCTCATCGCCGAGGAGAGTGGCCGACAAGAGGTGACCGAACACGATGCCGAACGCCTGCTCACTGCCATTGCCGGCGAACTCGATATCGCTGCGGACAGGGTCGTTCCGGCCTATGAGGATCCGGCCGAATGGATCGTCAAGGAGGCCAATCTTCCCGACAATGTCGATCCGTCCAATTCCAAGCTCAAGGATCCGGAGGAGCGCAGCCGGCTCGCGCGCGTTTTCGAACGCGGCCTGACGACACCCACAGGCTTCGTGCTGCCGGTACAGGCGTGGAATTCGCGCGCCTTTGGCCGCAAGTGGACAAGCGAGAAATGGCGGACGCGGCGCGGACGCATCTTTCTCGTCCCCGGCGACAGCCCGATCGGCCACCGGTTGCCGCTCGGATCGCTCCCCCACATCTCCCCCTCCTCCTATCCCTACATCAATCCGGTCGATCCGTCCGTTCCGCGCGACGACCTTCCGGATTTCAGCGCGGAGAAGGGGCGCGCGCAGCCGCCGCGCTTCCAGGCGTCAGTCGAGCCGCAGGCGTCGCGGCCGCCGGTCCGTGACGAGATCGGCGGCCATGTCCGCACCGCGATAACCGTCGAGCCCCGCGGGGGCCGCCTCAGCGTCTTCATGCCGCCGACGACAAGCATCGAGGAATATCTGGACCTGATCGCTTCCACCGAGCGCGCCGCAGCGGAGCTCGGCCTGCCGGTCCATATCGAAGGTTATCCGCCACCGCACGACGAACGCATCAACGTCATCCGCGTCGCACCCGACCCGGGCGTGATCGAGGTCAACATCCACCCGGCCGCAAGCTGGCGGGAATGCGTCGACATCACCACGGCGGTTTATGAGGAAGCGCGCCAGAGCCGGCTCGGTGCCGACAAGTTCATGATCGACGGCCGCCATACGGGGACCGGCGGCGGCAACCATGTGGTGGTTGGCGGCCGCAGCCCCAATGACAGTCCCTTCCTTCGCCGGCCGGACCTGTTGAAAAGCATCGTCCTCCATTGGCAGCGCCACCCGTCGCTCTCCTATCTTTTTTCCGGCCTGTTTATCGGCCCGACCAGCCAGGCTCCCCGCATCGATGAGGCGCGGCATGATTCGCTTTACGAGTTGGAGATCGCGCTGGCCCAAGTGCCGTCGCCCGATACCCGCCGGCTGCCGCCGTTGCCCTGGCTGATAGACCGGCTCTTCCGCAACCTGCTCGTCGACGTCACGGGCAACACCCATCGCGCGGAGATCTGCATCGACAAGCTGTTCTCGCCGGACGGTCCTACCGGACGGCTCGGCCTCATCGAGTTCCGCGGCTTCGAAATGCCGCCGAACGCGCGCATGTCGCTCGCCCAGCAATTGCTCGTACGCGCCCTTATCGCCCGCTTTTGGAAGAACCCGGTCGAGGGCGGCTTCGTGCGCTGGGGCACAGCGCTCCACGACCGCTTCATGCTGCCCCACTATGTCTGGCAGGATTTTCTCGACGTCCTTGCGGACCTCGGCGCCCACGGCTTCGATCTCCGCCCGGATTGGTTCAAGGCGCAACTCGAGTTCCGCTTCCCCTTCTGCGGCGCGGTCGAGTACGAGGAGGCGCAGCTCGAAATCCGCCAAGCGCTCGAACCCTGGCATGTGATGGGCGAACAGGGCGCGATCGGCGGCACGGTGCGCTACGTCGATTCCTCGGTCGAGCGCCTGCAGGTGAAGCTCGAAACCGCCAATCCCGACCGCTATACCGTCGCCTGCAACGGCCGGCCGATACCGCTCGCGAAGACCGGAACGAGCGGTATTGCCGTTGCGGGCGTGCGCTACAAGGCCTGGCAGCCGGCATCGGGCCTTCATCCGGTGTTGCCGGTGAACACTCCCCTTACATTCGACATTTATGATACATGGTCGAATCGCGCGATCGGCGGCTGCGTTTATCACGTTGCGCATCCGGGCGGGCGTAATTACGAGACGTTCCCGGTCAACGGCAACGAGGCCGAGGCTCGCCGGCTGGCGCGCTTCGAACCCTGGGGCCACACCACGGGCATGTATCGGCTGCATCCCGAAAGCCCATCGGCGGAGTTTCCCCTGACGCTCGATTTGCGGCGTCCGGCAGGAGTGTAAATGGCGAAGAAACAGGCGGCAGAGGCAAAAGACATGGGCCGAACCGGGCACGACCCCTTCGGCGGCTACCGCGCGCTGCCGGGCGTCGCTGATGAGATGCTCGATCCGAACGGCAATGTCCGGCCCGTGTGGCAACGGCTGCTCTCGACGCTTGGCCGCATGGACGAGACGGAACTCGCCAACCGCTTTGCCCGCGCCGACCGGTACCTGCGCGACGCCGGCGTTTTCTACCGCGCCTATGGCAAGGAGAATACGGAGCGAAGCTGGCCGCTGTCGCATATACCCGTGCTGATCGACGAGGTCGAATGGGCCGCCGTATCGGCTGGGCTCGTGCAGAGGGCCGAGCTCCTGGAAAGGGTAGCCGCCGATATATATGGCGACAACCGGCTGGTGCGGGAAGGCCTGCTGCCGCCGGCGCTCATTGCCTCCAATCCGCAATTCCTGCGCCCTCTCGTCGGCGTCCGGCCGGCCGACGGGCACTTCCTGCACTTCTGCTCTTTCGAGATCGGCCGCGGCCCGGACGGCAACTGGTGGGTGCTTTCGGACCGGACGGAGGCGCCGTCCGGCGCCGGTTTCGCGCTCGAAAACCGGGTGGCGACGGCGCGTGCCTTTTCCGATCTCTATGCCGAAACCCACGCCCACCGGCTGGCGAGCTTCTTCGGCGCCTTCCGCGATACGCTCCAGGCGCGCAGGCAGCACCCCGACGATCGCATCGCAGTACTTTCGCCGGGCATCGCCAACGAGACTTACTTCGAACACGCCTATATCGCCCGCTATCTCGGCTTCATGCTGCTCGAGGGCGAGGACCTGACGGTCGTCGGCGGCCGCGTGATGGTTCGCACCGTCGCCGGCCTGAAGCCTGTTGGCGTGCTCTGGCGCCGCCTCGACGCCTCCTTCGCCGACCCGCTGGAGCTCAACCAGTCGTCGCATATCGGCACGCCGGGTATCGTCGCGGCACTGAGGGCAGGCTCGGTTTCGATCGTCAATGCGCTCGGCTCCGGCATCCTGGAGACGCGTGCGCTTCTGGCCTTCATGCCGGCCATCTGTCGCCAATTGCTCGGCGAGGAACAGAAGTTGCCGTCGATCGCCACCTGGTGGTGCGGCCAGGAATCCGAGCGCGAACACGTCGCCGGCAATATCGAAGGCATGGTCATCGGCCCGGCTTACTCGACGCGGCCCTTCTTTGACGACGATGGCCAGTCGGTGCTCGGTGCCTCGCTCCGCGATACGGCCAAGACCTCGGTCGCCCAGTGGCTGGCGACGGACGGCGGCAAGCTCGTTGGACAGGAGGTCGTCACGCTGTCGACGACGCCCGCCTGGGTGCGCGGGCGGCTGACGCCCCGGCCGATGAGCCTCCGGGTCTTTGCCGCGCGCACCCGCGACGGCTGGCAGATCATGCCGGGAGGCTTCGCCCGTATCGGCTCCGGCGACGACGTGGCGGCGATCGCCATGCAATCCGGCGGCACCGCCGCCGATGTCTGGATCGTCAGCGACAAGCCGGTCGAGCGAATGTCGCTGCTTCCGGCAGAGGAGAGCTTCACTCGCAACCTGCCGGGCAGCCTGCCGAGCCGCGCGGCCGACAACCTCTTCTGGCTCGGTCGCTACATCGAAAGGGCGGAGGGCGCGCTCCGAATCCTGCGCGCCTGGCATAGTCGCTTTGCGGAGGCGGCCGATCCCGACATGCCGCTGCTCAAGGACGTGAGCGAGTATCTCGCCGTCCTCGATGTGAAGACGCGCCAGCCAGTGCCTGACAGCCTGGTTTCCGATATCGCCAGCGCCCTTTTCAGCGCCGGCAATATCCGCGACCGCTTCTCGCCCGACGGCTGGCTTGCGCTCAACGACCTCTTGAAAACTGCGCGCAAATTCCATGCAACCGTGCAGGCCGGCGATGACGCCTCCCATGCGATGACGATTCTTCTGCGCAAGCTCGCGGGATTTGCCGGCCTCGTGCACGAAAACATGTATCGCTTCACCGGCTGGCGCTTTCTGTCGATCGGCCGCCATATCGAGCGTGGCCTGCACATGACGCGGCTGCTCGGGCACATGTCCGGGCCCGATGCACCTGACGGCGCCTACGACATGCTGCTCGAGATCGGCGACAGCGTCATGACCCACCGGCGCCGCTACAACGTCAACACGGCGGCCGTGACCGTCACCGACCTGCTGGCGCTCGACCCGCTCAACCCGCGCTCCGTCCTCTACCAGTTGAATGAGATCAAGACGGAAGTGGAGCTGCTGCCGAACGCTTTCGTCAACGGTCAGATGTCGCCCTTCTATCGGGAAACCATGAGACTTCATTCCGGCCTTGCGGTGATGACGCCGGAGGCAATGACGACGACGGTCTACAAGCGGCTGGAACAGGACCTCGAAAGGCTCTCCGATCTGCTCGCGCAAACCTATCTCGGCTGACAAGAGCGATGGTTCCGATGCTCTACGACATCAACCTGAAGATCACTTATCGCTATGAGGTTCCGGTCAGCGGCGGGCGCCATCTCGTCCGGGTCCTGCCCGTCTCGATCCCGGGGCGCCAGCGGCTCATCGCAGGGTCGGTTACCTGCCAGCCGGCACCGTTCGAGCGCTCTGAAAGCGTCGATTTTTTCGCCAATCCGACCACCACCATTCTGTTCCGTTCGGCCCACGACGATTTGGTCATCCGCATGCAGGCGCGCGTGCAGGCGGAGCCAACCGCGCTCTCAGCCGATCTTTCGCCGTCGCTTGCCGCCCTGCCGGCGGAGCTTGCCGCCTGCTGGTCCGTCGACGCCAAATCCCCCCATCATTTCCTGGGGCCAAGCCCGCTGCTGGCGCAGGTCCCGGAGATCGCCGCCTATGCGCGCGAGATCGCGCGCGACGGGATGACGGTGCAGCAGATCGGCCTTGCCATCTGCGATCGCATCCATCGGGATTTCAGCTACGACACGGACGCGACGACCGTCACGACGACCCCGGCCGACGCATTCAAGCTGAAGGGCGGCGTCTGCCAGGACTTCACCCACGTGATGATCGTGGCGCTGCGCAGTCTCGGCATTCCGGCCGGCTATGTCAGCGGTTTCCTTAGAACCCTGCCGCCGCCCGGCAAGGAGCGGCTCGAAGGCGCCGACGCCATGCATGCCTGGGTGCGTTTCTGGTGCGGCACGACCGGCGGCTGGATGGAATTCGACCCGACGAACAACATGCCCGCCGGCACCGATCACATCGTCGTCGGCCATGGTCGCGACTATGGCGACGTGGCGCCGGTGATCGGCGTTCTGAAAAGCTACGGCAGCCAGACGACCGAACAGGCGGTCGACGTCATCCCCGTCGAATGATCCGAAATGGCACGAGCGTGCCAATTCCGAACGGAACGACCCTGCTTGATACCCCGCAGAAGCAACTGGATTTGCGGCGATCCGATAAAATTGCAACGAACAGGTGAACCAAGCGGTAACGCATCACCATTAGTGTCATGCCACGGAAACATACAACGTGTGGGGGCACGAACATGGAATGCGGATCCACTGCCTGCCGGTCATTTATGAAGATGTGGAAGGACCGGGGCGGCAACTTCGGCATGATGACGGCCTTGCTACTTGTGCCCATCGGAGCCACCGCGGGACTCGCCCTGGATTTCAGCGCCGCCCTCATGGCCAAGAGCGAGCTTCAGGGCGCCGCCGACGCGGCGGCTTTGGGTGCAATAGCCGAAACCTCCGCCGGCGTGACTGAAGCTCTTGAGATGTCTGGGAACGGGACCGTCCACTTGAGTGAGACGGACGCGTTTAAGTTCTTCAAGAGCCAGTTCGCTACGAATACCTATTTCACCCTGGTGGAATCGGACGCCAAAGTCATCAAGGAAGATAACAAACTGAAGGCGGTCTTCACCTACAGGGCGTCTGTACCGACGTCTCTGTCGAGAATCATCGGCAAGGATAGTATCGAGGTTTCCGGATCAGCTACCGCGGAATTCCAGACTGAAACATATCGCGATTTTTTCCTCTTGCTGGACAATACACCATCAATGGGCGTTGGGGCGACGCCAGCCGATGTTGCCACGATGGTCGCCAACACATCCGATAAGTGTGCCTTTGCTTGCCACATCGTCAAGAACGGATTCGAAGACAAGAACAGCTATTACAACCTGGCAAAGAAGCTCGGCGTAACTGTCCGTATCAACGTCGTCGCACAAGCGACTGCGAACCTAATGGACACTGCAATGGCGTCCCGCAAAAGCTCGAACCAGTACCGCATGGCGGTGTATACGTTCGGTCAAAAGGCAGAGGACACCAAGCTGCTGGAAGTCTCGCCGCTGACTGTCAACTTGTCCGACGCAAAAAAGAAGGCGTCGCTGATCGATCTGATGTCGATCCCCTACCAAGGCTACGACAACGATCAACAAACTGATTTCGACCGCGCCCTGACCCAGATCGCCACGAAGATGGGTGAGGCGGGCACCGGGCTGACCGCGAGCTCTCCGGAAAAGATCGTCTTCTTCGTCTCCGACGGAGTCGGCGACAGCTATAAGCCATCAACATGCACCAAGAAGACTACGAGTGGCCGCTGCCAAGAGCCGATCGATACGAAGCCCTGCGCAGCGCTGAAAGCGAAGGGCTACAAGATCGCCGTTCTATATACGACCTATCTGCCTCTTCCAACCAATGGCTGGTACAACACCTGGATCAAACCGTTCCAGTCGGAAATTGGCTCAAGAATGCAGGAGTGCGCAACCCCGGGTCTGTTCTTCGAGGTCTCTCCCACTGAAGGCATCAGTGACGCCATGAATGCCCTCTTCAGAAAGATAATCAACGCGCCCCGGTTGACCGGTTGAGTTACCGGTGAGTGCTGGTTTCTGCTCGTCCCAAGCGTCGAAGTCTAAAGCTGCCGCCCGGCTCACGCGGGCGGCATTTTGTCGTTGTGCAGTGGCATTAGATCGGTCCGACACGCATCACTTTGCATGCCGCGATAGGCGCATAGATCGCCGCGCGTTTCAGGCCAAATGCGTCTCGGACCCGTCCACATGTAAGTGCCCGCTGTTTTAATCCATTTAAAAACACCTGTTGCAAGCGTTTCGGATCGATGCATAAATTGCCTTGTCTACGGTCGGCTCCGGCCTTCGGTCTCCCAAATGCAACAAGGGTTTGACAGTTTTGATGATGAATCGGCTCTCCACGAACGAACTGCCGCAGCCCGCACTGAGGTCTTCCGAACCGGGCCAGCTCGCGGTCGAGATCCTGGAGCGCCTGAAGTATCGGATCGGCAAGGATCCGAAAGTCGCCAAACCGCATGACTGGCTCACGGCCGCCATTTTGGTCGTGCGCGACCGTGTCACCGATCGCTGGATGGACTCGACGCGCAAGACCTATTCGACCGGGGCCAAGCGGGTCTATTACCTCTCGCTCGAATTCCTCATCGGCCGCCTGATGCGCGACGCGATGACCAATATGGGCCTGATGGACGAGATGCGCGATGCGCTCGCCTCCCTCGGCGTCGATATTGATCTCGTTGCGCAGCTGGAGCCGGATGCCGCACTGGGCAATGGCGGCCTCGGGCGGCTCGCCGCCTGTTTCATGGAATCCATGGCGACCGTCGACGTGCCCGCCTATGGCTATGGCATCCGCTACATGCACGGCCTGTTCCGGCAGCAGATGGCCGAGGGCTGGCAGGTCGAACTGCCGGAAACCTGGCTGGCGCACGGCAACCCCTGGGAATTCGAACGCCGGGAAAGCTCCTACGAAATCGGCTTCGGCGGCAGCGTCGAAACCGTCAATGTCGACGAGGAAGTCCAGCGCTATGTCTGGAAGCCTGCGGAACGGGTGATCGCGACGGCCTTCGACACGCCGGCCGTCGGCTGGCGGGCGACGCGGGTCAACACGCTGAGGCTCTGGGCCGCACAGCCGATCGATCCGATCCTGCTCGACGCCTTCAATGCTGGCGACCACTTCGGCGCGCTGCGCGAAAGCAACAAGGCGGAGAGCCTGACACGCGTGCTCTATCCGGCCGACGCGACGCCGGCCGGACAGGAACTGCGGCTGCGGCAGGAATATTTCTTCTCATCCGCCTCGCTGCAGGACATCCTGCGCCGGCACCTGCAGCAATATCCGGATTTCACCTCATTGCCGGATGCCGTCGCCATCCAGCTCAACGACACGCATCCGGCCGTATCGGTGGCCGAACTCGTCCGCCTGCTGACGGACATCCATGGGCTCGATTTCGACCAGGCCTGGGACATAGCCCGGCGCACCTTCGCCTACACCAACCACACGCTTCTGCCGGAAGCGCTGGAAAGCTGGCCCGTACCGCTCTTCGAGCGGCTGCTGCCGCGCCACATGCAGATCGTCTACGCCGTCAATGCCAAGATCCTGATCGAGGCGCGCAAGCAGAAGCACGCGACGGACGAGGAGATCCGCAACATCTCGCTCATCGACGAGACCGGCGAGCGGCGCGTGCGCATGGGCAATCTCGCTTTCGTCGGCTCCCACTCGATCAACGGCGTCTCGGCGCTGCACACGGAGCTGATGAAGGAAACGGTTTTCGCCGACCTGCACCGGCTCTATCCCGACCGCATCAACAACAAGACCAACGGCATCACGCCGCGCCGATGGCTGATGCAATGCAATCCCGGTCTCTTCGCTCTTATCCGCGATGCGATCGGCGATGAGTTCATGGACGACACGGAGGCGCTGCAGGCGCTTGACGCCTTTGCCGACAAGGCCGATTTCCAAGAGCAGTTCGCCGCCGTCAAGCGCGCCAACAAGGTAAGGCTGGCAAAGCTGGTCCAGACGGGCCTCGGCATCCGGCTGGATCCATCGGCGATGTTCGACATCCAGATCAAGCGCATCCACGAATACAAGCGGCAATTGCTGAACATCATCGAGGCTGTCGCGCTTTACGACCAGATACGCTCGCACCCCGAGCTCGACTGGGTGCCGCGCGTCAAGCTTTTCGCCGGAAAGGCGGCACCGAGCTATCACAACGCCAAGCTCATCATAAAGCTTGCCAATGACGTCGCGCGCGTCATCAACAATGACCCGGCCGTGCGCGGCCTTCTGAAGGTCGTCTTCGTCCCGAACTACAATGTTTCGCTCGCGGAAGTGATGGTGCCCGCAGCCGATCTCTCAGAGCAGATTTCGACCGCCGGCATGGAAGCTTCGGGCACCGGCAACATGAAGTTTGCGCTCAACGGCGCGCTGACGATCGGCACGCTGGACGGCGCCAATGTCGAGATGCGCGACTGGGTCGGCGAGGAAAACATCAAGATCTTCGGCCTGACCGCCGAGGAGGTGGCGAAGGCACGAGCGGAAGGACACAATCCGCGCGCCGTCATCGAGGGCTCGCGCGAACTGTCACAGGCCCTCTCGGCCATTGCCTCCGGCGTCTTCTCGCCGGACGATCCCCACCGTTTCTCGGGTCTGGTCGACGGGCTCTACAACCATGACTGGTTCATGGTCGCGGCGGATTTCGAGGCCTATGCGAAGGCGCAGCGCGAGGTAGACCAGCTCTGGACCGGGCCCTCCGACTGGTATTCGAAGACGATACGAAACACGGCGCGTATGGGCTGGTTCTCGTCCGATCGGACGATCCGCCAATATGCCGAAGAGATCTGGAGAGCTGGATGAAGCTCTCGCCCGGCAAGGACACAGCCACACCCGCAGGGTCGGGCCTGCCGGCGCCGGAGATTGCGGCAATACTTTCCGGTAGCCACGGCAACCCCTTCGCCGTTCTGGGCGTGCACGCGACGGACAAGGCCTATATTGCCCGGTGCTTCATACCCGGCGCCGAGTCGGTCACCGCGGAAACGCTTTCCGGCAAGGAAATCGGCACGCTCAAGCGGCGCGACGATGCCGGCTTCTTCGAGGGCCTCGTTTCGCTCCGCAAGGAACAGCCGATCCGCTACCGCGCCCGCAACGAGGGCGGCGAATGGATCGTGGTCGACGCCTATAGCTTCGGCCCGGTGCTTGGGCCGATGGATGACTACTACATACGCGAAGGCTCGCATCTCAGGCTCTTCGACAGAATGGGAGCCCATCAGATCACGCATGACGGTGCCGAAGGCTTTCACTTCGCCGTCTGGGCGCCGAATGCGCGCCGCGTTTCCGTGGTCGGCAGCTTCAACGATTGGGACGGGCGCCGCCACGTCATGCGCCTTCGCGCCGACACCGGCATCTGGGAAATCTTCATTCCGGGCGTGTCCGAAGGCGCTCGGTACAAATATGAAATCCTCGACCGCGAGGGCCAGCTGCTGCCCCTGAAGGCGGACCCATTCGCCCGCCGCTCGGAGTTGCGTCCCGATACGGCCTCGGTGACGACGGGCGAGATC
Source organism: Sinorhizobium sojae CCBAU 05684 (assembly GCF_002288525.1). NCBI lineage: Bacteria > Pseudomonadati > Pseudomonadota > Alphaproteobacteria > Hyphomicrobiales > Rhizobiaceae > Sinorhizobium > Sinorhizobium sojae. The sequence continues at coordinate 2,799,715 of NZ_CP023067.1, forward strand.
GACCAGGTCTGGGAGGACGCGGCCCATCGCCGCCATTGGGAGGAGGTTGATCCACGCCGCCAGCCGATTTCGATCTATGAGGTTCATGCGGGCTCCTGGCAACGCGGCGACAATGGCGAGATGCTGACCTGGGACGAACTGGCGGAACGGCTGATCCCCTACTGTGTCGATATGGGCTTTACCCATATCGAGTTCCTGCCGATCTCCGAGTTCCCCTACGACCCGTCATGGGGCTACCAGACGACCGGGCTCTACGCGCCGACGGCGCGTTTCGGCGAGCCGGAGGGCTTCGCCCGTTTCGTCAACGGCTGCCACAAGGTCGGCATCGGCGTCATCCTCGACTGGGTGCCGGCGCATTTTCCGACGGACGAGCACGGGCTGCGCTGGTTCGACGGCACGGCGCTTTACGAGCATGAAGACCCACGCCAGGGTTTCCACCCCGATTGGAACACGGCGATCTACAATTTCGGCCGCGACGAGGTCGCCGCCTATCTCATCAACAATGCGCTCTACTGGGCCGAAAAGTTCCATGTCGACGGCCTGCGCGTCGATGCGGTTGCATCAATGCTCTACCTCGACTATTCGCGCCAGCCCGGTGAGTGGGTACCGAACGAATATGGCGGCAACGAGAATCTCGCGGCAGTACGCTTCCTGCAGACCATGAATACCCGGCTTTACGGCATCCACCAGGGCGTGCTGACGATCGCGGAGGAATCGACCTCCTGGCCGAAGGTCTCACACCCGGTCCACGCCGGCGGGCTCGGCTTCGGCTTCAAGTGGAACATGGGCTTCATGCACGATACGCTTCAATATCTCGCGCATGAGCCCGTCCACCGCAAGTTCCACCACAACGACATGACCTTTGGGCTGCTTTACGCCTTCAGCGAGAACTTCGTGCTGCCGCTCTCCCACGATGAGGTGGTGCACGGGAAGGGATCGCTGATTGCAAAGATGGCCGGCGACGACTGGCAGAAGTTCGCCAATCTCAGGGCCTATTACGCCTTCATGTGGGGCTATCCGGGCAAGAAGCTGCTCTTTATGGGGCAGGAGTTCGCCCAATGGCGGGAATGGTCGGAGGAGCGCGCACTCGACTGGAATCTGCTCGAATACAACCTTCACGAGGGCATGCGCCGCCTCGTGCGAGACCTGAACGGCACCTACCGGTCCAAGCCGGCGCTGCATGCCCGCGACTGCGAGGGCGAAGGCTTCGAGTGGCTAATCGCGGACGACCGCGACAATTCCGTCTTTGCGTGGCTGAGGAAGGCGCCCGGCGAGAAGCTCGTCGCAGTGGTCACGAATTTCACGCCGGTCTACCGGGAGAGCTACGACGTGCCGCTTCCGGTCGCAGGTCGCTGGCGGGAGATAGTCAATACGGATGCGGAAATCTATGGAGGGAGCGGCAAGGGCAACGGCGGTGCCGTTTATGCGGAGAGGAAACCGAGCGGAGTGACGGCTGCCACCATCACGCTGCCGCCTTTGGCGACGCTGATGCTGGAGCAGGACTAGGCTCAGGACCTAGCTGCCCGGCGGGCTCTTCCGCCGAGCGGTACAGGACGAAGTGACGTGGGCCGCGAGGCGTCGCATGTGGTCGCCGGGCAGTCCTCGACGACATGATCTTGGGGAGGACAAATGGTGGAGAAGCGTACACAACCTCTGGCTCGCGATGCCATGGCCTATGTGCTTGCCGGCGGACGCGGCAGCCGGCTCAAGGAACTGACCGATCGCCGCGCCAAGCCGGCCGTCCATTTCGGCGGCAAGGCGCGCATCATCGATTTCGCGCTGTCCAATGCGCTGAACTCCGGTATCCGCCGCATCGGCGTCGCGACGCAGTACAAGGCCCATTCGTTGATCCGGCACCTGCAGCGCGGCTGGAACTTCTTCCGGCCCGAACGCAATGAGAGCTTCGACGTCCTGCCGGCGAGCCAGCGCGTCTCCGAAACGCAATGGTATGAGGGTACCGCCGACGCGGTCTACCAGAACATCGATATCATCGAGGACTACGGCGTCGAGTACATGGTGATTCTCGCCGGCGACCATATCTACAAGATGGACTACGAGTTGATGCTGCAGCAGCACGTCGATTCCGGCGCCGACGTCACCATCGGCTGCCTGGAAGTGCCGCGCATGGAAGCGACCGGCTTCGGCGTAATGCATGTCGACACCGAAGACCGGATCATCGCCTTCGTCGAAAAGCCGGCCGATCCGCCCGGCATTCCGGGCAATCCGGATATGGCATTGGCGTCCATGGGCATCTACGTCTTCCACACCAAGTTCCTGATGGACATGCTGCGCCGCGATGCAGCCGATCCCAAGTCGAGCCGGGACTTCGGCAAGGACATCATCCCTTATATCGTCGAACACGGCAAAGCAGTGGCGCACCGTTTCACCCACTCCTGCGTGCGCTCGGATTTCGAACGGGAGGCCTATTGGCGGGACGTCGGCACGATCGACGCCTATTGGCAGGCCAATATCGACCTCACCCATGTGACTCCGGAACTCGACATCTACGACAGCACATGGCCGGTCTGGACTTTTGCCGAGATCAAGCCTCCGGCAAAATTCGTCCATGACGATGAGGACCGCCGCGGCTCGGCAACCTCCTCGCTCGTCTCGGGCGATTGCATCATTTCAGGCGCCATGCTCAACAGGAGCCTCTTGTTCACCGGCGTCAGGATCAATTCATATTCCAGACTCGAAAATGCCGTAGTTCTTCCCGACGTAACGGTTGGACGGCACTCCATCCTGCGCAACGTCGTCATCGACAGCCGCGTAACCATCCCCGAAGGGCTGGTCGTCGGCGATGATCCGGTGCTCGATGCCAAACGCTTCCGCCGCAGCGAGAACGGCGTTTGCCTGATCACGCAACCGATGATCGACAAGCTGGGAATGTAGGTCTTAAGTCGCATGAATGTTCTGTCCGTTGCGTCCGAAGTCTTTCCCCTGGTCAAGACCGGGGGACTCGCCGACGTGGTCGGTGCGCTGCCCTCAGCTCTTCTTCCGCACGGCATCCGGATACGCACGCTGGTGCCCGGCTATCCCGCCGTACTGCACAAGCTGAAAAAGAAGAAAGCCGTCGGCAGCATCGGTAACCTCTTCGGCCATCCTGCCCGGGTGCTCGCAGCAGACTATGACGGCCTGGATCTGCTCGTCCTCGATCAGCCGGCGCTTTATGCCCGCGACGGCGGCCCTTATCTCGACACGACGGGACGCGATTATCCGGATAATTTTCGCCGCTTCGCCGCCCTCTCGCTGGCGGCGGCGGAAATCGCCAGCGACAGTGTCGTCCCGGGCTGGAAGCCGGATCTCGTCCACGTGCATGACTGGCAGACCGCGCTGACGCCGGTCTACATGCGCTTCGGTTCCGCGGCCGACATACCGACCGTTATGACAATTCACAACATCGCCTTCCAAGGCCAATTCGGCGCGTCCGTCTTTCCGGAACTGTCGCTGCCGCCCGAAGCCTTCTCGATGCAGTTCTTAGAATACTATGGCGATGTTGGCTTTCTGAAAGGCGGATTGCAGACGGCGACCGCCATCACGACCGTCAGCCCGTCCTACGCGCAGGAAATCCTGACGCCGGAATTCGGCATGGGGCTTGAGGGGCTCCTGGCAAGCCGTGTCGCCAGCCTGAGCGGGATCGTCAACGGTATCGACGCCGCGACATGGAATCCCGAATCGGACCCTCATATCCCCCAGAATTACGCTCCCGGCACGCTCAAGCGGCGGGCAGCAAACCGCAAGGCGCTGGAGGAGCGCTTCGGGCTCGACAAGGGCCCGGGGCCGATCTTCTGCGTCATCAGCCGCCTCACCTGGCAGAAAGGCATGGACCTGCTGGCCCAGGTGACCGACGACATCGTCGCGCTCGGTGGCAGGCTCGTCGTGCTCGGTTCGGGCGACGCGGCGCTCGAAGGCGCGCTCATGGCCGCCTCCTCGCGCCATCGCGGCCATATCGGCATGGTGACCGGCTATGACGAACCACTTTCGCATCTGATGCAGGCGGGTTCCGACGCGATCCTCATTCCGTCGCGCTTCGAACCCTGCGGACTGACGCAGCTCTATGGTTTGCGTTATGGTTGCGTGCCGATCGTCGCGCGCACCGGCGGCCTGACCGACACGGTGATCGACGCCAACGAGGCGGCGCTGGCGGCCAGGGTCGCGACCGGCTTCCAGTTCCAGCCGGTCACGGCGGACGGCCTGCGTCTCGCGATTCGGCGCGCAATGCATGCATACAAAGAGCCGAAAGTGTGGGCACGCTTGCAGAACCAGGGCATGAAGTCCGACGTTTCTTGGGCGAAGAGTGCGGAACGCTACGCTTCGCTCTATTCCGGTCTTCTCGCGAAAGGCTAAGACAGATGATGATAACCGTCTCCACAAACCCCTATGGCGACCAGAAACCCGGGACTTCCGGCCTGCGCAAGAAAGTTCCGGTTTTCCAGCAGAAGAACTACGCCGAGAACTTCATCCAGTCCATTTTCGATTCGCTCGAGGGCTATCAGGGCGAGACGCTGGTGATCGGCGGCGATGGCCGCTACTACAACCGCGAAGTGATCCAGAAAGCGATCAAGATGGCCGCGGCAAACGGCTTCGGCCGCGTGCTCGTCGGCCGCGGCGGTATCCTGTCGACGCCGGCCGCCTCCAACGTCATCCGTAAATACAAGGCTTTCGGCGGCATCGTACTGTCGGCGAGCCACAATCCTGGCGGCCCGACCGAGGACTTCGGCATCAAGTACAATGTCGGTAACGGCGGCCCGGCGCCTGAAAGGGTGACCGATGCGATCTTCGCCCGCACGCAGGCGATCGACAGTTACAGGATCGCCGACGTTCCCGACGTCAACCTCGATGTGGAAGGCACGCAGCATGTCGAGGACATGGCGGTGACGGTGATCGATCCCGTCGCGGACTATGCCGAACTGATGGAGAGCCTGTTCGATTTCGCGGCGATCCGCGCGCTGATTGCCGGCGGTTTCCGCGTCGCCTTCGATGCAATGAGCGCCGTCACCGGCCCTTACGCCAAGGAAATCCTCGAGAAGCGGCTTGGTGCACCGAAGGGCTCGGTGATGAACTTCATCCCGCTGCCGGATTTCGGCGGCCATCATCCGGATCCGAACCTCGTCCATGCGCGCGCGCTCTACGAGACGATGATGGCGCCGGACGCGCCCGATTTCGGCGCCGCCTCCGACGGCGACGGCGACCGCAATCTCATCATCGGCAGAGGGATCTTCGTCACGCCCTCAGACAGTCTAGCCATCCTTGCTGCCAATGCGCATCTGGCTCCGGGTTACGCCAAGGGCCTTGCCGGCATCGCCCGCTCCATGCCGACAAGCGGTGCGGCCGACCGTGTCGCTGAAAAACTCGGCATCGGCCTGTATGAAACCCCGACCGGGTGGAAATTCTTCGGCAATCTGCTCGACGAGGGGCTAGCGACGATCTGCGGAGAGGAAAGCGCCGGTACCGGCTCGAATCATGTGCGCGAGAAGGACGGGCTCTGGGCGGTGCTGCTCTGGCTCAACATCCTGGCGGCGCGCAAGGAAAGCGCGCTCGATATCGTGCAGAAGCACTGGGCGACCTATGGCCGCAATTATTATTCGCGCCACGACTACGAAGCCGTCGATACCGACGCGGCGAACGGGCTGATGGCGGCGCTGAGAGAAAAACTCGCCGACCTTCCCGGCAAGAGCTTCGGTGCGCTAAAGGTCGAGGCCGCCGACGACTTCTCCTATCACGATCCGGTCGACAAGTCGGTGAGCAAAAATCAGGGTGTCCGCGTTCTGTTCGAGGGCGGATCGCGGGTCGTCTTTCGCCTTTCGGGCACCGGGACCTCTGGCGCGACGCTGCGCGTCTATATCGAGCGCTACGAGCCGGACCCGGAGCGCCACGATCTCGACACGCAGGCCGCCTTGGCCGACCTGATCGCCGTTGCCGACGAGATGGCGGAGATCAAGACGCGCACCGGCCGTGAAGAGCCGAGCGTGATCACCTGAGATGTTATAGGCCCGCTTCCTGCGGCCTCATCTCTGCGCCCCTTTACCCCTCCGGTCTACCGGCCATCTCCCCACCAGGGGGGAGAAAGGATGTGGCATCCATTGCGTCTCCTCCGAAGCACTCCGACTGTAGAAGCTTTAAGTTGAAGCGAGTGGCAAACCGCACATTTTCTCCCTTTGTGGGGAGGTGACCGACAGGCCAGCGGGGGCTTAGACAACGGCTGTACCTGCAGGACATTTTCAAGAAGGGGCGTGCTTCATGCCGACGACCGGAATTCCACCTCTCGGCGTGACCCGTACACCCGACGGCACACGCTTTGCCGTCTGGTCGCACAATGCCGCCCGGGTCGACCTCTGCCTGTTCGACAAGACGGGGAGCAAGGAACTGCATCGCCTGCCGCTGCGGCGCAACGGCGACGTGCACAGCCTCGCTCTCTCCGACGTGCCCCTCGGCACGCGCTATGGACTTCGCGCCGACGGGATCTATTCGCCGGAGCATGGGCTTTGGTTCGACCCCTCGAAGCTCCTGGTTGATCCTTATGCGGTGGAACTCGACCGCCCCTTTCGCCATGATCTCCGGCTGACGATCCATGGCGAAGAAACGGCGGATCTGGTACCCAAGGCGATCGTCACGGAATTCAGGCCGGTCAAACCGAAGCGGCCGCTCTTCCAGCCGGGCGGATTGATCTATGAGATCGCCGTCAAGCCGTTCACGGTCCTCCATCCGGACGTTCCGGAAAAAAAGCGCGGGACCGTGGCCGCACTTGCCGAACCGGTCGTCATCGAGCACCTGACGCGACTCGGCGTCTCCGCGGTCGAACTCATGCCGGTCGTTGCCTGGATCGACGAGCGGCACCTGCCGCCCCTCGGCCTCCACAATGGTTGGGGCTACAACCCGATTGCGCCAATGGCGCTCGATCCAAGTCTCGCCCCTGGCGGCATCAAGGAACTGCGCAGGACCGTGGAAGCCCTGCACGGGGCGGGCATCGGCGTCATCCTCGACCTCGTCTTCAATCATTCCGGCGAGAGCGATCGGCATGGCACCACGCTCTCCATGCGCGGGATCGACAATCTCACCTATTACCGGCATGCGATCGATCAGCCTGGAGAACTGATCAACGACACAGGCTGCGGCAACACGATCGCCTGCGACCACCCGGTTGTGCAGGCGCTCATCCTCGACAGTCTACGCCATTTTGTACGCGCCGCCGGTGTCGACGGGTTCCGCTTCGATCTTGCCTCCATTCTTGGCCGCGACATGAGCGGGTTCCGCCGCAATGCCGCGCTCTTGCAGGCGATGGCCACCGATCCGGTGCTGAGCGATCGTGTTCTCATCGCCGAGCCTTGGGACACCGGACCCGGCGGATATCAGCTCGGCAATTTCCCGGATGTCTTCCTCGAATGGAACGACCGGGCGCGCGATGATATCCGCCGCTACTGGCGCGGCGACCGGCATACGATCGGCGCATTTGCTACGGCGCTGGCGGGTTCCTCCGACACCTTTTCGCGCTGGGGTGAAACAAGCACGCGCAGCCTCAACTTTATCGCCGCCCATGACGGCTTCACGATGATCGATCTCGTCTCCTACGCATGCAAGCACAATGAGGCGAACGGCGAAGGCAATCGCGACGGCCATGACGAGAACCATTCATGGAACAACGGCGTCGAGGGGCCGACCGAAGATCCGGAGCTACTGACAGCACGCCGAAATGACGTCATGGCTCTGATCGGTACCCTGTTTGCCTCCCGCGGCACGATCATGTTGACCGCGGGCGACGAAGGCGGGCACAGCCAGCACGGCAACAACAATGCCTATGCGCAGGACAACAGGATCACATGGCTCGACTGGGGCCAGCTCGACCAGCAGATGATCGACCGCACGGCTGCACTCTCCGCCATGCGCCGCCGCTTCCGAGTTTTCGCCGAAACGACCTTCTTCACCGGCAGGGATGACGTCGCCTGGCTCCGCCTCGACGGCCGCGCCATGACGGTCGAGGATTGGGAGCACCCGGCGACCGACAATCTGATCATGATGCTTACGACAGAGGATGAGATGCAGAAGCGGTTCACGCGACTTGCCGTCGTGATCAATCGCAGCCACGCACCGCATCCTTTGCAGTTGCCTCCAAGCCTCGACGGCGAATGGCGCGACGCACTCACGGGGGCCGCACTTGGAGCCCTCGCCCCTGCCCGCTCCGTCAACTTTCTCGTCGAGGTTTTCTAAAGTTTTACCACCACTTGCTAGGCTTGGGCCGAGCGGCCTATAGATCGGCTGCAAGGCTTCCTCAGGACGAATACATGCCGCAAGAAATTTCGCTTTCCGATGTCAAGAACCTGGTCGGCAAAGAGATCGGCGTCTCCGATTGGATTACCGTGACGCAGAAGACCATCGACAACTTCGCCGAGGCGACGGGCGACTTCCAGTTCATCCACACCGACCCGGTTCGCGCGGCAGCGGAGACGCCCTTCGGCGGCACGATCGCGCATGGTTTCCTCTCGCTCTCGCTGCTTTCGGCGATGAACTACAATTGCCTGCCGAAGATCCGTGAGCAGACGATGGGCATCAATTACGGCTTCGACAAGGTGCGCTTCATGGCGCCGGTCAAGAGCGGCGCACGGGTGCGCGGCCGTTTTACCATGGCCGATGCCCGCTTCCGCGGCGCCGGCATGCTGATGATCACCTATGACGCGACGGTGGAGATCGAAGGCGAGAGGAAGCCGGCGCTGACTGCGATCTGGCAGACCATCATACAGTTCGACCCGAAGGACCGGCCTGCCGATGCGTGACGAGCGATCGGCCGAGAACGGCGTTCGCCGTGCCGACGCCTCATCATTCTTTGTCAGTTGCCTTCCGGAGCCGCCCAGCCGCAACCCGTCCGCGTGAGGCCGCCCTGACCAGCTTGCGAAAGTTCGGGCATTCAAGGTGACTCACTGCTGGACAGTCGGCGACGTGGCGAAGCGCATCCCGCAATGCTCGGAGGTCCGCCAACTGCCTCTGCAGGGCGTCCGCCTTGGCGTGCAGGTCGGCACGAGGAATAGCAAGTTGGCCGTTCCGACCGAACATTCCGGCGATCTCGGTGAGGCCGAAGCCCCCTGACTTCCCAAGATCGATCAGCGCCAGCTTGAGGAGAACATCGGCATCGAATTGCCGCCGCAGTCCGCGCCTGCCATGGGAACTGATCAGCCCGATTTCCTCGTAATAGCGCAGCGTCGAAGGCGGGACGCCTGAGCGCCGAGCGACCTCGCCGATGTCGAGAAGATTCATGCTTGACCTCAAGTTGGCTTGAAGTGGCAGTCTCCTCCGCATCGGTGATTTCAGCAAGAGGAAAATCCATGGACAGCTTCGGAACTGCAGCGAAAAAGGCGGTCTGGCGGGATGCGCGGGCCGTCGCACTCCTGATGGCGGCAATGCTCACGACCATGGCGAACGCAACCATCAGTCCCGCCCTGCCGGGGCTTCAGCGCCTCTTCGCGGAGGATCCGTATGCGGAGATACTGACACGCCTGCTCGTCCCTGCCCCTTCGTTAAGCGTCGCGCTCAGCGCGCCGATTGCAGGATTGGCAGCCGATCGCTTCGGACGGCGACGGCTGCTGCTCCTGGGCGTGACTATGTTCGTGATTGCGGGAAGTGCCGGCCTTTTCCTCCCGGACCTGCCGACGATTTTCATCAGCCGCCTTGTCCTGGGTCTTGCGGTCGGCCTGATCATGACGGCACAAACGGCACTTATCGGAGACTATTTCTCGGGTGTCGAGCGAAGCGCATTGACGGGTTTGCAGATCTCGGCGCGCAACTTCGGCGGACTCCTCTTCATCACGCTGGCCGGATGCGTGGCGCTCATTTCACCCCGGATGCCTTTCGCTATCTATGCCCTTGCCATCCTCTTGCTGCCCCTGATGTGGAGGGTCATTGTCGATGCCTCGCCGCCATCGCCAGGGCAGAGTATCGGTGCGGCCGCGAGAACAGAAGGCAAGTCCTGGCGTCTGTTCTTTTCCGGGCTCGTCTTGCTCCAGGCGCTGACGAATTTGCTCTTCTTCATCGTCCCGACGCAGTTGCCGTTTTTCTTCGATTCGTATGGCCATGGCGGCGGAGTCACCACCGGTGCGGCTCTTGGCACGCTCATGCTGGCGGGCGGTGTCTTCGCTCTGCTCTATCCTCGGCTCTACCGGGCATCCGGCTATGCCGGCGTGTTCATTCTCGGCTATACAGCGATGGGCGTCGGCTTTGCCCTTCTGATCGTCGGGGCGGTGGGCCCGCTTTCCTTTGCCGGGGCCGCTTCGATCGGTGCCGGTTATGCGATCGTCTCGCCCACTTTCGTCGCCCTCCTGCTCAATCTCGCGCCGGCTCGGCGGCGAGGACTGGCAGGTGGCATCCTGACGGCTTCGGTATTCATCGGGCAATTCTGCTCGCCGCTGCTCAGCACGCCGGCGATTTCGGCCTTCGGCTACGAAGGCCTGTTTGGCGGAACCGCCTTGATCCTGGCGACGATGGCTCTCGCGGCAGTGGTTTGCGCAGCGCTAACGCGCCTGCGCTCGGGATTGAGACCCGCCGCATCGTCATGAAGCGCTACAGCGCCGCGCGTCTTCTCAGACGCGCGGCGCTGTAGCGCTTTGGACGACGCATCGACTTGGTTCAGTGCCCCGCGTCTACGGCACCCTCTGAAAGCAGACCGAAGACGAAGGGCGCGAACGACCGCCAGCATTCGACCCGGAACGTGTCTTCAGCCGTGCGTAAGAGGACGATTTCGGCCTTGCCGAAAATCGTGCGCGAGCAGGCGCCGACCGGAAAGAGGCGGAGCGACAGGTCCTGCGGGCAGCCGCTGTTGACCGCGACCTCCGCGCCCGGACCGCTGACGATCACGGCGGTGTTGCGATGGGAGACATCGGCCGCCGAGTGCAGCGTGCCGCTCGAAGCGGCCGCCGCCATCAAATCGGCGCCATCCTCGTCGATCACCAGCCATTCGTCGGGCCCGAGCCAGAGCGCGTGTCGCGTGCCGGCCGAGGCGGACGTCTTCGCCCGCACCGGCAGCGTGACGCCGAGCGCAGCGGAGAGGGCGGCAACCGACTCTGCCGGGGCGCGCAGCGCCAGCCTCGAGGTCGGAGCTGCCGGAGTGATCATCGCCGCCGGCGAGCCGCCGCGGAGCCCCTCGAGCGGAGCCTTGCGAGTTGCCATTGCCTGGTCAGCCATGGAGGCGACCTCCTTCCTTGTCAAAGAATACCATGTCGCTCACTTCGACGGCGATCGTGCGATCCGCCATCGGTACGTAAAGCGTCTGCCCGAGGCGCGCGCGGCCGCCCGCGACCAGCGCCATTGCAATCGAACGGCCGCAATTCGGCGACCAGTAAGACGAGGTCACATGACCGAGCATGGTCATCGGCTTCGGCTCGTTCGGATCGGCGACGATCTGCGCCCCTTCCTCCAATACCACCTTCGGATCTTTGGTGAGCAATCCGACGAGCTGTTTGCGGCCGTCCTTGACGAGATCAGGCCGCTTCAGGCCGCGAATGCCGACGAAGTCCGGCTTCTTCTTCGAGACCGCCCAGGAGAGTCCTGCGTCGTCCGGCGTGACAGTGCCGTCCGTGTCCTGGCCGACGATTATGTAGCCCTTCTCGGCGCGCAGGACGTGCATGGTCTCGGTGCCGTAGGCGCAGGCGCCCATCGGTTCGGCCCGGGCCCAGATTGCTTCCCATACAGCCTGGCCATAATCGGCCGGGACATTGACTTCGAAACCGAGCTCGCCCGTAAACGACATGCGGAAGAGCCGCGTCGGCACGCCGCAGATGCGACCCTCCGCAACGCTCATATGCGGCAAGCCTTCGTTCGACAGATCGATGCCTTCGACCAGCGGCGCGATGATCTCGCGCGCCTTCGGGCCCTGCACGGCGATGACCGCCCATTGCTCGGTCGTCGAAGTGAGCCACACCTTGAGATGCGGGAATTCCGTTTGCAGGTAGTCTTCCATGTGATGGAGAACGCGCGGCGCACCGCCGGTCGTCGTCGTCACATGGAAGCGATCCTCGGCAAGCCGGCCGACGACGCCGTCGTCATAGATGAAGCCGTCGTCGCGCAGCATGATGCCGTAGCGGCAGCGGCCGGGCTTCAGATTGTCCCAGGCATTCGTATACATGAGATTGAGGAACTTGGCGGCGTCGGGGCCGACCACCTCGATCTTGCCGAGCGTCGAGGCATCGAAGATCCCGGCGACGTCGCGAACGGTCTTGCATTCGCGGGCGACCGCCTCATGCATGGTCTCGCCGGCCCGCGGATAGTACCAGGCACGCTTCCAGTTGCCGACATCCTCGAATTCGGCGCCCCGCGCCTCCTCCCAGGCATGCATCGGCGTCTTGCGGGCCGGGTCGAACAGGCTGCCGCGCGAGTGGTTGACGATGGTACCGAAGGTCACCGGCGTATAGGGCTGGCGGAAAGTCGTGAGCCCCACCGCCGGGATTTCCTTGCCGAGCGCTTCCGCCGCGATCGCAAGCCCGTGCATGTTGGAGAGCTTGCCCTGATCGGAGGCCATGCCATTCGTCGTGAAGCGCTTGATGTGCTCGATCGAGTGCATGCCCTCGCGGACGGCGAGGCGAATGTCCTTGGCGCAGACATCGTGCTGGAAGTCGATGAAGGCCTTGACCGTCTTGTCGGCGCCGGCCCCTTCAGCCGCGCCGATCATGCCGCCCGTCCACTCGAAGGCATTCTTGCCGGACAGGGCCACCTGTGCGCCGCCGTCGGCGCCGGCAGCGCGTGCGGTCAGTTCGCCTGCGGCAAGCGCCTCGTCGATCGTCGCCTGCAGGTCGTCAGTGCCGTTGCAAGCGCCGACCGAGAGGCAGTCCTGCGCGTAGATGCCCGGCAGGAAGCGCTCCGTCGCCGCGTCGAACTTCACCTTGCCGCGCGACTGCGAGAAGAGGTGTACCGACGGCGTCCAGCCGGCCGAGACCAGAAGCGCGTCAACGGCAATCTTGCGCTGGCCGCCGCCACCGTTGCGGGCGACGCTGATGGAGGCGACCCGGAGCTTGCCGCTAGTGTCCACGACGGAGTGGCCGGTCAGCACTTCAATGCCGAGGTTGCGGGCTTGTTGAAGCACCGCCTCGCCGGGTTTTTCGCGGCAATCGACGATCGCGGGAACCGCAACGCCTGCCCTCTTAAGGTCGAAGGCAGCCTCGTAGGCGGAATCATGCGCGGTATAGACGCCGACGCTCTTCCCGACGGCCACGCCGAAATGGTTGAGATAGGTGCGGCCGGCCGACGCCAGCATGATGCCCGGGCGGTCGTTGTTGGCGAAGACCATGTGGCGCTCGATCGCGCCATTTGCGAGGATCACCTTTTTCGCCCGCACCTGCCAGAGCCGCTCGCGTGGCAGCGCCTTTTCCGGCGCAGCGAGATGATCGGTCACGCGCTCGACGAGAGCGACGTAGTTGTGGTTGTAATAGCCGAAGGCGGTTGTGCGCGTCAGCAGCCTGACATTGTCCATGTCGGCGAGCGCCTTGCCTGTGGCCTGCGCCCATTCGTAACCCGGCTGGCCGTCGATGAGGGTGCCGGTGTCGTAGTGAAGCGCACCGCCGACTTCAGCCTGCTCGTCGCACAGGATGACCTTGGCTCCGGCCTTGGCCGCGGCGACTGCCGCCGCCAGACCGGCTACGCCGGCGCCGACCACCAGCACGTCGCAATGGACGTAGCGGCTGGCATAGTGATCCGGATCGGCCTCTGTCGGCGTGACGCCGAGACCGGCCGCGCGGCGAATGAACGGCTCGTAGAGCTTATGCCACGCCGCCTTCGGCCACATGAAGGTCTTGTAGTAGAAGCCTGCAGCGAAGAATGGCGACAGGAAATTGTTGAATCCGCCGACGTCGAACGAGAGGGAGGGCCAGCGGTTCTGCGACGACACCTTCATGCCGTCGAAGACCTCCTGCACGGTCGCCCGCACGTTCGGCTGCCGGCGTGCGGCGTCACGCGAGACGTCGAGGAGTGCGTTCGGCTCTTCGGCACCCGCGGAAAGAATGCCGCGCGGGCGGTGATACTTGAACGAACGGCCGACGAGATGGATATCATTGGCCAGCAGTGCAGAGGCGACCGTGTCGCCTTCGAGTGCCGCCAGCGTCCGGCCGTCGAAGGTGAGGCGGGCCGTGCGCGCCGGCGTTAGGCGCCCCGCACCCGAAATGCGATTGACCCCGGTCATTGTGCTGCTCCTTCGAGGGCTTCGTAGGTTTCGACCGTTGCGGGCGTCTTCGGCTTCGCGTCGATATCCGGCTTCGGCTCGCCCGCCTTGTAGGTGGTGATGAAGCGGTCGCTCACCGTATCGCGGGCGGCATTGAAGAAGCGGCCGCAGCCATGCATGTGCCGCCACCTCTCGAAGATCACGCCCTTCGGGTTGTCTCGAAGGAAGAAATAAGCCTCGAACTCTTCGTCGCTGATCTCGGCCATGTTGGTCGGGCGGACGATATGGGCATCGCCGGCATTGCGGAATTCGAGCTCCGAGCGCTCTTCCTCGCAGTAAGGGCAATAAATCAGAAGCATCTGGAAAGTCCTCGCATCAGTGCGCAACGGCGGCGGCAGCCGCCTCGTCGATGAGCCGTCCGGTGCGGAAGCGATCGAGCGTCAGCCCCGCCGCGAGCCGGTGCGGCTCGCCCCGCGCGATGAGATAGGCAAAGAGATTGGCCGAACCCGGCGTCGCCTTGAAGCCGCCCGTTCCCCAGCCGGCGTTTAGGTAGAGACCCGGCACCGGCGTCACGCCCTGGATCGGCGAACGGTCCTGGGTGACGTCTACGATGCCACCCCATTGCCGCATCATCTTGACGCGGCGGAACATCGGGAAGAGTTCACAGATCGCATCCAGCGTATGGGTGATGATCTGCAGGCCGCCGGTCTGCGAATAGGAATTGTACTGATCGGTGCCGGCGCCGATAACGAACTCGCCCTTGTCCGACTGCGAGATATAGGCATGCACCGAGTTGGACATGACCACGCATGGAAAGATCGGCTTCAGCGGCTCGGATACGAGCGCCTGCAGCGGCTGGCTCTGCAGCGGCGTGCGCACATCCACCATCCGCATCAAGGTCGACGTATGGCCGGCAGCGGAGATGCCGACCTTCTTCGCGCCGATAAAGCCGCGATTGGTGTCGACGCCGGTGACGCGCCCGGTCTCGTCACGGCGAATGCCGGTCACCTCGCAGTTCTGGATGATGTGTACGCCGCGGTCGGAGGCCGCGCGGGCATAGCCCCATGCGACCGCATCGTGGCGCGCCGTACCGCCGCGCCGCTGCAATGCTGCACCGTTGATCGGATAGCGGGCCGTCTTGGCAATATCGAGCGGCGGACAATAGGCCTTTGCCTGTTCCGGCGTCAGCCACTCATTGTCGATCCCGTAGAGCCGGTTGGCGTTGATGTGGCGTTTGAAGGACTGCTGGTCGTGAATGTTGTGCGACAGCATCATCACGCCGCGTGGCGAGTACATGACGTTGTAATTGAGGTCCTGCGACAGGTTTTCCCAGAGCTTCAGCGAATGCTCATAGATGTCCATGCTCTCTTCATAGAGATAGTTGGACCGGATGATCGTCGTGTTGCGGCCGGTATTGCCGCCGCCGATCCAACCCTTCTCGAGCACAGCGACATTGGTGATGCCATGCTCTTTCGCCAGATAGTAGGCGGCGCCGAGGCCATGGCCGCCGCCACCGATGATGATCACATCATATTGCTTGCGCGGCTCCGGCGAGGCCCAATGCGGCCCCCAGCCCTTGTGGCCGCGCATCGCCTCGCGCGCCACGGCAAAAACAGAATATTTGCGCATCCGCCTGCTACTCCATGAACCTGGGTAAACCTTCCGTTGCCGTTAGAAATCGCAAATCCGAGGGCTGCGCAACGTTTCTTTTGCGACGCGATCCGACGGACTTGGACGGAACTGCGACATGGGGTGGCGCCTTTTGTGGCTGCGTTGCCCGCCGGCACATCGCGCTCCCGACCGAATTTTGCCGGTGCAAACGATCTCGCGCTGGACTTTCCGCCCGCGATCTGATATCCGCTCCTTTAATCGCAAAAGCTCCGGCCCAGCGAACGCAGACTCTTTGCCTCCCATATGGTGAGGCTGACAACGCCAAACAAAGGAACGGGATTCACGTGCAGGTACTTGTCCGCGATAACAATGTCGACCAGGCGCTCCGCGCTCTCAAGAAGAAGATGCAGCGCGAAGGCATTTTCCGCGAAATGAAGATGCGTGACTTCTACGAAAAGCCGTCCCAGAAGCGTGCGCGCGAAAAGGCTGAAGCCGTTCGCCGCGTCCGCAAGCTGGCTCGCAAGCGCGCACAGCGTGAAGGCCTTCTGGCCCGCTGATCGTCGTTTTTTCGACGCTTTCCGATGTAAATCGTGGCGGGGGCGAGTTATCGCCGCCGCCTTTTTTACATGGACACCTTGTCCGTCGGCAGTCTAGCCTGGCTGCATAAACTGGCGACGGCCAACCGCCCGGAAAGAACAGGCCGGTTCTCCGGGGACATTGACGAGCCCCGGCGCGGGACCCGGCGCCTTCGCCGCTCTCCGTCTACGGAAAGCCACTCGGACCTTGTCGCATTGGGGGATCGACTTTGAAACTTGCTGCCATGACTGCGGACGTCTCCGGCCACACCATCCAAGAGGCGCGCCGCCGCCACCAGCGCAAACCGATGCTTGCCGCTATGCTGATCATCGGCTCGGCCCTGCTCGTCGCCGGCTGTCAGACGACGAACAATCCCGAGTCGATGATTCGAGTGGAACGAGCGCAGGGATCGGAAGAAAACATTGCCTCGCTCTCGAGCGTGATTGCTTCCAATCCCAGCGATCCGGAAGCATACAATGTGCGCGGGTCCGCCTACGGCCGCGCCGGCGAGTTCCGTCGTGCGCTCGCCGATTTCGACCAAGCGATCCAGCTCAATCCGCGCTTCTACCAAGCCTATGCCAACCGTGCGCTCGTCCAGCGCAATGTGGGCAATCAGGACGCGGCACTCGCCGATTACAACGCGTCGCTGCAAATCAACCCGAGCTATGACGTCGCCTTTATCGGCCGCGGCAATCTCTACCGCCAGGCCGGCCAGCTCGATGCGGCCTTCAACGATTTCAACAGCGCGATCCAGCTCGACACGACGGATCCCCGCGCCTATCACAATCGCGGCCTGATCTATCAGGCGCGCAACCAGCATGCCCAAGCGATCGAGGACTTCTCCACGGCAATCTCGCTGTCGCCCAGCTCTCCGGAGCCTTACAATGGTCGCGGCATCTCCTATGCCGCCCAGGGCGACGACGAGAATGCCTTCTCGGATTTCAACACCGCCATTAATCTCAACAACAAGCTGGCCGAGTCCTGGGCGAACCAGGCGCTCATCTACGAGCGCCGCGGTGACAAAGCCAAGGCGCAGAAGTCCTACTCGCACGCGCTGCAACTCGACCCCAAATACGAGCCCGCCCGCGCCGGTCTTGCCCGCGTCAAGGCAATGTCCTGAGCCTCAGCGGTGGTTCTCACGACGCCTGCGGCATCTCCGCGGGCGTTCAGGTTCGCCCCACCGTCCTACACAGCGACCTTTGAATTGCTGCATGTCTCCTTGAATCAAGGTCGGTCTAAAGTAGACATGCAGCAGCAGCTTGATCTTGCGCACCGCAGCACGGCGCGGCACTGTGTTTTTCCCTCGGCGATTGCCGGGTCGATAAAGCCGCGGCGACGGGATACAGCATGAACGAGCAACAGATCCGCGACATTGTTCGGTGGCTGTCGGAACAGGGCATCCAAGGCCTGAAGGAACAGGACCTGCTTGCCGGGTTCTGCGACCAATGCCATGCTGCAGGCATTCCTCTCGATCGCGCACTGGGGATCATCGATACGCTTCATCCCGAATTCGAGGGACGCGCCTTCCAGTGGTTCAGCGATAGGGACGAAATCCCCGAGGTCCTGCATTACGGCTCGACCACCAGCGGGGAGGCCCTGGCGAACTGGCAGCATTCGGTCTTCTTCCAGATGCTGCAGCAACAGCAATGGGAGCGACGTATCCGCCTCGCGCGCGAACAGCACGTCCCCTTCACAACGCTGGACAGGCTGAAAACCGAGGGACAAACCGATTGTCTTTGCTTCGTACATCATTTCACCGATCGCGGTCGCGTCGGAGAGATGGACTGCTTCTATTCCAACTGGACGACGAAAAACGAACGGGGCTTCAGCGACGAGGATGTGGATTCGCTGAGGATCCTCGTGCCGACGCTCGCGCTTGCCGTGAAGACGGCCTCCTGCATGCGCATCATCGGCACTCTTGCGGATGTCTATCTCGGCGAGGATGCGGGCCGGCGCGTCGTCGAAGGCAGAATCGAGCGGGGCGCGGCCGAACGCATTGAGGCGGTCATGTGGTTTTCCGATCTGCGGCATTTCACCCGGATATCCGACAGCATTGCGCCTGAGGAGATCATTCCTTTTCTGAATGATTACTCCGGCACCGTCATCGACGCGATCCATGACCATGGCGGCAGCGTGCTGAAGCTGATCGGCGACGGCGTTCTCGCGATCTTCAACGGCCGCGACTCAGCTGATGCCTGTAACGCTGCAATCGTCGCCGAGCGACAGTTGCGCCGCATGCTGACTGAACTCAATGCGCGACGGCTTGAAGAGGGCAAGCCCGTTACCGACGTCTCGCTCGCCCTGCATATCGGCGAGGTCTTCTACGGCAATATCGGCAGTCAGGACCGACTTGACTTCACCGTTGTCGGACCGGCCGTCAATGAGGTGAGCCGTATCGTCGCCATGTGCCGTTCGGTCGAGCGGCAGGTGATCATGTCGTCCGAGTTCATTGCGGCGTGCCCGCCGGTCCACCGCGCCAACGCCGTGTCATTGGGACGCTTTGCCCTGCGCGGCATCGCCCGGGCGAAGGAATTGTTCACTTGGGATCCCGAGACCACGGGCGGGTAACTGCGGATTGCAAATCACGCGGCAGTTGTGATCGCCAACGCAAATGCCCGCCGGTGAGGCGGGCATTTTGTCTTTCGATTGAGGACTTCTCAGTGGTTGATCGCCTTGACGATCTCCTCGGTGACCTTCTTGGCGTCGCCAAGCAGCATCATCGTACCGTCCTTGTAGAACAGCGTGTTGTCGATGCCGGCATAGCCGGAGCCGAGCGAGCGCTTGACGAACAGGCAGGTCTTGGCCTTGTCGACGTCGAGGATCGGCATGCCGTAGATCGGCGAGGTCTTGTCGTCGCGCGCCGCCGGGTTGGTGACGTCATTGGCGCCGATGACATAGGCGACGTCGGCCTGCGCGAACTCGGAATTGATGTCCTCGAGTTCGAACACCTCGTCGTAAGGCACGTTCGCCTCGGCGAGCAGCACGTTCATGTGCCCCGGCATGCGGCCGGCGACCGGATGGATCGCATATTTGACCTCGACGCCCGCCTCCTTGAGCTTGTCCGCCAGTTCTCTCAGCGCATGCTGGGCCTGCGCCACCGCCATGCCGTAGCCGGGCACGATGATCACCTTCGAGGCGTTCTGCATCAGGAAGGCGGCATCGTCGGCCGAGCCCTGCTTGACCGTCTTCTCAACGCCGTCGTCGCCACCGGCCGAAGCCGTCTCGCCGCCGAAGCCGCCGAGGATAACCGAGACGAAGGAGCGGTTCATGCCCTTGCACATGATGTAGGAGAGGATCGCACCGGAGGAGCCGACCAGGGCGCCGGTGATGATCAGCGCCAGGTTGCCGAGCGTGAAGCCGATGCCGGCCGCCGCCCAGCCGGAATAGGAGTTGAGCATCGACACCACCACCGGCATGTCGGCGCCGCCGATCGGGACGATGATCAAAAC
Source organism: Sinorhizobium sojae CCBAU 05684 (assembly GCF_002288525.1). Taxonomy (NCBI): domain Bacteria; kingdom Pseudomonadati; phylum Pseudomonadota; class Alphaproteobacteria; order Hyphomicrobiales; family Rhizobiaceae; genus Sinorhizobium; species Sinorhizobium sojae. The sequence continues at coordinate 2,819,482 of NZ_CP023067.1, forward strand.
GCCGAGCGCCAGCGACAGGAGGACGATCGCCCAGAAATTGAAGTGGCTCTCGGTCAGCGCCAGGCCGATGATGAAGAAGACGACAAGCGCCGCGAGCGCCAGATTGATCAGGTGGCGGTAGGGCAAGAGGATCGGCTTGCCGGACATGCGGCCGTCGAGCTTCAGGAAGGCGATGATCGAGCCGGTGAAGGTGATGGCGCCGATGGCGACGCCGAGGGCCATCTCGACCAGAGCCTGGGCATGGATCGCGCCGATCTCGCCGATGCCGAAGGAGGACGGCGCGTAGAGGGCGGCGGCGGCAACCAGCACCGCCGCAAGGCCGACCAGCGAGTGGAAGCCGGCGACGAGCTGCGGCATCGCCGTCATCGGGATGCGCTTGGCGACATAGGCGCCGACGCCGCCGCCGAGCGCGAGACCGAGCACGATCAGCAGGAAGCCGCCGAGCGAGGGCTGCGCCAAGAGGAGGGTCGTGACGATGGCGATCGCCATGCCGACCATGCCATAGGCATTGCCCTTGCGGCTGGTGGTCGGGTGCGACAGACCCCGGAGCGCCATGATGAACAGCACGCCGGAGACGAGATAGAGGAAGGCTGCAAAGTTCGCGTTCATTGGCCCCGCCTCACTTTTCTTTCTTCTTGTACATGGCGAGCATGCGCTGGGTGACGAGGAAGCCGCCGAAGATGTTGACCGAAGCAAGCACCAGCGCGACGAAGCCGAAGCCGGTGGCAAGCCCCGAGGCCGAGATACCGACGGCAAGCAGCGCGCCGACGACGATCACCGAGGAGATCGCATTCGTCACCGCCATCAAGGGCGTGTGCAGTGCCGGCGTCACCGACCAGACGACGTAGTAGCCGACGAAGATCGCCAGCACGAAGATCGCCAGGCGGAAGACGAAGGGATCGATCGCACCGCCAGTGGCGCCATGGGCAACGGCCCCGGCCGCATCCGGCACGTATTCGGCGGCGGTCCTGACCGCCTCGACCGCCCGTTCGAGGTCTGTCAGTGCCTTGTCCAAGAGTTCATTCGCCATCACTTGTTCCCCTCTTTCGCGCCGTCGAAGGCCGGGTGCACGACCGTGCCGCCGTGGCTCAGCGCCGTCGCCTTGACGAGTTCGTCCTCCATGTTCAAAGCCAGCCGCTTTTCCTCCTTCGAGACCAGCGTCTCCAGGAAGGTGACGAGGTTCTTGGCGTAAAGAAGCGAGGCGGAGGCGGCGATGCGGCCAGGCACGTTGAGGTGGCCGACGACCTTGACGCCTTCCACCTCCGCGACCGTGCCGGCTTCGGCGCCTTCGACATTGCCGCCGCGCTCGACGGCGAGGTCGATGACAACCGAGCCGGGCTTCATGGATTTCAGCATCTCGCGCGTGACGAGCCGCGGCGCCGGCCGCCCCGGGATCAGCGCCGTGGTGATAACGATGTCCTGCTTGGCGATGTGCTCGGCGACGAGCGCCGCCTGTTTGGCCTGGTATTCCTTCGACATTTCCTTGGCATAGCCGCCGGCGGTCTCGGCCGCCTTGAACTCCTCGTCCTCGACGGCGATGAACTTGGCGCCAAGCGAGGCGACCTGCTCCTTGGCGGCCGGACGGACGTCGGTGGCGGACACCATGGCACCCAGGCGCCGGGCGGTAGCGATCGCCTGCAGGCCGGCGACGCCGGCGCCCATGACGAAGACCTTCGCCGCCGGCACCGTGCCGGCCGCCGTCATCATCATCGGCAGCGCCCGGTCGTATTCATGGGCCGCGTCGATCACCGCCTGGTAGCCGGCGAGGTTCGCCTGGGAAGACAGAACGTCCATCGATTGCGCCCGGGTGATCCGCGGCATCAGTTCCATGGCGAACGCGGTGAGCCCGGCCTTCGCCATCCCGGCGATCGCCTCCTCGTTGCCATGGGGGTCCATGATGGCAATGACCAGCGCGCCCGCCTTGTAGCCCTTGATCTCGGCCACCGTCGGGCGGCGCACCTTCAGCACGACGTCGGCACTCTTGGCGTCCTTCGCCGTGCCGATCCGCGCACCGGCCTTCTCGTATTCCGCATCGGGAATGCGCGAACTGAGGCCCGCACCGGCTTCGACGACGACCTCGAAGCCGAACGATCGGATTTTCTTCACCGTCTCAGGCGAGCCCGCCACGCGCGGTTCATTCGGATCGGATTCCTTGGCTATAAAGACGATCTCGCTCAATAGTCCCCCTCCATCGGCCCGCACTAGGTCTGGACGGCGGGCATCTAGATCGATTGCCGAGCGGGTCGCCAGCAGCGGTCCGCCCTCTCGCGTGTCTCGCCGGATCGCCCCCGATCCAAGCAAAAGCCATGCGCCACCATTCAAAAGTGTCACAGCGCTGGTAGCGATGGACACTCTTCGCTCGAAGGCGGTTTTGGCCGCCGTCGAAACCAATGCTCCTCACAGGGTGAGGGAAAACCGGATAGTCCTCCGGCAGCGGCGACGGGGCATCCTCCTCCCGCCTTCGGCAAGGCAGGTGTTAGCGCAGGAAGAAATAGCCAGCGACGTTGAGGAGGATGAAAAGGATGAGGGAACTGAAGAAGCCCATGGTCGTGAAGAAGCCAGCGGCCATGGCGATCAGCAGTGCGACGCAAAACAGCGTGCCGTACTTGGTTGCGTTGAGAAAGAGGTTGTAGGTCTTCTCGTGCTCGGAATAATCCATCGGAGCGCCCGTCTCTGCCGGTCCCGAATGATGCTCTGCCATCGTCAAAACTCCAGAATGCTGCGGCACCGCCAATAGGCGGGCACATGATCCACGAATTGAGCACCTGCGCAACGCGCAGGACACCCCCTTGGTTTCCGCATACACAATGCGCGGGGTGTTCGCAACGAAAACCCTTCCGCTTGGGCTGCTGCATGGTCGATGGCTGAGGCTCAGCGCAGTCAGTTCCGTCCTGTCGCCGAGCTTGAGAAGCGCGCAGGTGCGCTCGTTGGCAACCACGATATGACCGTCGCCGTCCGGCAGGAGCCGGCGGACCCCGCGCCTGCAGACGGCACTTTTCAGCGCAGCGCGGCCCTCGGAACGCACAAGGGATGCTGCAACTTCTCGAAATCTACGCATCGGGCTCTCCGGAAAATAGGGTCCGCATTCGGGTCGATGCGGTAATACTCCGGAGTTGACTTTCACGCGTATCTGGCGCCAAGGCTTTTCGCATGAGCCGGAGCGGGTACGGACGGGGCGCCACCGTTCAGCTGCGTTTTCCTCAGACCACGCAAAGGTCGGCTTAGCACTTTGAATTGCTTGCATGGCTTTGTCCCTGAACATGCAGCAATAGATCGACGGAGCCTGATGATGTCGAAACCTGTCGTTGCCATTCCCTCCGACTTCCGCGAGTTTGACGGCAATGTCTGGCATGTGGTTGCCCATCAATATGTGCGTGCGGCCGTCGAAGGAGCCGGCGTGATGCCCTTCCTAGTCCCGGCGCTCGAATCCGGCAATGACGTCGACGAGATTCTCGACCGCGTCGACGGCGTGCTTGCAAGCGGCGCCCGCTCCAATGTCCATCCGTCGCTTTACGGCAGGGAGGCGACAGAGGCGGATGGCCCCTTCGATCCGGGCCGCGACGCGACGAGCCTGCCGCTCATCCGTCGCGCGCTCGACCGCGGCATTCCGCTATTCGCCATCTGCCGCGGCGTCCAGGAACTCAACGTCGCCCTCGGCGGCACGCTGGCGACCGAAATTCAGGAGCAGCCGGGTATCTGGGATCACCGCAAGCCGGACGTGCCTGATCTCGACGTCGCCTATGGCATTCGGCAGGACGTGATCGTCAAGGAGGGAAGCTGCCTCGCCCCCGTCCTCGGCGTCGGCCGGGTCCGGGTCAATTCACTGCATCGCCAGGCGATTGCCGCCACCGCGCCTCGCCTGGCCGTCGAGGCGGTGGCTGAGGACGGCACGATCGAAGCCGTATCTGTCATCGGCGCCAAAGCCTTTGCCGTCGGTGTGCAATGGCACCCGGAATATTGGGTCAGGACCGACGCCCCGTCGGCCGCCTTGTTCAAGGCCTTCGGCGACGCGGTCCGCGCCTACCGGGAAAACAAGCGCAACTAGGTCTATCGGGAATTGCGCTCGAACGGCGTCTCGGCGACGGGCGTCAGGGCCCTTCCATGCGTGAACCAGGCCTCGAGATTGTCGACCACCAGATCTGCCATGGCGCCGCGGGTGACCACCGATGCGGAGGCCACGTGCGGCAGCAGCGACACGTTCGGGAGTGCGATGAGCGCTTCCGGTACATGTGGCTCATTCTCGAAGACGTCGAGTCCGGCGCCGGCAATCGTGCCGTCCTGAAGCGCCGTGATGAGGGCGGCTTCGTCGACCGTCGAGCCGCGGCCTACATTAATCACCACGCCGTTAGGACCGAGCGCCGAGAGAACCCCCGCATTGACAGCCTTCGCCGTACTCGGCGTTCCCGGTACGATCACGATCAGCGTATCGACCGCCTCGGCAAGGCTTGCCAGGCTAGGGTAATACGGAAAGGCGATGTCTTCGCGCCGGCTGCGCGTGTGATAGGCGATCGGCAGACCGAAGGCCTCGAGCCTGCGGGCGATCGAGAGCCCTATTCTGCCAAGGCCGTAGAGGCCGACCTTTCGTCCCCGAAGCGACAACGGCGAAAGCGGAAAGGCGCCTTCGTGCGCCCAGCGGCCCTGCCGAAGCCATTGTTCCGCCCGAGGCAGGCGTCGGACCGCATTGATCAGCAGGCCGATCGCCGTGTCGGCGACTTCCTCGTTCAGCACGTCCGGCGTATTGGTGACGACGATCCGACGCGCGGCGGCGCGGTCGACATCGACACCGTCATAGCCGACCCCGAAATTGGCGATGATCTCAAGCCTGGGGAATCGATCCATCAATTCGGTCGGCAGCCGACCGGAAACGGCAATGCCCACGACATCCGCCATCTCCGCCGGCACCAGAGCCGGATCGGCACGTTCGATCAGCACCGTCTCGAACATGTCCGGCAGCCGTTCGAGAATGCGTGGATTGACCTTGCCGGGAACGAGAATTCGGGGACGGCTCATCTAAGTTCCTTTGCGAAGCGAAGCGGTGCGGTGCGTGTTGCAGCGCATCCTGCTCCAGTACACCGGTAAGGATCAAGCGATGACGCGGAGAGGCCCGGTTGACTGGCGGATGCGCATTTCCGGCTTTATCAGATGGATTCCATCCGGCTCGTGGCTGCCGGAGAGCTTGTCCAAGAGTGCGCGCGCGGCGCTACGCCCGACTTCGGCCTGGCCGTTCCACACGGTCGTCAGCGCCGGCGTGGCAATCGACGCCTCCTCGAGATCGTCATAGCCCGTTACTGAAATATCCACGCCGGGCACTAGGCCGGCGCGAGCGATGCCGTTCATCATGCCGATCGCCACGAGATCGTTCCAGCAGACGACAGCCGTCGGCTTTTGCGGCAGCGACAGAAGATGCACGGCCGCCTCAAAACCGCCCTGCTTGGAACGGGGGCCGGGAATGCGCAGATCCGGATCGACGTCGATATTGGCCTTGCGCAGCGCATTGACATAGCCCTGGTAACGGTCTCGCCCGGTGGAGGTCTGATCGGTGCCGCCGACCATGGCGATGCAGCGGTGGCCGAGGCCGATCAGGTGGTTGGTCGCAAGCGCGATGCCATAGGCGTCGTCACCGCGGAAGATCGGCACGTCCAACCCATCGATCGAGCGTGCGATCAGGATTGCGGGCATGGCGTTGTCCTCGGCAAGCTGGATGTCCTCCGGCGGCGTGCCGATCGCCGGCGACATGATGACGCCATCGCCGCCGAGTTGCAGCAGCGTCTCGATGAAATCGCGCTGCTTCTCGACGGAATCGTAGTGATTGGAAAGGATGAAAGTCTGCTTGTCGCGATCGAGCTCCGCCTCGATCGCCTTCAGGATTTCTCCGTAAAACGGGTTCATTATGTCATGCACGACGACGCCGATGATGCCGGAGCGTGACGTCCTAAGGCTGGCGGCGCGGCGATTGTAGATATAGCCGAGAGCCCGCGCCTGCTCCTTGATCTTGTCGCGCGTTGCAGCCGCAACAAGCGGGCTGTCTCGCAATGCCAGGGATACCGTCGCCGTCGAAAGGCCGAGTGTTTCCGCGATTGTCGAAAGCTTGACCTTTTGCGCCACCATACCCCCCGTACCTGATGATGTGTTCCAGCCCGTTTTAAACCCTCTTTAAACTGTTTAAATCATCGCTGCAATCGGGAAGACGGTTGAACGTCACTCCGCTCGCGCCGCCTGCAGATTGCTGTCGACGATCCGCAGGAGTTTCAGGAGCGTGCGCACCTGTTTGTCGGTGAGCCCGCGGGTGGCGAGTCTCTCCGAGTACTGGCCGGCCTCGGCAATCCTTTGCAGCCGGTCGCGCCCCGGAGCCGTGAGATAGACCTTGGTCAGCCGCGCATCATCCTCGTCCGGCCGACGTTCGAGGAAGCCCTGCGCTTCCATGCGGCCGATCGTGCGCGTCATGGTCGGCGCTTTGACCCCGAGCCTGGCGGCAAGTGCCCCGGCGGTCAGCCCGTCGGTTTCGCCAAGGGCCAGCATGACGCCGTCCTGCCCCGCATAAAGGCCGCTCTCGATCAGGTTGCGGGATAGCACGGTACGCATTGAGCGCGCAGCCTGGACGAGCACCGAAGCGAGATCCTGATCATGCACTTCGGCGTTAAGCTCATCCTTCCTCTTGCCGTTCTTGCCCTTCTTTTCGGCTTTGCTCTTCTTGCCCATTGAACCTCCGCCGAATCCCTTGCACCACCTTTATAACAATAGTGCTTGTGATTACGAACTGTATGACTCAAATAACAATTTTACGACATTCGCTGCTGAGGACCGAAGAGATATGTCGATGCCGAAGCCCCGCTGGGAGGACAATCCAGCCGAACTTTCGCCCGTTGAGCGGCACGATTGGATTGCCGTCCTGCCGCTCGGCGCCGAGGAGCAGCATGGCCCCCATCTTCCCTTCGAAACCGACCGGCTGATCGCCGAAGGCATAGTCGAGCGCGTCATTGCGGCACTGCCTGCGGATCTGCCGGCGACATTTCTGCCGGTCGAGCCGGTCGGCTATTCGGTCGAGCATATGGACGTGGCGGGGACCCGGACGCTCGCCTACGGCGAAGCGATCGAGCGCTGGCTCGGCATCGCCGAACACCTTGCCGCCCTCGGCATCCGCAAGCTGGTGATGCTGAATGCCCATGGCGGCAATTCTCCCCTGACGACGATCGTCGCGACCGAGGCGCGGATACGTTTCGACATGCTCGCTGTCGCGACGAGCTGGACCCGCTTCGGCCAGCCGGAAGGCTGGATCGGGCCTGAGGACAAGGCGGTCGACATTCACGGCGGCGACATCGAGACCTCGGCGATGCTGACCCTTTACCCCGAGAAGGTGGACATGGCGAAGGCCCGCCATTTCCACTCGCGCCAGAGCGAGTTCGCCCGCCGCTTCCGGCATCTGCGCGCCTATGGTCCGCATGCCTTCGGCTGGAAGATGTCGGACCTTAATCCCGAAGGTGCCGCCGGCAATGCCGCCGCCGCCACGGCGGAGCGCGGCAAAACCCTCATCGCCCACGCGGTGAAGGGCATCGTCGAGTTGCTTCAGGACGTTCAGGCCTTCGACGCTGACGACCTTTCCTGATCGCGTCGCCTGCGCTGGGTGCCGACGAAAGTCGGGCCATTTGCGCTTCGCTCCGCCATCTCCTATATGAGACGCCAACACTTTAGATAGCTGCGCGCATCGCCAATCCTCGAGGCCCCCATGACCGAAACATCGACGCAGAAGCCGATCCCCGTCACCGTGCTCACGGGTTATCTCGGCGCCGGCAAGACGACGCTCCTCAACCGCATCTTGAGCGAGAATCATGGCCGCCGCTATGCGGTCATCGTCAACGAATTCGGCGAGATCGGCATCGACAACGACCTCATCGTCGAGTCCGACGAGGAAATCTACGAGATGAACAATGGCTGCGTCTGCTGCACGGTCCGCGGCGACCTGATCCGGGTGGTCGAAGGGCTGATGCGCCGTCCCGGCCGTTTCGATGCCATCATCGTCGAGACCACCGGGCTTGCCGATCCGGTGCCGGTCGCCCAAACCTTCTTTATGGACGATGACGTGCGGGCCAAGACCGAGCTCGACGCCGTCGTGGCGCTGGTCGACGCCAAGCACCTGCCGCTCCGACTGAAGGACAGCCGGGAGGCGGAAGACCAGATTGCATTTGCCGATGTCGTGCTGCTCAACAAGACGGATCTCGTCACGCCCGAAGAACTCGACCGGATTGAGGCGACGGTGCGTGTGATCAACCCGTCCGCCCGTATCTACCGGACCCAGCGCTCAGAAATTGAGCTGACCAAGGTCCTCGACCAGGGCGCCTTCAATCTCGAGAAGGCGCTCGAAAACGATCCGCACTTCCTCGATCAGGACCAGCATGACGACCACGTCTGCGGCCCCGACTGCGATCACGATCACCACCCCCATCATGATCATCATGATCATCATGATCATCATGATCATCACGACCATCATGATCACGACCATGGTCACCACCACCATCACCACGGACCGTCGCCGATCCATGACGTGACGGTGCAATCGATCTCGCTACGCGGCGGCGAGATGATCCCGGAGCGCTTCTTCCCTTGGATCCAGAAGGTCACCCAGACGCAGGGTCCGAACATATTGCGCCTCAAAGGCATCATCGCCTTTGCGGGCGACGCTCAGCGCTATGTGGTCCAGGGCGTGCACATGATCATCGAGGGCGACCACCAGCGCCCCTGGAAGGAGGACGAGAAGCGCGAGAGCCGCCTCGTCTTTATCGGCCGTGATCTCGACCGCGAGATGCTCGAGCGCACCTTCAAGGCCTGCGAAGCCCAGGCATGATCGCCAGCGGGATTTGCCGGATTTCGAATGACATCAAGCTGAAACGAGAGAGCCTGCCCAACTGATGCCGACCGTCGCACCGCTCGATCTCGAAGGCCACATCGTCGGCGTGGCCTTTTTGAAAGACATCCCCTTCTTCGCCGGGGCCGCCGGCGCCATTCACCGGCTTGATCACGGCCACAGGACGACGGAAGCGCATGACGGCCTGTTGTCGCTTGCCTATGACGAAGCGAGCGAAACGCTTCTGACCGGCGGCGAAGACGGCAAGGTGATGCGCCTCCTGGCCGACGGGACGGCGAGCCTCGTCGCCGAAACGCCGCGCAAGTGGATCTCCGAGGTCGCGGCCGGGCCTCAAGGCGCGGTCGCATACGCCTTCGGCAAAACCACCTATGTCCGCCTTGCCGACGGCACGACAAAGGAATTCGCCGAGGAGCGCACCGTCGAGGGCATTGCCTTTGCTCCCAAGGGGTTGCGCATCGCGGTTGCGCGCTACAACGGCGTCTCGCTGCACTGGGTGGCGATGGCCGGGAAAGCCGTCGACCTCGAATGGAAGGGTGCCCATACGAGCGTCACCTTCTCTCCCGACGGACGCTTCGTCGTCACCTCGATGCAGGAAAACGCCCTGCATGGCTGGAAGCTCGACACGAAACCCGGTGCCGACGCGCGGCACATGCGCATGACCGGCTATCCCGCCAAGGTGAAATCGCTTTCCTGGTCCGCCAAAGGCAAGTGGCTTGCTTCATCCGGCGCGCCGGCGGCGATCGTCTGGCCCTTCCAGGGCAAGGACGGGCCCATGGGCAAGGCGCCGCTCGAACTGGGGACCCGCGGCAACACCATGGTGACGGCGGTCGCCTGCCACCCGGCGGAAGACATCGTCGCGATCGGCTATGAGGACGGGATGGTCATCGCCGCCCGCTTCGCCGACAGCAAGGAAGTGCTGCTGCGCCGCCCCGGCAAGGGCGCCATCACCGCCATGGCCTGGAATAAGAACGGCCGCCAGCTCGCGTTCGGTTCGGCGGCTGGTGATTCTGGTGTGGTGGATATTGCTGGGTAGTGGGTGACAACGGTCTGTTGACGGTTGCCGGCGCGCCGACAGCGATGTTGCGCGCCGGCGCGTCGACAGGATACGCGTCGGCGGGGATGGATCACTGATCCATCTGCCGTAATCTACTGCCCCTCACCCGCTACCACTCGAGTTCCAGATGCGGCCGGCCGTTCGAGGTTCGCTCGACCGTCGTTCCGGTTTCGTCGACAGTTGCGGTCACCCGTTGGCGGAAAGCCGAAAAGCTCTCAAACGTCACGACGTCGACCGGCTCGTCGAACCGGAACGTCAAGCGATAGCGGCCTGGCTGCGCCCGCAAGGCCTGGGCAGAGATTATCTCGCCTTCGAAGGCTTGGCCGAGATAATGGCCCCTAACTCGAGAGCCAAGCATACATGGCCTGAACGCCGGCCGGTCGCCGGCTGCGGCGTGAAGCGCGTTCCAGTCGCGATAGCCGTAGTGGGCGGCGATCAGTTCTAGCGATCTCGAATGCCCGATCTCATTGCCTGCGGCAGCGAGCAGGGCGCGCAAGTGCTTCGCCTGATCTTTTAACATGTGGAGTGATGGAAGCGTCCGCGATCCATGCGTCATGACAGGGTCTCCTGCTGCGGCATGCGCTCGTCTGGATGGGGTCCGCATTGCCATCGGTTCGCATGCCTGAAGCGTTACCGTGTCCAGAGAAGAGGGCTTCACCAAAAGCTTGACGCTCGCGGACGGCAGGGGCCCTCGCCCGCTGCGTTCATAGGAGAAGCCGCGTCGGCTGTCAAACAGGCGCTTCTGCTCTATTTCGCCAAGCGCCTCGCTTGCACAAGCCTGAAAGTTGTGTGACGACTGGGCTCCACAAGGGAGCATGTCATGAGCGACGTCACTCTTTTCGCATTCGCCCTCGTCGCCTTTATCGGCATCGCGACCCCGGGCCCTACGGTTCTCTTAGCGCTCACCAATGGCGCGCGCCATGGGTTGAAGAAAGCGGCGGCAGGCATGGTGGGCGCCGTTTTCTCCGATTTCGTGCTGATCGGCACCGTGGCGCTCGGGCTTGGCGCGCTGCTCGCCGCATCCGAGTTCTGGTTCACAGCGGTCAAGTGGCTGGGCGCCGCCTATCTCGCTTATCTGGGCGTCATGTTGCTGCGATCCAAAGGCACGCTCGATGTCGCGGCCGGGACACCCAACGTATCGGCGAGCACGCCGCGCGCGATCTTCCTCAAGAGCTTCCTAGTCGCCGTGACCAATCCCAAGGGCTATCTCTTCTTTTCCGCGTTCCTGCCGCAGTTCATCGATCCCGCAATGCCGCAAGCGTCGCAATATGCGATGCTTGCCTTCGTCTTCGCCTCGATCGATTTCCTGGTGATGTTCGGCTATGCCGTCGTTGGCTCTCAGGCCGTCCGGTTCCTGAAACGCTCCGGCGCCATCTGGCTCGACCGAATATGCGGCGGCGCGCTTCTGGCGCTTGCCGGATCGTTGGCATTCTATCGGCGGGCCGCCTCGTAAACGGCTACGCCAAAAGCAAGCGGCGCCCAGGAGCCCGCAAGGCACAGGAGCGCCGTTGATAATCGCCCCAGGGTGAAAGGCGAGAAAATGTCATGCGGCGCGCTTGAGAGCGGCGGCAGTGCCAGCTTGCGGCCGCTGGCGACCAGCATGCCGGCCGCACCGTCAAGCCAGCCTTGCTTGAGCTCGAGCGCCAGGAAACGGTTGCGCTCGAAGGGTCCGGGCATCACGAGGTGCCGCGCCCGCTCCGCGAAGAAGCCGAAGCGCTCGTAATAGTCGGCGTCGCCCACCAGCAGGATCGCGCCGTGACCGCGCTTCTTGGCCTCTTCAATGGCCGCGCGCATCAGCGTGCCGCCGATACCCTTGCCCTCATGCGCCGGATCTACGGCGAGCGGGCCAAGCAGCAGAGCCGGCACGGCCTGTCCGTCGCGGTCGACGCCGGCCTCGACGTTCCAGAGGCGGACGGTGCCGATCACATGGCCGTTGTCACGCGCGACCAAGGCAAGGCCCTCGGCTGGCAGACGGCCGCGCCGCAGCTTTTCCGACGACTTCTTGCGCCGGCCCGGGCCCATAGCCCGGTCGAGCAGGCTTTCGCGCGCGACGACGTCGCCGGCACTTTCGGAATCGATCACAAAGTTGGACGGCGCGAAGATCGCGCGGAGGGCGTCAACAACAGCGGCCATCGGGGCCTCCCGTCATCAAAACCGCTTCAGGCGGACCGGAGATAAATTGTGAAGTGGCCGCTCCCACTTTTGGAGGCGGGAGCGTGCCGGATCAGATTACGTAAGCCTTCAGCGGCTCGAAGCCATTGAAGGCGACGGCCGAGTAGGTAGTCGTGTAGGCCCCGGTGCCTTCGATCAGAACCTCATCGCCGATCGTCAGCGAGATCGGCAGCGGATACATATTCTTCTCGTAGAGCACGTCGGCCGAGTCGCAGGTCGGGCCGGCGAGCACGCAGGGCTCCATCGCGTCGCCATCGCGCGCCGTGCGGATCGGATAGCGGATAGCCTCGTCCATCGTCTCGGCAAGACCGCCGAACTTGCCGATGTCGAGGAAGACCCAGCGGTGATTGTCGTTATCCGACTTCTTCGAGACGAGAACGACTTCCGCCTTGATCACGCCGGCATTGCCGACCATGCCGCGGCCCGGCTCGATGATGGTCTCCGGGATGTTGTTGCCGAAGTGCTTCTTAAGCGCACCGAAGATCGCCTGGCCATAGGCTTCGGCCGACGGAACGTCCCTGAGGTACTTCGTCGGAAAGCCGCCGCCCATATTGACCATCTTGAGCTCGATGCCCTGCTTGGCAAGCTGGACGAAGACGCGCTTGGCATCGGCAAGGGCCGAATCCCAGGCGTCGAGCTTCGTCATCTGCGAGCCGACATGGAACGACACGCCATAGGAGACGAGGCCGAGTTGATGGGCATAGACGAGCACGTCGACGGCCATTTGCGGTACGCAGCCGAATTTGCGCGACAGCGGCCACTCGGCTCCTTCGCCGTCCGTCAGGACGCGGCAGAAGACGCGGGCGCCGGGAGCGGCACGCGCAATCTTTTCCGCTTCCTCGTGGCTGTCGACCGCGAAGAGGTTGACCCCAAGCGCATGGGCGCGGGCGATATCGCGCTCCTTCTTGATGGTGTTGCCGTAAGAGACGCGGCTCGGGGTCGCGCCGGCATCGAGCGCCATTTCGATTTCGGCGACGGACGCGCAATCGAAATTGGAGCCGAGTCCGGCGAGAAGGCGCAGGATTTCCGGCGCCGGGTTGGCCTTGACGGCGTAGTAGATCGCGCTGTCCGGCAGCGCATGGCGGAAGGCCTTGAAATTATCGCGCACGACGTCGAGATCGACGACGAGGCAAGGGCCTTCCGGACGTCGGGTGTTCAGAAAGTCGATGATGCGTGCCGTGGTCATGGCGATATTCCCCTGATCCATTAGCTCCACCTGAGTGGAGGACAAAGGGCATGCGCGCTTGCACTGGCACCAGCCGGTGGAGACCCCGGAACCATGCATGCGCTCAATGCGCGAACGATGAATCGAAGCCCGCGAAGGCTAAGACTCGGCTTTGTCTGCCATGGATTGGAGGGAATATCCCAACCGCACTTCCGGCAATGAAGGTGTGCCTCTTCAGTAACCCCGGCTGTTGGAGAGCCGGCAGACACCAGAAAGGCCCGCACCGTCGTTGCTTCAAGATGTCCTCGCATTTCCCGGTTGGCCGGAATAGCGACTGGAGGGGTTAGTTCCAGGTACCTTACCGATACCCTCACCTAATCGAGGGTCGGCGGACACCCACAGGCACGTGCGACTTTGGGCAAGGGCGTAGGTAAGAAAAATCACTGCCGTAATCAAGAGTTTTTTCCGCTCGCCCTGTAATTTTTTCTGGACCGGGCGCCACCGCCAGTGTTCAGTTTGACTGAACGCGTTTCGGGCTGTCGCGATTGCTGCAAAGACGCCGAAGAATGCGGGTACCGCGGGCGACTTCGAAGGCCGGCGCGGCGCGACGAGAAAGACGAGTTATGGACACCTTGACCCGAATCCGCGCCTTCATCGACGTCGTGGATGCGGAGGGTTTCTCGGCCGCCGCCCGGCGGGTCGGCAAGTCCAAGGCGCTGCTTTCGAAATATGTGCGGGAACTCGAAGATCAACTCGGTGCCCTTCTCCTCAACCGCACAACGCGGCAATTCTCGCTGACCGAGGCCGGCCATACCTATTACCGCAGCGCCTCGGAGATCCTCAAGGAAATCGACAATCTCGCAGATCTCGTCCGCGCCAACAATTCCGACCTGCGCGGCCGGCTGAGGATCACCGTACCGCGCTCCTTCCTCGATGCGGAGATCGGCCAATCGCTGATCGACTTCGGCAGCGAGCACCCGGAATTGTCCCTGGATATCGTCTCCGACGACCGATTCGTCGATCTCGTCGAAGAAGGCTTCGACGTGGCGATCCGGATCACCCGGCTCGAGGATTCGACGCTGATTGCGCGCAAGCTCGACGATTTCCAGGTCGTTATCTGCGCCTCGCCGGAATACATGGCAAAAAACGGCACGCTCAATCATCCGAGCGAGCTTTCGAAGGCCGCGTGCATCCTCGACACTAACGGCCGCTCCTATTCGAATTGGCGGTTCGTCGAGGCGGACGGTTCCTCCTTCACCGTTCCGGTGCGCGGGCCGATCGAGGTCAACAGTCCGCTTGCCACCCTGCGGGCGGCCGCGGCCGGCCTGGGCGTTGCCGCTGTGCCGGATTTCATCGCCCGGCCGAAAGTTCAATCGGGCGAGCTCGTGTCCCTGTTCGACGATTTTTTGCCCAAGGATCGCGGCATTTACGCGATCTACCCGCATCGACGTTACCTACCGGCAAAGGTGCGTACCTTCGTCGATTTTTTGCACGGCTGGTTCCGCAAACCGAGTTGAGCTGCGACTTTTGCGCGCCTGCGCGGCCAGGTCCCATTTCCGTCCCAATTGGGATACATTCGAAGGACGATTCATACGGACCGTTCCGGCCGAAAGGGATTCCAATCCAATGAACCTAAAACGCCTCGTCATGGCCGGCCTTGCAACGCTTCTCGCACCTGCGTTTGCCGCCGCCCATCCGCATATCTTCGCCGAAGCGCGGCTGGAAGTGGTTTCCGACGACCAGGGAGCAATCAGCGAGCTGCGCAATGTCTGGCGCTTCGACGAGCTGTTCTCGGCGAGCGTGGTGCTCGACTTCGACAAGAATGCGAACGCCACGCTCGATCCGGAAGAGCTGCAGGAGATCGGGCAGACCGTGCTCGAATCCCTGGCCGAGTACAATTACTACACGACGATCCTTGACAACGGAAAGTCGGTTAAGGTGAACCGGCCCGACAGCATCGCCGTCGACTACAAGGATAACCAGCTCCTGATGATGTTCGCGGTGAAGCCCGCCGAAGCGATGCCCCTCAAGGGCAAGCTCTCTTTCGGCGTCTACGATCCGACCATGTACACGGCGATGGATTTCCCGACCGACGAGGACCTGACCGTCGTCGGCGACAAGATCGAGGCCTGCACGCATCAGGTTGTTCGCCCGGACGCGGACGAAGTCCTTGCCGAAAACAAGGACACGCTGACGGACGCCTTCTGGAACGACCCGACGGGCACCGACATGTCGAAGCTCTTCGCAACCAGGATCGAGATTACATGCTGAACGTCCGCAGGATCGGCGGCGCGCTTGCGGCCGCGCTTTTGTTGACGGTCCTTTGCGCGACCATGGCGAGCGCCCAGTCGCCGCTCGGCATCGGCTCTGCCGAGCCCTCCATCCCGACGACCGGCCTGTTCGGCGGCTTCTTCGCCTGGGTCAATGCCGAACAGCAGGGCTTCTACCGAATGCTGACCGGCGCGCTCAAGGCTATGCGCGAAAATCCTGGGCAGCTCTGGTCGCTGGTGGGGCTTTCCTTCACCTATGGCGTTCTCCACGCCGCCGGCCCGGGCCACGGCAAGGCCGTCATTTCCTCCTACATGATCGCCAACGAGACGGAACTCAAGCGCGGCGTGCTCCTGTCGTTCCTCTCCTCCATGCTCCAGGGCGTCGTGGCCATCCTCCTGATCGGCGCCGTATACCTCGTGCTTCGCGGCTCTTCGATCAACATGACCCGCGCCACCCACTCGCTGGAGGTCGCAAGCTACGCGCTGATCGCCGCTTTCGGCGGATGGCTGCTCTTTCGCAAGCTTCGATCGCGGGTGCGGCCGGCGCTTGCCGTCGGTCATGCGCATGACGAGCATGATCACCGCCATATTCATCATGGTCATGACGGCCACCACCATGGGCCGGGCGAAGTCTGCGCCACCTGCGGCCATGCCCACGCCCCTGATCCGACGATGTTGAAAGGCGACCGCTTCGCGCTCAGAGAAGCCTGGTCGGCGATCGTCGCCGTGGGCCTGCGCCCCTGCTCCGGCGCGCTGATCGTACTGTCCTTCGCGCTGCTGAACGGGCTCTATCTCGGCGGGGTTCTCTCGGTCTTCGCCATGTCGATCGGCACGGCCATCACCGTTTCCATCCTCGCCACCATGGCAGTCACCGCCAAGGGCATTGCCGTCCGCTACGCCTCAAGCCACTCGGCAGCGGCGCGCATCTCCAGTACCATCGAGATCGCCGGTGCGCTTCTGGTTCTTGTTCTCGGGCTTGTGCTTTTGGGCGCCGCGCTCCAGGGTTGACTCGGGCGCCATATCCGCCGCGGCAGCCCGCATCGCCTGCCGGGTTCTTCTCGCCGCAGACGGGAAGAAGGGACGAGCCGCTTGCTATCAGTCCGGGCGTTAACCGCGCCAAGTCACCGCCCGCGCCGGCGCTGATGGCGGGCGCGCAGCCAGAAGATCAGAAAGAAGCCGAGCACGAAAAGGGCGCCGAAGCCGGCGGCGAGCCAGGGCGAGATGTCGCCGAGCCGCAGCATGATCGAAGGCAGGGCGAAGAAGCCGATGCCGACGACGACGAGGATAATCGCCGCCGCGATTGCCGGGGAGTTTTCTTTCCTGTCGGCCATGGTCACGCCTGCTCCTTTACCGAAAGCTCCGCGCGGATATCCTCTAACCGCCGCCGCTGGTGCCCCTCGCCGTCGAAATTGCCGGGCGAGAGCCAAGTTTCGAAGGCTGTCCTGATAGGCGGCCATTCGCGATCGATGATCGAATACCACGCCGTGTCGCGATTGGCATGCTTGGAAATCATGTGCTGGCGGAAAATCCCCTCGAAGGTGAAGCCGAGCCGCAGCGCAGCGGTGCGGCTCGGCTGGTTTTCGCTATGGCATTTCCACTCGTAGCGCCGATAGCCGAGATCCTCGAAGACGTGTCGCGCCATCAGGTAATGCGCTTCCGTCGAAAGGGCCGAGCGCGCCATGGCGGGTCCGTGCGCAACGCCACCGACCTCCACGACACCATTGGCTGCGTCGGCACGCATATAGTTCGCCATGCCGACGACCTTGTCCGTCGCCCGATCGCGAAATACCTCCGTGATCCAGCCGGATTTCGTCTGCACGGCGGATAGCCAGGCACCGAAGTCCTCGATGCCGGAAAAATCATCCTGGGTGAAATATTTGAGCAGCGGATTGATCGCAAGACCACCAAAGGCGTCATGCCAGAGCGCCTCGAGATGCGCCGCCCGGTCGTAGGCCTCCAGGCGCACGTAGCGCCCCTCGATCGTCACGGGTTGCGGCGCAGGGCAGGCCGTCCAATTGGCAAGATCACGCATCGACTTCTCCCGCGCTGAACACGATGACCTTAGGTCGGATCGTCATCCTGATCGACTCTAAGGAGCTAGCGCGGACTGCGGGCGGAAAGCCCACACCCGCACCGGCATTTGCCTCGCAATAGGACAGACGCCGCCCGACGGCAAATTCAAAGTCGTGATGGATCCGATAAGTGAGCCGGATGACGCGCTCTGATCCGTCCGCACCGCTTCAGGCTGGAACCTTCGCTGCCGCAACCGTCGCCTCGATGTGGTCAACCAGCGCATCGGCAAGACCAAGTCGGCCGGCCAGCAGATCGAGGTAACCGCGCTCGGCGCGGCTTTCCGGCTCGATCGCAAGGCGCGAGGCCGTATAGATCTCCACTCTTTCCTCCTCCGTCTTCCCCGCGGCAATGATCGCGTCGAGGTCGATCGGGTTTGCCAGTTCGCTTTCGAGGAAGGCGGCCGCGTCTGCCGAAAGTCCGGAAATGGACAGTTTGTCGATGATGCGGCTCCGCTCGGCCTCGTCGATGTGCCCATCCGCCCGGGCGGCGGCGATCATGGCGCGGACGAGTACCCGGGCGAAGTCATCGCTCATCGCCTCCGGCGCGACGAAGCCGGAATCGGCTGGCGGCGCCGGTAGTTGCGCTGGTGCTGCGGCTGCGGGCTCGGCGGCAGGCGACTGGCCCGCCTGGTACTTCCTGTAGGCCTGGTATCCAAGGCCCGCGATCGCCGCCAGGCCGCCAAGAACCGCCGCATTGCCGGCCAGCTTGCGGCCGGACTTGGTGCCGAGCAGGACCGCTGCGATCGTGCCCGTTGCCAAGGGATTGTCCTGGGCGAGCTTCGTCACCTGGTCCGCGCGGTCACGAACCGTGCCGCCGGCACCGGGCACCTGCGAACCCAGGAACTGATCCAGCAATTTCTTCGCGTCGAACATCGGCCTCGCTCCTTGTCGGTTTGGCGGGACTCGGATGAACGTCGGCGTTCCCATCCCGCTCCTGTCGGCGGAGAGAGACATAGGAACCTTGCCAACAAAATACAAACACCAGGCGAAGGGAGAAGGAACGGGCCTCGGCCTTCCACCTTTGGGAAAGCCTGCCTCAAACCCTCAGCGCAGCCGCCTCCGCGGCGAGCTTGGTGATGCCGGCCCAGTCACCCTTGGCGACGAGGTCCTTCGGCGCCACCCACGAACCGCCGACGCAGACGACGTTCGGCAGCGAGAGATAATCGCGGGCGTTGGCGAGCGAGATGCCGCCGGTCGGGCAGAACAGGCTGCCGGCGAGCGGCGAGGAGAGCGACTTCAGATAGGCAGCGCCACCGGCCTGCTCGGCCGGGAAGAATTTCATCACTTCGTAACCTTCCTCACGCAGGCCCATCACTTCGCTTGCCGTTGCCGCGCCGGGCAGCAGCGGCACCTCGTGGTCATTGGCGACGTCGATCAGTTCCTGCGTCGTGCCGGGGCTGACGATGAATTGCGACCCTGCCTCGACGGCCGCTTCGAACTGCGCCGCATTGAGGATCGTCCCGGCGCCGGCAACCGCGCCATCGACCTCGTCTGCCACCGCGCGGATCGCCTCGAGCGCCGCCGGCGTGCGCAGCGTGATCTCGATTGCCTTAAGGCCGCCGGCAACCAGCGCCCGAGCAAGCGGTACGGCGGTTGCCGCGTCATCGATCACCAAGACCGGCACCACCGGTTGCAGCTTGAGGATGGAAAGAAGCTTGTCGGTCTTGACGCTCATGCCCGCCGTCCTTTTAAAACGATTGAATCCTGCCCTTCCGAATACTCCCCTCGCCTGTCATTGTCGAGCCCGAATGCTGCGTCGCACCCACAGCCCCAATGAAGCGGACGATAAAATATTATCCGCGACAAAGAGATGGGCTTGAGCCGAACCAATTAAACGCTAGTCTCTGCCGGCAGGGGACCTCTCGATACGGCAGGATGCCATGGCGAAGGAGATCGAACGAAAATTCCTGGTCGGGTCCGACGGCTGGAAAAACCACGCCGACAAAGGCATCAGGCTCCGGCAGGCCTATATCGTGACCATGGAGGACCGTTCGGTGCGGGTCCGCATTCACGGCAATAAATGGGCGCGCCTGACTATAAAGATCGGCAAATCCTCGCTCGTTCGCAATGAATACGAATATGATCTGCCGATGGACGACGCCCGCGAGCTGTTGACCCAGGCAGTCGGCATCGTCATCGAGAAGCGGCGCTTTCGCGTGCCGCACAAGGGTTTCACCTGGGAGGTCGACGTTTACGAGGGCGCGCTCGAAGGACTCGTCGTCGCCGAGGTGGAAATGAAGCGGGAATCGGATCTGCCTGCGTTGCCGGCTTGGCTGGGGCGGGAAATAACCGGCGACCGCCGCTACTCCAACCAGGCGCTTGCCACCGAAGGGGTTCTGGTGGCGCAGCCATGACCTATGCCTTTGGCCCTACCCGGCCCTTCACCGAGGACTTTCGGGCGCTCGCTGCCGAGCAGATCGAGTGCGCAATGACGGTGCTGAAGGACCAGCCTGCGGGCGTGCATGTGGCGATCCACGACGCCCGCAAGAATTTCAAGCGCCTACGTGCGCTTTACCGGCTCGTGGCTTGCGATGCCGCGGTATTCCAGAAACAGGAAAACGCCCGACTTCGGGACATGGCGCGGAATCTGTCGATTGTACGCGAAGCGGCCGCGCTTGTCGAAAACGCCAGTTACCTGCGCGCTCATGCGGCAAGCGAGGAACAGCAGGTCGCTTTGGACAAGGTCTGCTCGATCCTCGCGGCCCGCCGCGACCGGATCGCCGAAAGACAAACCGATCTCGAGGGGAAAATCTGTGTGACCATCGCCGGCTGCGAACGGGCGCTTTCGGCGCTTTCACGGGTCTCCTTCCACGATGGCAGGCGAAAATCGGCCGCCCGATTGGAAAGGGGTTGGCGGCTGGCGCTGGAACGCGCTGCGCGCGCAAGGGTCGCCTGCAAAACGGGCACCGACGCAGTCCTCTTTCACGAGTTGCGCAAGCGTGCCCAGGACTACCGAATGCATTTGGCTCTCCTCAGGGAAGTATGGCCATCAGCCATGCAGGCAAAGCGGTCAGACGCCAGGGAACTGGTCGACCTGCTCGGCCACCTGAACGACCTCTCCACCCTGACGTCGCTAATAGACGAAGAGCCGGAGGTCGCCCGCGACAGCCAGAACCAGGCGCACCTGCTTTCCGCCGTCATCGCCCGCCAGGAAGAACTTCGGCACGAGGCTCTGCAGCGGGCGAAGGCCGTTTTTCTCGACGCGCCGGAGCGGGAGAGCCGGACGGTCGAATTGCTCTGGCTCGAGGCGGCGCGATAGCCACATTTTGCCCTCTCAACCCGCCTGCCGGCCACCTTCGCCCCGCTTGCCGGGGAGCGCCGATGGCAAGTGCCATTCGCCGCAATTGCACCAAACGCCCGAAAGCTGTATTTGCCTGCCCATGACCGACACCTTCACGACACCGCGCCCGGAGACGCACGGCCAGTACCTGGTTGCCGCGCTCTATCACTTTGTTTCGTTCCCGCGCTTTGCCGAATTCCGCGAGCCGCTGCAGATCGTCTGCGACGAAAACCGCGTCAAGGGCACGCTGCTCATCGCCCGTGAAGGCATCAACGGCACGATCGCGGGCACCGACGAAGGGATCGCGGCAGTGCTCGCCTATCTGCGCGCGCAGCCCGAATTCGACCGCCTTGAGCACAAGGAGAGCCGTGCCTCGTCCATGCCCTTCCTGCGCATGAAGGTGCGACTGAAGAAGGAGATCGTCACCATGGGGGTTGACAACATCGACCCCAACCGTGTGGTAGGCACCTATGTGGAGCCGAGGGACTGGAACGCGCTGATCTCCGATCCCGACACGCTCGTCATCGATACGCGCAATGACTACGAGACCGCGATCGGCCTCTTCCGCGGTGCCGTGGATCCGAAGACGAAGACGTTCCGGGAGTTTCCCGACTGGGTCCGCAACCATAGCGGCCTGCACAACAAGCCGAAGATCGCCATGTACTGCACCGGCGGTATCCGATGCGAGAAGGCGACCGCTTTCATGAAGGAACAGGGCTTCGACGAGGTCTACCATCTCAAGGGCGGCATCCTCAAATATCTGGAGGAGATCTCTTCGGAGGAGAGTCTTTGGGAGGGCGCCTGCTTCGTCTTCGACGAGCGCGTTTCGGTCACCCACGGCCTTCAAGAAGGCGAGCACACGCTCTGCCATGCCTGCCGCCAGCCCTTGACGCCGGAAGACCTGCTCTCGCCCCTCCACGAGGAGGGCGTCTCCTGCGTGCACTGTCACGAAGAACGCAGTGAAGAGGATCGCGAGCGCTACCGAGAGCGGCAGCGGCAGATCGCCCTGGCGAAGAAGCGCGGGGATCGGCATCTGGGGAGTTAGGCGGTCTCAGCACGCCGCTGCCGCGCCGTCTCGCTCCGAGATACCAGCATTGACGTGATCACGCAGCCTTTCGGTTTCCCCTCGGGAACTGTTCCGCCAGTTCCTTGTACCAATGGCCGCTTTTCTTGATGGTGCGAACCTGCGTCTCGTAGTCGACATGGACGATGCCGAAGCGCATGCGGTAGCCTTCGGCCCATTCGAAATTGTCCATGAGGCTCCAGGCGAAGTAGCCGCGCATCGGGTAACCCTTGGCGATCAGATCGGCCGTCACAGAGAGATGGTCGGCGATGTAGTCGAGCCGCGGCTGGTCGTCGACAGCGCCCTTCTCGACACCCATGTTGTAGCAGGCGCCGTTTTCGGTGATGTAGCAGTCCGGCAGTGCGTAGCGGGCGTTCAGCGTTTCGACCAAGGCGCCGAGCGCCGGCGCACAGACCTCCCAGCCGATATCGGTCTTTACGTCGCTGGCCGGCTTGGCATTGGCCGTAGCCGGATATTCGGCGCTCGGGGCCTGATCGTGCGAGACGCGCATCGGCGTGTAATAGTTGAGCCCCCACCAGTCGAGCGGCTGCGCGATCGTCGCCATGTCGCCGTCCTCGATCGGCGGCATGCGGGAACCGAGCGCGGCGAGGAAGCCTTCGGGATATTCGCCCTTGAAGACCGGATCGAAGAAAACGCCGTTGTGGAAATCGAAAGCGCGATCGGCCGCGGCCTTGTCCTCGGCGCTGTCGCTGTCGGGATAGACCGAATGGGCGTTGATAACGATGCCGACCGGGAGGTCCGGCCGCTCGGAGCGGATCGCGCCGACGCCGAGACCGTGGGCGAGGTTGGTAAAATGAAGTGCGGCAAGCGCCGCATCCATGTTGTGCTCGCCTGGCGCATGGATGCCGTAGAGATGCCCGAGCCAGACGGAGCACCAGGGCTCGTTGAAGGTCGCCACCGCATCGAGGCGGTCGCCGAGGCGGGCGATTACCGTCTTCGCATAGCGCTGATAGGCATAGGCGGTGGTCCGCGCCGTCCAGCCGCCGTCACCCATCAGGGCCAGTGGCAGATCCCAGTGGTAGAGCGTGGCAAACGCCTTGATGCCGCGAGCCTTGAGGCCGTCGACGAGCCGATCATAGAAGTCGAGCCCCTTCTCGTTGACCGGTCCCGTGCCTTCCGGAATGATGCGTGGCCAGGCGATCGAAAAGCGATAGGCCTCGACGCCGAGGCTCTTAATCAGATCGAGGTCCTGCTCCAGTCTGTTGTAGTGGTCGCAGGCGACGTCGCCATTATGGCGCCCGAAAACGCGGCCGGGCATGTTGGAGAAGGCATCCCAGATCGACGGCTTGCGTCCGTCCGTTTTGCTAGCGCCCTCGATCTGGAAGGAGGCCGTGGCAACGCCGAAGACAAAGTCGTCCGGAAAGCGTTCTGCGAGTTTCTTGGCGTCGATCATGCTCATCATCCTTGCTCCCAGCGACGTCTGACCGGCAAGTCGTGGCCGCCGCTGCGCCTCCTCTATTCGGACCGCCGCCTAAAGCGATCGTGACAAATGTCAACCCGCGACCGCAGAGTTGTCCCGCCCATCGCCCAGGCCTCCAACCTTTATCCAGGCACCGTTGCGCTTCGAGGAGCGAACGCAGGCGTCGACAAAGATCATGCCCTTCATACCGTCGTCAATTGTCGGATAAGTGACGGCCGGGTCCACCGTCTCGCCGTTGCGCCTGGCATGGATCGCCCGCGCCGCTTCCGTATAGATATTGGCAAAGGCTTCGAGATAGCCTTCCGGATGGCCCGAAGGAATGCGTGATACACGGGCAGCGGCCGGAGACGCGCCGGCACCGGCGCGGGTCAGCAGGCGCTTCGGCTCGCCGAAGGGCGTATACCAGAGATAATTGGGATCCTTCTGCGTCCATTCGAGACCGCCCTTGCTGCCATAGACGCGCAGCATCAGTCCGTTTTCGTTACCGGGCGCCACCTGGCTGCACCAGAGCATGCCTTTGGCGCGCGCACCGTCCTTCTCCTTGAAACGCAGCATCACGTGGGCGTTGTCGTCGAGCTGACGGCCGGGAACGAAACTGTCGAGGTCGGCCGCAAGCTCCTCCAATTCCAGTCCGGATACGAAGCAGCCGAGATTATAGGCATGCGTGCCGATATCGCCGGTCGAACCGCCGGCGCCAGAGCGCGCCGGATCGGTCCGCCACGCGGCCTGTTTCTGGCCGGACTGCTCGATGCTCTCGGTCAGCCAGTCCTGCGGATATTCCATCTGAACGAGGCGGACGGCGCCGATCTCCCCGTTCGCGATCATCTCGCGCGCCTGCCGCACCATCGGATAGCCGGTGTAATTATGCGTCAGCACGAAGAGCGCATCGCTCTCATCCGCCGCCCGCTTGAGCTTCTTCGCGTCAGCAAGTGTCGAGGTCAGCGGCTTGTCGCAGATCACATGGATGCCACGCTTCAGGAACTCCTTGGCGGCGGCATAATGCACGTGATTGGGCGTGACGATCGCCACCGCCTCGATGCCGCTCTTCAGCTTCGCCTCGCGGATCGCCATTTCCCTGAAATCGGAATAGATGCGTGAAGGGTCGAGGCCGAGTTCGCGGCCCGAGGCCCGGGCCCTGTCCGGCGTCGACGACAGAGCGCCGGCGACCAACTGGAAGTGATCGTCGAGCCTCGCGGCGATGCGATGCACCGCGCCGATGAAGGCGCCGGAGCCGCCGCCGACCATGCCAAGGCGGATGGGCTCTTGACGCGTTTCCTTACTGCTTCCCTCAATTGCCATCCTGCGTCCTCTCCTGAGATGTTTGCAATGGGACAGCCCCTCATCCGCCTGCCGGCGCCTTCTCCCCGCCCGCGGGGAGAGGGCTGGAGTGAGGGGCAAATCTTGAAAGCTAAAGCCCCAGCATGCGCCGGTTCGCCACCTCGTCCGTGCCGCTGTCGGCAAAATCGTCGAAGGCCTTTTCAGTGACACGGATGATGTGCGCCTTGACGAACTCGGCACCTTCGCGCGCGCCGTCTTCCGGATGCTTCAAGGCGCATTCCCACTCGACCACGGCCCAGCCGGCAAAGTTGTTCGCCGCCATTTTCGAGAAGATAGCGCCGAAGTCCACCTGACCGTCGCCAAGCGACCGGAAACGTCCGGCGCGATCGACCCAACCTTGATAGCCGCCATAGACGCCCTGCCGCCCGGTCGGGTTGAACTCCGCGTCCTTGACGTGAAACATCCGGATGCGGTCCTTGTAGATGTCGATATTGTCGAGGTAGTCGAGACACTGCAGCACGTAGTGCGAGGGATCGTAGAGCATGCAGGCGCGGGCGTGGTTGCCGGTTCGCTCCAGGAACATTTCGTAGGTGATGCCATCGTGCAAGTCCTCGCCCGGATGTATCTCGTAGCAGATATCGACGCCGCAATCCTCCGCATAGTCGAGGATCGGTTTCCAGCGGCGGGCAAGCTCGTCGAAGGCGGTTTCCACGAGGCCCGCGGGGCGTTGCGGCCAGGGATAGACAAAGGGCCAGGCAAGCGCACCGGAAAAGCTTGCCATGGCGTTGAGGCCGAGATTTCTGGACGCGGTCAGGGCCAGTTTCACCTGTTCGACAGCCCATTGCTGTCGCGCCTTCGGATTGCCGCGCACCTCAGGCGCCGCGAAGCCATCGAAAGACTCGTCATAGGCCGGATGCACCGCCACCAGTTGCCCTTGCAGATGCGTCGAAAGCTCGGTGATCTCGACGCCGTTGTCACGTGCCTTGCCGGCAATCTCGTCGCAATAGGCCTTCGATTCTGCGGCCTTTCTCAGGTCGAAGAGGCGGGCGTCCCAACTCGGCACCTGCACCCCCTTATAACCGCAATCGGCCGCCCATTTCGTGATCACATCCCAGGAGTTGAACGGCGCCGCATCGCCGGCGAATTGCGCGAGAAAAAGCCCTGGTCCCTTGATGGTCCGCATGCAAATCTCCTCCCTGTTCGATCGGTCGTCTGAGATACCGGCCTGCCGGCCGAGTGATGGCCTTTGCACCTCTGCCCCGCGATTTTCGCGCCGACTGAGCACCTGCAACGTTGCAGGAGCCAGAAGCTAGCAGATTCTCCGCAACGAGCAATGGGCCTCTGCCGCACGCTTGAAAGAACCTGCCGCCTCGCCAGGAGCGCGAATTGCGCCCCTGGCGAGGCACCCCATGGTCGTCAGACGTAACGGTTGACGATGTTTTCCAGGTATTCCTGCTTGCCGGATCTCGGCTGCGGGTTGAGGCCCGCCTTGCGGACCCATGCCTCGATCTCTTCGAGCGAGAAGCCGCCTTCGAGCATCTTCTTCGCTTCGGGTACGTTCCAGCCGGCGTAACGAGCATCGAGCGGGCCCGAGATCGCCTTGTCCTCGATCATTTTCGCCGCCGCCTTGAGGCCGCGCGCACAGCAATCCATGCCGCCGATATGGCCGATCAGCAGGTCCTCCGGATCGATCGACTGGCGGCGCAGCTTCGCGTCGAAATTGGTGCCGCCGGTCTTGAAGCCGCCGCCGGAAAGGATCTGGTAGTAGGCAAGCGCCATTTCCGGAACATTGTTTGGGAACTGGTCCGTATCCCAGCCGGACTGGTAGTCGTTGCGGTTCATGTCGATCGAGCCGAAGATGCCGAGGGCATTGGCAAGTGCCAGCTCGTGCTCGAAGGAGTGGCCGGCGAGGATCGCATGGCCCTGCTCGATATTCACCTTCACCTCGTTCTCGAGGCCGTATTTCTTGAGGAACCCGTAGACGGTCGCGACGTCGAAATCGTATTGGTGCTTCGTCGGCTCCTGCGGCTTCGGCTCGATGAGGATCGTGCCCTCGAAGCCGATCTTATGCTTGTATTCGACGACGAGGTTCAAGAACCGGCCGAGTTGGTCGAGCTCGCGCTTCATGTCGGTGTTGAGCAGCGTCTCATAGCCCTCGCGCCCGCCCCAGAGCACGTAGTTCTCGCCGCCAAGCCTCTGAGTCGCGTCGATGCACGTCTTCACGGTCGCTGCCGCGAAGGCAAAGACGTCCGGGTCGGGATTGGTCGCAGCACCGCCCATATAGCGACGGTTCGAGAAGAGGTTCGCCGTGCCCCAGAGCAACTTGACCCCGGTGTCGGCCTGCTTCTGGGCGAAATAGTCGACGATCTCGTGGAGATTACTGGTATTCTCGGCGAAATTCCGGCCCTCCGGGCGCACATCCGCGTCGTGGAAGCAGTAGTAGGGCGCGCCGAGCAATTGGAAGAACTCGAAGGCGACGTCTGCCTTGAGCTTGGCCGCTTCCATCGTGTCCTTGAACCACGGACGCTCGAAGGTCTGCCCGCCGAAGGGATCGCCGCCCGGCCAGACGAATGTGTGCCAATAGGCGACCGCGAAGCGCAGATGCTCCTCCATCCGCTTTCCAAGCACGATCTCGTCCGGATCATAATGGCGGAAGGCAAGCGGGTTGTTGCTTTCCGGCCCTTCATATTTGATCTTGGCGACATCGCCGAAAAAACCCGTGCTCACGGTCGTCTCCTCTCATGGACTTTAGCAATGCCGGCGCCGCTTGAGGGGGGGCACGGGCATTGGGTGAAAAGTAATCGATTTCATTTCGGCACGGGACTCAGCCGGCGCCGGCTGAAATCATGTGCATTGCCTACGGCATTGCTCCCTTGATCGCGGGGTAGAGCCGCCGATAACGCTGATAGGCATCTTCGTAGGCGGCTACGAGAGATGCATCCGGCGCAATCGTTTCCGCCGTCTCGGGCGCCGTGCAGACGGCAAACGGATCAGCGTCGGTCGCGGCGATGAGCCCGAGCCGCGCCGCGCCGAAGGCCGCACCAAAATCGCCGTCCGCCGGCAGGTCGACCGGCAGGTCGAGCGCCGTCGCGACCGATTGCAGCCAGTAGCGGGAGCGGGAGCCGCCGCCGATCGCGGTGACGCGGGCGAGCGTCGTGCCGGCCGCCCGCAAGGCTTCCAGACTGTCGCGGATCGCGAAGGAAACGCCTTCGAGCACCGCCTGCGTCAGCACCGCTCGCGAGCTCTCGTGCCCGAGACCGGCAAAGGCGCCGCGGATCGCCGCGTCGTTGTGCGGCGTGCGCTCACCGGAGAGATAGGGAAGGAACGTGACCGAACCTGGCGCCTTGAGCTTACCGCCAAGCTCACCGGTGAGATCGGCGGCACTCCTGCCGGTAACGCCCGAATGCCAGTTCAGCGCGTCGGTCGCCGATAGGATGACGCCCATCTGGTGCCAGGTATTGGGCAGCGCATGACAGAAGGCATGAACCGCGCTCTCCGGATTGGGGAGGTAGCGCGAGTTGGCCGCAAAGAGCACGCCGGAGGTCCCGAGCGAGACGAAGGCATTCCCCTCGCTTACGGTGCCCATGCCGCAAGCCGACGCCGCGTTGTCGCCGGCGCCGCCGGCCACGACGACGTTCTCTCCCATGCCCCAGCGGCTCGCAAGGTCCGACCTCAATGTGCCTGCTCCTTCGGTCCCCTCGACGAGGCTCGGCATCTGCCGCTCCTCCAGATGAGTGGCTGCAAGCAGGCTCTCAGACCACCCGCGCTTGCCCGTGTCGAGCCAGGACGTACCCGCGGAATCCGACATTTCCGACATGTGCTCGCCGGTCAGCCATAGGCGGAGATAGTCCTTCGGCAGCAGGACCCAGCGCACCTGCGCGAATATCTCCGGCTCGTTTTCACGCACCCAGGCGAGCTTCGGCGCGGTGAAGCCGGGAAAGACAATATTGCCGGTGAGCGCCCGGAATTGCGGATCGCGGTCGAGCGCGGCCGCCTCGCGGTGGCTGCGGGTATCGTTCCAGAGTATGCATGGCCGAAGCACGGCGTCATGCCTGTCGAGAAGCGTTGCGCCGTGCATCTGGCCGGAGAGGCCGATCCCGCGGACGGCGGCAAGCGCCCGCGGATGGGCCGCCTTGAGGCCGCCGATCGCCTCGTCGGCCGCACGAATCCAGTCGGCGGGGTCCTGCTCCGACCAGCCGGGATGCGGGCGTGACACGTCGAGACCGGCCGAGGCGGAACCGATGATGCGCTGGTCATCGTCGATCAGCATCGCCTTGACGCCGGAGGTGCCGAGATCCAGTCCGAGATACATGGGCATTCTCCTAAACCTGCCCGCTCGGCAGATTGTCCTTCAGGAATATGTCGATGCGGATGCGCTCCTGCGCCGCAATCACCGCCAAACCATCCGCCTTGGCCTTGAGGACACGGATCGCGCTTCTGACCTCGTGGCCAGCATCCTGGTTGAGGAGCGCGTCGATCGTTCCGGACAGGAGCGCCGCGCGGCTATAGGCGGTCAGTTCGTGCGCGACCACGCAGATCGTCCCCGCCTTGCCCGCCTTCTCGAGCGCCGCGACGAGACCGCGATTGCCGGCGCCGATACTATAGATGCCGGCAAGATCCGGATGTGCGTCGATCAGCGCCGCAACCAGTTTCTCAGCAAGCGCCGCGTCGTCCTGGCCCTCGACCACCGGCAGCAGCGCGCGGGTGCCGAAACAGTCGCGCATCACGGCTTGGAAACCTTCGAGGCGATCCCTGTGGTCGCGTACGAGCATGGAGCCCGCCAGCACGGCCACCGGTCCCTCGCGGTTGCCGAGAAAACGCCCCATCAGACTGCCGGCCGTGCGCCCGGCGGCGACATTGTCGACCCCGGCGAAGTGGTCGCGCGCCGAACCGGGCAGGTCCGACACGAGGGTCACGACGGCAATACCGTCGTCGCGAAGACGCTTTACCGCGGCGGTCACTTCAGGCGCTTCGATAGCGACCACGGCAACACCTGCCGGCTGCCGACGATGCGCCTCGGCGAGCGCCTCCGCCAATGCCTGCGCATTGAAGGCAGGTACCGTCAGAATTGTGATCTCCGTGCGCTCCGCCGCCGAGCGGACGGTCGCCGCCCTCACTTCGGCCTCAAGGCCGCGCATGAAGGAATTGTCGCCCGCTGGCATGATGAAAATCAGCGGATAGGTGCGCCCCTTGGCAAGGTTCGCCGCCGCAACGTCACGCACATAGCCGAGCGTCTCGATCGCCTGCTCGACCTTGTCGCGCGTCACGGCCCTGACGCCCGGACGGTTGTTGAGCACCCGGTCGACGGTCGCCAGGCTGACCCCCGCTTCAGCGGCGATATCGTGAACGGTTGGACGCATCCTCTCCTCCTCGGGAACCCTTAGAGGAATTTTTGATGTACGTAAATCAAAAATACGCCAACGGCGATAAACGAGGCGAAATAGCAACGTCTCAGTCGCTGTGTTTGCTCAGGGAACCACAGGGCGGCGAGGCGAGGTGAAGGTTGCCCCACTCTAACCCTTCTCCAGACAAGCGGCGAGTCCCTTTTCCAGCATGCATCAGCATGGGAGAGAAAGTGGCCGACAGGCCGGATGAAGGGCAAAAGGTATGAGTTGAAGGGGGCGGAGCTGTCAGACCAAGGTTGCGCTGTCATGGTGCGCGAAGCGCATGGTCCAGGAAATACCATTGATCGAGGTTCTCCCTAATCACCCTTTCGACCACGTCGTTCAGCAGAAGGAGGTCCTCGCCCCGCCGTGCGCCAGGACTGTCTTCAGGCGGGAGCCGAATTGGGTCGAGCGAGCGCCATACGAAATTGAAGCCCTCGCCGCGCAAGCAATACCACGGACATATTGTGGCGCCCGTCACACGTGCCAAGCGGATGGCAACGCCGATATTCCCTTCGAGATGGGGTTTCCGTCCGAAGAAGGGTCCCCGGATTTTGCCGCCGAAACCCTCGTCGCAGAAGATGCTGACGACGCCACCATCCTTCAGGATCTTGATCGCGGGCTTAACGCCCGCCGCGCCGGGGGGCAGAAATCTTAGGCCAGCCTTGCGGCGAACGCGTTCGGCGATCCAGGCTTTTGCACGCCCTCTTGGAGGGACATAAAACGCGTGAACATTGATGCCGTGCAATACGGTCGGGGTGATTTCCCAGTTACCGAGGTGCATCCCGACCAGGATGACCGGCCCACGGTCAACGGCTTCGGCAATGATATCGAGTCCGTGGACTTCCACGCGCTCGGGATGGCGTTGGAGGCGATTGACAACAGAAAATTCTGTCATCAGCCGTCCCTGCGCACGGCAATTCCTGCGAAAAAGCTCGTCACGGTCGCGATCACCCATGTCCGGGCATAGTTGCCGGATCGTGTCACGGGCACGATTCGAAGCGATCCTGTGAAAACGCGGCATCGCGAAGCTGCCGAGGCTCGCTCCGAAATTCGAGCAGGCATCCATCGGGAGAAGCTTGAGTCCGAAATGTACGAGCAGGTGGGTAACATTCCAAAAATTGTTCGTTACCACATGGCGCCAGAAATCGCGCGATCGCCGTCTCCCTGCCAGGACATCGGTAATCGTGGGGGCGCTTTGCTGGTAAAATATCCAGGCGCTCCGTTTCTTCATACGCGGCTTCGTCTGCCACTCAGCGGTCGGCACGCGGCGTTCCACTTCGTTTCTCGAGTGTGACCGGCAGGCCCCCTTTGGGCCGCAGCGTCAGACGGCAGACTGGTTCTAGTTTGTGGGTACTCGCGACGACGACGCGGAATTGCTGGGCAATGATTGCCAGGCAGAGGACCGCTTCCGTAAGGCCGAAATGCAAGCCTGGGCACACGCGTGGTCCGCTTGCGAACGGTATGTAGCTATAGGGAGTCGGGCGGCGCCCGCCCATGAAACGCTCCGGTCGAAAATAATGCGGCTGCTCAAACAGGCTCCCCGTGCGGTGCAGCAGCCAGGGTACGATCAGCACGAGGGAACCGCGCTGGGCGGCGATGTTGCCGATCATCTCGGCTTCACGGGTCTGCCGTGCCAGAATTGGGACAGGAGGATAGAGGCGAAGCGTTTCCTCGATCACTGCCTTGCACAGTTCGAGCTGCGGTACGTCGTCTATCGTCGGAATCCGGTTGCCGCAAACACGCCCGATCTCGGCATGCACGGCCTCTTCCACCCATTGTGCCCTGGACAACAGATACCAGGCCCAGGTCAAAGTCGAAGCTGTCGTTTCATGGCCCGCCATGAAAATAGTTGCGGCCTCGTTTCGCAGAGCGACAAGATCGAGTTTCAGTTCCGGACTCTTCATCTGGCGGCGCACGAGAAGCTCGACCATCGAATTGTGGTCGCCGCGACCGGACAGGTGATCCTCCACAACCTTGTCGATGATCCGGTGAATGCGGCTAACGGAGCGACGCAGTGTCGGCGTGCGAAAGATCGGCAAGCCGTCGTCAAATCCGAGGAAGTAACCGATATTGATGGAGTCGACCAGGGCCTGGTAACTGGTGAAGCCTTCTGTGACAGCCGCGGCGCTGTCGTCGCCGAGGTCGTTTCCAAAGACGCTTCGAGCGATGATCTCCGCAGTCAAGCCGGCCATCTCGTGAAGCGCGTTGACGGGTGTACCCTCGGGTATTCGCTTCCAGCGCTCGACGAGTTCGATCGACGTGCGCTCCATAATCGGACCGAAGGAAGGCACCCTTTTTGCGTGCACTATGTCGGTCACAAGGGGGCGGCGAGATAAAAAGCCCATCTCCAAGGAGGAATTCAAGCGCGCGACGCATCTGTGGGGTCTTGCGCTGGAAGTTTTCGTGGCGCTTGACGACGACGTGCCGGATGAGTTCGGGCGAGTTGACGATGACGATCTGTCGACCGAGCACCCGTATCTCGGAAACTTTCTCTTTGTAGTCGCTTGCGCGCCAGATCGACAGAAAATCTTTTCTTGCTTGCACAAGCAGTTGAATCGGCTTCCCAGGCGGCCCGGTATAGTAGTCTGCTCTTGAGGGGGAGAACGATTTTCCTGACAGTTCCTCGGTAAATCCTATTGGCCTATTGAGCCATTGCAGCATCTTGCGTTCCATTTCGGAGGAATCAGCAGGGGTGGAGAATATTGAGTTTTGGTTAGTATTAAACAGGCTCAAAATCCAGACCCGGTCGCGCTCGCATTTAATGCAGCAAACAACAAATCCGCTTCTGTGTCGCGCTGCGCCAATTGAATGCACCGATCTGGGCCGGACGCCCCGCGGGGGGCGGCATCGCTTTCGTCTCTCCCAAGAGCAGTTTGCAGTCAGGGGGGATCTTCTAGTGGCCACCGTCTCCAGGCCCGGCGCCCTGCGGCTTGCTGATCATCAGGACGCCGGCGATCATCGCCAGGAACAGCAC